>CBFHQE010000084.1:0-13912 GCA_965657935.1 Maricaulis sp. | reverse complement strand
TGGCTGCCACGGGCTCGACCGGATCGGCCGTATCGGAAACCACCACCGACCAGATGAGATCATTCACCGTCAGTGTCTTTTCCTGCACAAGGCGTCGGGACCAGTCAGCCTGGCGGGTACGGCGAAGTCGTGTGGAAGGATACATGTCGGTGTCCGGCGCGGTTGTGATTCAGTCTTCTCGTAACTGGATACGGGATCAGGGGATAGTGTGGCAAACGCGCTCAGGTGCCAGGCCGCGTCTTCCTGAACAGATCATGCGCATTGTGCAGTGCAGCGGAATAGCTGTTTCCCGTCGGGGCTGATGGCGGCGTCGTTATGCCGGATCGCGCCCATGCAACAAAGGAAACTTGCCCCGCGGGTCAAGCCGCGATAGCTCTCCGCCCAACGCAAGCAAATCATGGAGCGCCGCCGTGCACTTCTCTCTCACCGAAGACCAGTCCTTGATCCGCGATATGGCGCGCAAATTTGCTGATGACCGGCTCAAGCCGAACGCAGCGCATTGGGATGAAGAGAAGATTTTCCCTGTCGATGTCATGCGCGAAGCAGCCGAGCTGGGCTTTGCCGGCATTTACACGCGCGAGGATGTGGGCGGTTCCAACCTGACCCGCCTGGATGCGGCGCTGATCTTTGAAGAGCTGTCGCGCGGCTGTGTCGCGACAGCGGCCTTCCTGTCCATCCACAATATGTGCGCCTGGATGATCGACACCTGGGGCAATGAGGAACAGCGCCAGCGTTTCCTGCCGGGCATGATGACGATGGACAAGATCGCGTCCTACTGCCTGACAGAGCCGGGTGCCGGTTCCGACGCGGCCAGCCTGCGCACCCGCGCAAAACGTGATGGCGATCATTACGTGCTCAATGGTTCCAAGGCGTTTATCTCGGGCGCGGGAACATCGGACTATTACGTCGTGATGTGCCGCACCGGTGATGATGGTCCCAAGGGGGTCTCCACCGTTGTGGTCGAGAAGGACACGCCCGGTCTCAGCTTTGGTGCAAATGAAAAGAAAATGGGCTGGAATGCCCAGCCGACACGCGTCGTCACCTTTGAAGATTGCCGCGTTCCGGTCGCCAACCGCCTGGCCGATGAGGGCATGGGCTTCACCCTGGCGATGAATGGCCTCAATGGTGGCCGTATCAATATCGGTGCCTGCTCGCTGGGTGGAGCGACGGAAGCGTTCGAGACTGCCAAGGAATATGTCCACACCCGCAAGCAATTCGGTCGCGAGCTGGCTCAGTTCCAGGTCACCCAGTTCAAGCTGGCCGACATGGCGACCGAGCTCGATGCCTCGCGGCTGATGCTTTATCGCGCGGCTGCGGCACTCGATGCCAAGGACCCGATGGCGGCGCAGTATTGCGCCATGGCCAAGCGGTTTGCGACGGACACCTGTTTCGACGTCGCCAACCAGGCCCTGCAGCTGCACGGCGGTTACGGTTATCTGAAAGACTATCCGCTCGAGCGCATCGTGCGTGACCTGCGTGTCCACCAGATCCTTGAAGGCACGAATGAAATCATGCGAGTGATCATCGCCAAGCAATTGACCGCATAAAGGAGAGCGCCATGGGCGAAGAGACCGGGGCCAGCGAGCCAAAGAGCTTTGACACCACCCTGGAGGCCTTCGCCCAGGCCTGTGCCGATGCGGAAGAGGGCATTGTGCCCGAACAGCCCATGGTCGGTATCGTTCTGGACGCTAAGGACGAGTTCGGCACTGACGAACCCATGTCCGTCGAGGAAGATGGCTGTCTGCGCCTGACCCTGCGCGTCGCGGCCAATGACGGTGGTTTCATCGCGCTGTCCAAAACGACTTATGCGCCCAAGCAGGACGTCAAGGTCGGCGACCTGGTCTGCTGGGTCCCGCTCAAACACGAACCCAGCCTGGCCGAGCAGGCCAATGACGAGCGTTTCGGCTGGATCGGCCTGGTCTTTGCCACCCTCGAACCGGAATGGGTCGAGGATGAGTGGGCGCTGAGGGAGTTTTATGAGTGATCTTGGCCAGCTTTTCGGCACGTTTGAAACTCCACGAATTTATTGTGCAGCGTTCGTGGATACAGGCGAATATCCCCTGTATTACTGGCAGGTTTGGGATTTTGGAGCGCGGGTTAATTGCGCCCCGGTGGTCAGTGATGAAGACCTTGTGCAGCAAGCTGTGGGCATTCTTTTACCTCCCAAGGGGTTCGCAACGCTGCGAAAGGATACGAACGTCCGGGCCTGGAATGCGATGGATCTTGCCACCGCTGGAATCACGGCAAGCGATTTGGTGGCCAATGGGCTCGCCTGCAGTCCAAAGAAACCGCGGAAGCCGGATGTACGGGTTCCGCTGGTAGAAGCGTTTTTCGCCCAATTCTCTCAAGTGGCTGTGTATTATAGCATTTCGCCGATCAGCAACGCTACTTTCAACAATGTATTTGCCGTTGTAGATCGCACTGGAGGCGCGTCAGGCGGAACCCTGGTAGGCCTTCTCTCTATCGAAGACGAGGACTGAACCTTGACTGACGAACCCGAAATCATCGCCCGCAAGACCGGTCAGCTTGGCCGGATCACGCTCAATCGGCCCAAGGCGCTCAATGCGCTGACCCATCCGATGTGCCTGATGATGATCGAGGCGCTGGAGCGCTGGCGCAATGATGACGAGGTCAAGGCGATCGTCGTCGATGGCTCTGGCGAGAAAGGGTTCTGTGCGGGCGGGGATATCCTCAAACTGCATGACAGCGGCAAGGCCGGCAATGATGATGCCTGGCTGTTCTGGCGCGATGAATATCGTCTCAACACGCTTATTTTCCACTACCCCAAACCCTATGTGGCGCTGATTGACGGCATCACCATGGGCGGTGGTGTCGGTGTCTCCGTACACGGCTCCCACCGCGTGGCCGGTGACCGCACGATGTTCGCCATGCCGGAGACCGGTATTGGTTTCCACCCGGATGTGGGAGGCGCCTATTTCCTGCCGCGTCTCGCGGGCGAAATCGGGACCTGGTTGGGACTGACAGGCGCGCGCCTCAAGGCCGCCGACGCCGTGGCGTCCGGCCTGGCGACGCATTACTGCCCGTCCAGCCAGTATGATGCGCTGGTGGCGGCTCTGGAGAGCGCGGATCTTGCCGATGACGATGCACTGGAAGTCCTGCTGGAAGAATTCTCCGGTGATCCGGGCGACAGCGATCTGGCCCATACGCGCGGCCTGATCGATGCAGCCTTTGCCGGTAATCGTGTTGAGGAGATCCTTGCGCGTATCGAAGGTGCCGGTGATGGCTGGTCGACAAAACAGGCCAAGATCCTGTCGTCCAAGTCTCCGACAGCGCTCAAGCTGACGTTGGCGGCGCTGCGCAAGGGGGCTGATCTCTCCTTTGAACATGTGATGCGCCAGGACCTGCGCGCTTCCAGCTGGTGTCTGAAGGGCAAGGATTTTTACGAGGGCGTGCGCGCTGTGATCATCGACAAGGACAATGCGCCGCTCTGGGATCCATCCACCCTGGCCAGCGTCAATGACAATGATATCGCCGAGGCGTTTGAACCGCTCGACGCAGAACACGAAATGACCTTCCTGGGCGACGACGCTTAAGGACAGGCAAGGGGAGTTTAAGAGATGGCGACGATCGCTTTTATCGGCCTGGGCAATATGGGCTCGGGCATGGCTGCCAATCTGGTCAAGGCCGGACACGACGTGAAGGCGTTCGACTTGTCCCCGGCCGCGGTAGCGCAAGCGGTAGAGCAGGGTGCTTCTGCGGCTGGCTCGGCGACAGATGCGGTGTCCGGCGCCGATGCTGTCGTCACCATGCTGCCCGCGGGCAAACATGTGCGTGCGGTCTATGAAGGCCAGGTCTTTCCGGCCGCAGCGCCGGGCACGCTGTTTCTCGATTGCTCCACCATTGATGTCGACAGCGCGCGCCATGTTGGCGGAGCAGCCGTGGACAAGGGCTTCAAATTTGTCGACGCGCCGGTTTCCGGCGGTGTCGCAGCGGCCACGGGCGGCACGCTGACCTTCATGGTCGGTGGTTCCGCAGATGATTTCGCGGCGGCCGAGCCCTTTCTGCAGGCGATGGGCAAGGCCGTGATCCACGCCGGTGATACCGGTGCGGGCCAGGCCGCCAAGATCTGTAACAACATGCTGCTGGCCATCACCATGATCGGCACGTGTGAGGCGTTCGCGCTGGCGGACAAGCTGGGTCTCGATCAGCAGAAATTCTTCGACATCTCGTCCAAGGCGTCTGGCCAGTCCTGGTCCATGACCAGCTATTGCCCGGTGCCGGGTCCGGTCCCGACCACGCCGGCAAATAATGATTATAATCCGGGGTTTGCCACGGCGATGATGCTGAAGGATCTTAAACTCGCCCAGGATGCGGCGCAAAGCGCCGGTGCATCCACGCCGCTGGGTGCCCAGGCCGAGGCGCTCTATTCCATGTTCGACAATCTGGGCGGTCGTGACAAAGACTTTTCAGGTATTTACGAACTATTGATAGGAAGTTGGGGTAAAAATTAAGCGGTTTTTAGAGCTTTGCGTTTAGCGTCCCATCCAAAGATCAAAAAGATCGGGTGGAGTACAGACCATGGCATTGGCTGAAAGCGTAACGCCGCAGGCAGGACCGCAGGCAGAATATCTCGAACTTCTTCAACTGGTAGAGCGTCTTCATCGCCAGCTTCTCGATGTCGTCAAGGACGAGCTGGACCGCGAAGGGCTCGAGGATGTAAACAGCGTGCAGGCGCTGCTGTTGTTCAATATCGGTGACCAGGAGCTCACTGCGGGCGAATTGAGGACGCGTGGCCATTATCTGGGCTCCAACGTCTCCTATAATCTCAAGAAGCTCGTGGATGCCGGTTACATCCGCCACGAGCGGTCTTCCACGGACCGTCGCTCTGTGCGGGTCAGCCTGACCGAAAGCGGTCATGCGGTGCGAGAACAGCTCAACGAACTCTTCGCACGTCAGGCCGGATCCCTGCATCCGGTGGGCGGTGTGGAAGGCGAGACGCTGCCGACAGTGAATACCTCGCTGACGCGCATCGAACGCTTCTGGGCAGATCACATTCGCTTCCGGATGTAAGCACTGCAAAAAATTCAGGGTGCGGCGCTTCGTCCATTCGCCGGAGCGTCATTAACAGTTTATACCGAGACTCAGTTCTCTCTGAGTGGAACAGACTGTTAAGAGGCACCCATGGATTACCAAGCGGCATTTGATTCAGCTGTACGTCGCGTCAAGGCCGAAGGCCGTTATCGCGTGTTCGCCAATCTCATGCGCAAGAAGGGTGAATTCCCCAATGCACGCTGGCGCACGCCGGAAGGCGATGTGCGCGATGTCACGGTCTGGTGCTCCAATGATTACCTGGGCATGGGCCAGATACCCTGTGTCGTGGAATCGATGAAAGCCGCGATTGACGACGTCGGATCCGGTGCCGGTGGAACGCGTAATATTTCAGGCACCACGCATTATCATGTCGAGCTCGAGCATTCGCTCGCCGACCTGCATCGCAAGGATGCCGCGCTGCTTTTCACCTCCGGTTATATCGCCAACGAAGCCACGCTGGCGACGCTGGGAAAGATCCTGCCAGGATTGATCATCTACTCTGACGAGCTCAACCACGCCTCCATGATCGAGGGTGTGAAGGGCGCGCGCTGTGAGAAACATGTCTGGCGCCACAATGATGTCGAGCATCTTGAAGAACTGCTCAAGGCTGCTCCGATTGACGCGCCCAAGGTCATCGCTTTCGAGTCCGTTTATTCGATGGACGGTGATATCGGCCCGATCGAGGAAGCCTGCGATCTGGCCAAGAAATATAATGCTCTGACCTATCTCGACGAAGTGCACGCGGTCGGCCTCTACGGGCTTCGCGGCGCCGGCATTGCCGAGCGTGACGGACTGATGCATCGCGTCGACATTATCGAGGGCACTCTGGGTAAGGCCTTTGGCGTGATGGGTGGTTATATCGCTGCGGACGGTGCGATCATTGATGCCATCCGGTCCATGGCTCCGGGCTTTATTTTCACGACCGCTCTGCCGCCATCTCTGGCCGCTGGAGCGCGCGCCAGCGTGGAATATCTCAAATCTTCCAATCACCTGCGCGAGAAGCATCAGGAGCGCGCTGCGACGCTGAAACAGCGCCTGGCCGATGCCGGTTATCCGGTCATGCCTTCTGTTACGCATATTGTCCCGGTCAAGGTGGGTGATCCGGTCCTGTGCAAGCGCATTACCGACCGCCTGCTCGAGGATCATGGCATCTATGTGCAGCCGATCAATTATCCGACCGTTCCGCGTGGCACCGAGCGTCTTCGCCTGACGCCGACACCGCTGCATACAGACGCGATGTTTGATCACCTGATCAGCGCGCTCGACCAGGTCTGGGAAGAGGCGTCAGCGGAAGGCCAGGACGGCCTCGCCCGCGCCTGATCGTGAGGCTGGATGGACGGCCACGAAATCTATCTTGAGATAGTTGGTATTGGAAACGCAGTGCGTGTCGCTGCGGTTGATGGCGTGACCGGTGACGAGGTTGTCTTCCAGGTGCCTGAACACACGTCTCGTGTTGAAATCGAACGCCTGGCGATCGCCAAGCTGAAGTGGAAACAGGACAAGGACGCCAATAAAAAACGGCCGGATTCCAAGCCCGGCCGCGGAATAACTGCCTGAAGAAGCCGCTAGGCTTTTGCACCCCGGCCCAGACCAATATCCTTGGCAAATTGTGAGCGCTTGCGCGAATAGGCGGGCGCGACCATCGGGTAGTCAGCGGGAAGATTCCACTTCTGTCGATACTCATCCGGCGACATATTGTATTGCGAGCGCAGATAGCGTTTGAGCATTTTCAGCTTCTTGCCGTCTTCAAGGCACACAATGTGCTCGTCCGCGATCGACTTGGAAACCGCGATCGCTGGTTTCGCCTTTTGCTCAGCTTTGTCCTGGCTCAGCGACACACTGTTCATCGTGGAGTGTACCGACTTGATCAGATCCGGAACACTTTCAGCCGGCATTGAGTTGTGTGACAGATATGACGAGACGATCTCAGTCGTCATGCGAAGCAGTTCTTCTCTGTCGATGTCAGGCAGAGCGTTATCGGTCATATCCAGTCCCTTTTTTGTTGTTTGTCGAGGAGGGTGGCGCCTGATGATGGCTGTTCTTAAAGGATGGATATGGTTAGTTGAACGACAATTCAAGTCATCAGAAGTGGATTTTCGTATTCGTATTTTTAGTGTGTGATTAACATAAATAATCCGTAACATTTCAAAGCGTTCACGCCATGAGATGCGGTCATGCAAAAAGGAAGCTTGATGGCGTTCAAACACCATCCTATCAAAGCGGCCTAAAGAGTAAGGACCCGCCATGACTGACACCCTCACCGACACGATGGAAGCGGCTTCTACCGAAGCGTTTTTCTCCCAGCCGGTCGTCGAATCCGATCGCGAAATTGCTGGGGCCATTCACGCCGAGATCCTGCGCCAGCAGAATCAGATCGAGCTGATCGCGTCCGAGAATATCGTGTCGCGCGCTGTACTTGAGGCTCAGGGGTCTCCGCTGACGAACAAGTATGCGGAAGGTTATCCGGGGCGGCGCTATTACGGTGGCTGTGAACACGTGGATGTGGTCGAACAACTCGCCATTGACCGCGCGAAAGAACTTTTCGGTGCGGCTTATGCCAATGTGCAACCCAGTTCCGGTAGCCAGGCCAATCAGGGTGTCTTCCTGGCCTTGCTGAAGCCGGGCGACAAGATTCTTGGCATGTCGCTGGATGCTGGCGGTCACCTGACTCATGGCGCCCGCCCGAATCTCTCTGGCAAGTGGTTTGAGGCGCATGCCTATGGTGTCGACAAGGAAACAGCGCTGATTGATTATGATGCGTTGCGCAAGCAGGCGCATGAGGTCAAGCCGGCGCTGATCGTGGCAGGCGGTTCTGCGTATCCGCGCGAAATCGATTTTGCCGAATTCCGCAAGATTGCTGACGAGGTTGGTGCCTATCTGTTGGTCGACATGGCGCATGTGGCAGGTCTGGTCGCCGGTGGTGTCTATCCGAACCCGGTTCCGCACGCTCATGTCTGTACGACAACCACCCACAAGACGCTGCGTGGACCTCGCGGCGGCATGATTATTTCCAATGACCTGGATCTCGGCAAGAAATTCAACTCCGCGATTTTCCCGGGCCTTCAGGGTGGTCCACTGATGCACGTGATCGCCGGCAAGGCTGTTGCGTTCGGCGAAGCCCTGCGTCCGGAATTCAAGGCTTATACGAAACAGGTCGTTGCCAATTGCCAGGCCATGTCGGATGCCGTCCTGGCGGGTGGCTATGCCATCGTGTCCGGTGGCACTGACAGCCATTTGACGTTGATTGACCTGCGTCCGAAAGGGCTCAAGGGCAATAGCGCCGAAGAGGCCCTGGAGCGCGCCTATATCACCTGTAACAAAAACGGCGTGCCGTTCGATCCGGAAAAACCCACTGTCACTTCTGGCCTGCGTGTGGGCTCGCCGGCAGGCACGACGCGCGGTTTCACTGAGGTTGAGTTCAAACGTATCGGCGAGCTGATGGTGGAAGTGCTCGACGCCCTGGTTGAGGCACCGGACGGCAATGCCGAGGTCGAAGCGCGGGTGCGCGAGGAAGTGAAGGCACTGACAGCACGCTTCCCAATCTATCCGAAACTGGCCTAAGATAACTGAATGCGCTGTCCTTTTTGCGGTCATCCAGACACTCAGGTCAAAGACTCCCGCCCGGCGGAAGATGGCAATGCCATTCGACGCCGTCGGCAATGCCCGTCCTGTGCAGCGCGTTTCACAACGTTTGAACGTGTGCAATTGCGTGAGCTGACGGTGTCCAAGAAGTCGGGTCGCCGGGTTCCGTTTGATCGCGAAAAGCTTAGTCGGTCCATCCAGCTTGCTGCGCAAAAACGCAATATCGAAGCCGATCGCATCGAACAGATGATCTCCGGCATTGTGCGCCAGCTGGAGAGCTCCGGCGAGACGGACATCACCTCCGACCGCGTCGGCGAGCTGGTGATGGAGGCGCTCAAGAGCGTCGATAGCGTTGCTTATGTAAGATACGCTTCTGTCTATAAGGACTTCCACCGCGTCGAGGATTTCCGCGAATTCATCAAGGATGAACATCTCGGCGGTGGCAAGAACACCGAAGGCGACTCACAAAAATGAGCTCATCCGTCCCGCCGCGGGTCACGCTCAAATTAGCCACCTCGCTTGATGGCAAGATCGCGCTGTCCAATGGACAATCCAAGTGGATTACCGGCCCCGAGAGCCGTGCCGAGGTGCATCGCATGCGTGCGGCGCATGACGCGATCCTGACGGGTGTCGGGACGATCCTGGCGGATGACCCTGAATTTACCGCGCGTACCGATCCAATGCCGGACAAGCAGCCGGATCTGATCATTCTTGATCGCGAAGGCCGGATGAATATGGGGGCAAAAGTGTTCGCGCGCGGCGACCGGCAGGTGATCCTGCGCGCTTCGGGCGATATTGGGGCCGCAATTGCTGGATACGCCACGGTCATGATCGAAGCGGGGGCCCGGATTGCTGCCGCGGCACTGCGGGCAGATGTCATTGATCGCGTCGAATGGTTTCGCGCTCCGAAAGTGCTGGGAGGCGACGGATTGTCTGTCTTCGCAGAACTGGGCCTTGAGAGTCTTGAACTTGCCCCCATCTTCAAACGCATCGCTGTCACCGAACGCGGTGATGATCTGCAGGAAACTTACGAACGGGTTCGCTGATGTTCACAGGCATTATCACGGCCAAGGGGCGGCTTCGCTCGATTTCGGGGGCCGACGTCGTACGGTTTGAAGTCGAGGCGCCTTACGACGCCGACACAATTGATATGGGCGCATCCATCGCCCATGCCGGCGCCTGCCTGACTGTCGTCGAAAAACAGAACACGCCGGATGGCTGTTGGTATGCTGTTGAGGTGTCTCCTGAAACCCTTCGCCTGACCACGCTTGGCGATCTGGGTGAGGGCAGTTCCGTCAATCTGGAACGGGCCCTGGCGATTGGCGAGGAGCTGGGCGGCCACCTGGTGACAGGACATGTTGATGGAGTGGGTGAGGTCGTGGATCGGCGGGATGAGGGCGAGTGGATCGTTTTCACAATCAAGCCCCCGGCAGAACTCAATAAATTTATAGCCAAAAAGGGCTCCGTCACCGTCGATGGGGTGTCTTTGACGGTCAATGATGTCACGCGAGAGACCTTCGATCTGATGATCATTCCCCACACCGCCGAGGTGACGACGCTGGGCCAACTGCAAAAAGCCGCGCGCGTAAACCTTGAGGTCGACCTCATGGCGCGCTACGCCGCGCGCCTGAACGAATTTTCGGAGGATCCGGCGTGAGCGACATCCCTCTCTCCCCGATCGAGGACATTATCGAGGACGCCCGTAATGGGCGCATGTTTATCCTGGTCGATGCCGAGGATCGCGAGAACGAGGGTGACCTGGTCATTCCCGCCAAGTTCGCGACTCCGGATGCGGTCAACTTCATGGCCAAACACGGGCGGGGGCTGATCTGTCTGGCGATGAGCCAGGAGCGGATCGAGCAGCTCGATCTCAAACTGATGTCCTCAGAGAACCGCTCTCGCCACCAGACGGCGTTCACGGTCTCCATCGAGGCCCGCGAAGGTGTGACGACCGGAATTTCTGCCCACGATCGCGCGCGCACGATCGAAGTGGCGACTGACCCGTCCAAGGGTGCCGAGGACATCGCCACGCCCGGCCACGTCTTCCCGCTCGTCGCGCGTGACGGCGGTGTGCTGGTGCGTGCGGGGCATACAGAGGCGTCCGTCGATGTTGCCCGGCTTGCGGGCGCAGGGGCGTCTGGTGTGATTTGCGAGATCATGAATGAAGATGGTTCAATGGCGCGCCTGCCGGATCTTGTCGCCTTTGCCCAGCTGCACGGACTGAAAATCGGGACCATCGAGGACCTGATCGCCTATCGCCGCCGCAATGACCGTTTCATTGAACGCCGGCTGGAGAGCGAGTTTACCAGCCAGTGGGGTGGTCCCTTCAAGCTGGTGGTCTTCCGCAATACGATTGACGGCGCCGAGCATGTCGCGCTGGTCAAGGGAAAGCCGTCCGCTCACGAGCCGACGCTGGTCCGTATGCACAAGGTCTCCTTTGTGGATGACGTGCTGCGCGAGGCAGGCGGTCGCGGTGGTCTGGCGCAAGCCGGGATCAAGGCGCTGGCGGAGAATGATGGACCGGGCGTGATGGTCTTTATTCGTGAAACGAGCCATACCGCAATTGTTGAACGTCTGGGCGCCCATCCCGCGCTGCCGCAGGATGAGCGTGAAGCGCGTCGTTTGCGCGAATATGGCATCGGCGCACAAATCCTTCTGGACCTCGGTGTTCAGGAGATGGATCTTTTGACAACCAAACCGCAGACCATTGTCGGTCTTGAAGGTTACGGCCTGAGCGTTCGTGAAGAACGCCTTTTCTCTGGAGACTGACATGAGCGGTCATCGCATTCTCATCATTGCCGGTGCGTTTTACCGCGATATCGCTGACCCGATGATCAAGGGCGCGTCCGAGGCTCTGGTCAAGGCAGACTGCTCTTTTGACGTCGTCGAGGTTCCCGGCGCGCTGGAAATCCCCGGTGCCATTACCCAGGCGGAACTCACCGATGCAGGCTATGATGGATACATCGCGCTGGGCTGTGTCATTCGCGGCGAGACGACGCATTATGACTATGTCTGTGGCGAGTCGGCTCGCGGTCTGATGGACCTGTCGCTGGAAGGCGTTCCGGTTGGCAATGGCATACTGACGGTGGAAAACCGGGCGCAGGCCATGGTAAGGGCGGTCGACAAGAACAAGGGCGCTGACGCGGCCGAAGCCTGCCTGTCCATCCTGCAGCTTCGTGACCGTTTCCGCGGCGAAGCGGAAGATTGAAATGACCCAAAAAGAAAACCCGTCCGAGCGCCGCGCGCGTCTGCGCCGCATGGCTCGCCTGTCTGCTGTCCAGGCGCTTTATCAGATGGAGATCGCCTCGCGCGGGGCCAAGGATGTGATCCGCGAGTTTCGTGACCACCGTTTCGGTGCTGCCGATGAAGGTCCGGACTATGTCGAGGCGGACGAGAATTTCTTTGAAGACCTGGTCAGCGGCGTTGTTCGAAACCAGGCGACGGTCGACCCTGCAATCGACGAACTTCTGGCTGATGGCTGGCGTATGGAGCGTCTGGACGCCACTGTGCGGGCCATCCTGCGTTCAGGCGGGTTCGAGCTGTTCAAACGTGATGATGTGCCGGCCAAGGTTGTGATCGACGAATATGTCGAGATTGCCAATGCGTTTTTCGACGGCTCCGAGCCGAAATTTGTCAATGCCGCGCTGGACAAGTGCGGTCGCAAGGCGCGCGCTTCGGAATTCTAGTTGATGAGTGGCTCCGGCGAGTTCGACTTCATTGAGACAGCGCTCAAACCCATGACACTGGGCCACCCGGCGGCGCTCGGCCTGCTGGATGATGCGGCCTTGCTGACACCCCGGCCCGGCCATGAAATTGTGCTGGCGAGCGACATGCTTGTGGAAGGTCGTCATTTTCCGGCAGGTGCCAGGGTGGAGGTGATTGCTGCGCGGGCATTGCACAGCAATTTGTCCGACCTTGCTGCCATGGGCGCCTTTCCGTTGGCTTTCATGAGCTCGGTCGCCTTTCCATCACGTTGGACAGCGGCCCAGCGTGAACAGCTGGCGTCTGCCTTTTCAGCCCTGAGCCGACCGCTGGAGCTGCCGCTGATTGGTGGTGATACGACGGCGGGCGGGGAAGAGCTGGTCATCTCGCTGACGATGATCGGCGAAGTGCCCAGCGGCAAAGCACTGGTGCGCTCCGGCGCGCGTGCCGGCGATGATCTCTGGGTGTCCGGCATGATTGGTGACGCCGGGCTGGGACTGAAAATGGCCCAAAACAAGCTCGATGCCCAAAAAGACCTGCTGGAACGGTATGAAAATCCCGAAGCCCGTCTGGAACTGGGGCTGGCCCTTCGCGGTATCGCGTCTGCCTGCATTGATGTGTCCGACGGGCTGATCGCGGATGCTGGGCATCTGGCAAAGGCATCCGGGGTCGAATTTGAAATTGAAAGCGCCATGATCCCGCTTTCCGATCCCGTTTTGCTGTGGTTAGAAAATGAAGGCCAGCCAGGCCTCGTCAAGCTGGCGAGTGCAGGGGATGACTACGAACTCCTCTTTACAGCGCCGTCATCGCGTTCCGGGGACATTCTGGCTCTCCAGGAAGAAACGGGACTGCCGGTGAACTGGATTGGACGGGTTATTGCCGGTGAGGGATGCCAGCTTCTTGACGATGCGGGTGTGGCGATCGACGTGCCCGAAGGCGGTTTTACGCATTTTTGACGCCTCTTTCGTATCCTCACCGTGAATGGTGAGGTGTGTGATGCGTTTTCTGATTTCGCTCCTGATGTCGGTTTTTCTCAGCTCGACGGCGTTGGCCATGGCCGCTGCGCCGCCAGCAGGTGATGACGAGGGCGGTTCCAGCGGCTCCGGCAATCGTTTCCTCATGCTGTTTTCCAGCGGCAATGAGGATGAAGATGAGTATGTCGAGGAAGAAGACGACCCCCGTTCCTATACCCTGCCGGCTGTCGTTGCCCCGTTGGCCGACAATGGTCGACTCACCGGTTTTGCCTACGTGCTTGTCCGTTTGCGTGTCGCGCCGGGAAATGACGTCTGGCGCATGCAGGAAAACACGCATTACGCACTCGATCTGATGACCCGGGCCGCATTCCGCACCGATTTGAGCACCGATGATGGACAGGCGCTGAACCCGGAAGCCGCGATTGCTGCGTGGTCTGAAACGCTTGGCGAGTATTATGGCGCTGAAGCGATCGAATATCTCGAGATTCGCAGTTTCGACGTCCGCCTGTTCGCGGGCTAGCGTCGGTTTTTCTTTTTTTCTTGAATATTCAGCGGGTCAGGCGCGTCGGCGTTTTGCACCCCCGAGGGGCCTTGGGCATAGT
>CBFHQE010000083.1:0-13982 GCA_965657935.1 Maricaulis sp. | reverse complement strand
CGCATCGATATTGAACAGGGCCGCATCAGCCCCGCTGAGCGTATAGGTGATTGTGCCGGTGCCGTCCGGGTCTGTGGCATCGACATCGATAGCAGCGGTTTGGTTCTCGGCAACGCTGACAGTCGCCGCGGACGAGAATTCCGGCGCCTCTTCAACATTATTCACCGTAACCTGGACCGTCTGCGTCGCCGAGCCTCCACGGCCATCGGTCACCTGAATGGTAACTTCATAAACGTTGTCGGTATTGCCATCACCCGGGCTCTCGAAGTCGGGGGCTCCGCTGAACGAGAGCACACCGGTCGAGCTGTTAATGGAGAACAAACCGCCATCCGCGCCACCACTGATCGAATAGGTCAGGGTATCGCCATCGGCGTCAGTTGCTGTGGCCGTATATCCGGTTGCGGTCGTGTTTTCGTCGAGGCTCGCAGTCGAGCCACTGGTAAAGCTGGGGGCATTGTTGGGTGCAGGAGGGGTCGTTGGGCCGCCACCACTGCCTCCACCTCCACCGCCGCCACCGGCAGCAGCACCTGCGAGGCCCAGACCACCCAGGACGCCAAGAATGGCCCCTCCACCACCACCACCGGCAGCAGCGCCTGTCGCCACGGGAGCACCAATTGTGATGGCTTCGGCATTGAGGTAGAGCACGCCTTCAATGACCTGAGCATCGGCGGCGGCGACCGTTACGATCTGCCCGTCATTCATCACCAGGCGAATACTGCCGTCATCGTTGATCGTATAGCTGTTGACGTTGGCATAATCGTCAACCGCGCGGAAACCGTCCGGTGCACCAGCCTGAGCAGACGCCTGTCCCCCCAGCAACGCAACGCCTCCTGTCGCCAGAAGTGTTGCAGCCATGGCCGATCGGCGGCCGTTTTGCGTTGCCGGATCAAGTTTGGACATTTCCTACCCCTTTAAGCACTCTTGCAGCGTGTTTGCCCGCTTTGGAAAGCACACGCACTTAACCCTGAACACTACCCCTCGTTACAGGCCAGCGTCCAGAAAAAAATCGGCTTTCGCTACCAATGCATGAAGCAGGGCGCAATTTTGTGAATTTTTGCATTCAGCCTGAACTTCACAACCTAGGATAAACTCAGCGCATGTCGCTGAAAAGTGGCATGCCACTCGCCCCTGAGGGGAAATTCGACCACCCAATTCGGGCAAATTGCGAAATGCAATTCATCTCACCCCTATCCGGCGCTCCGCGGTCAATGTGCAGGGTCAGGGCGCGGGGTCAGAGCGCGGGGTCAGAGCGGCAAGCGATCTGCCAGCAGCAATAATTCGAGGCGCTCACGCGCGAGCTCGAACCGCAGCCGGACCACATCAAGAGCGGCGGCCTCGTAGGCCAGGCGCGCTTCGACCAGATCGGGCAGAGTTCCCAAACCGAAGTCAAACTCGCCTTCAACAGCCTCGAAATACTCAAGCTGGTTCTGGGCCACATCAACTCGGCGACCGAGTTGGGCCTGGAGTGACAGAACCCGTCGATAAGAGACTTCGGCACGTTCGCCGAGATCGCGCTGCAACTGGCGCAGCTCGTTCTCACTCTGCTGTAAACGCGCCTGGGCCCGGTCACGGCGAGCGCTGATGGCATTGCCGGTATAGAGCGGAACGGACACATCAATGCCCACACGGTCGCGCGCTTCCCAGTCTTCGCGTTGATCATCATACGTGTAGGAAGAAATGCCCACGACGTCGATTACCGGCAGGCGTTCACGCCGTTCGCGCTCGCGTTGCGCATCGAGACTGCGGATGGCCCGTTGCGCCGAGGCAATTTCGGGATTTCGGGAGAACACCGCTTCCCAGAGGTGTTCAACGGATTCAAGCCCTGCGAGGCCGGCTTCAAGTTCGCCAACGATCGGGCCAACGGGACAGGCCGCGACCCGCAGCCCGGTCCATGCGCGCAACCGCGATTCCGCTTGCTGCTGCTGGGACAGGAGCTCCAGGACATCCGCTTCCGCCTCGGCGCGCTGAGCAGCGACCTGGGCCCGTTCGGCGCGTGTCGCACCGCCGCTCTGCAGCAACTCCGTAACCGCGGCCTCCTGACGCGCGAAATAGTCCCGACGCTCGGCGATGACGTTTATCAGCTCTCCGGCTTCCAGGCCGGTGAGATAGGCCTGCGCGATAATGAAGGCGGTCTGGGCTTCCTGTGAGGCCAGGGAATAGGCAAGGCTCTCACTGTTGAGTTCAGCGGCATCTATGGCCAAGCGGGAATCGCCGAAATCCCATAGGCGCTGCGATACGCGCACGCCGACCTGGTTCTCGATCTGCGAGGATGTCAGGCCCGTATCACCGACGCCCGTACGCCCAAAGGACGTCACCTGTGGCAGGCGTAGGGACCGCGCCTCATCCACACCCGCCTCGGCCTGGTCGAGCCGGCTCTGGGCGACGGCAACCTCCGGAGAATGACCAATGCCGACTTGCATGAGGTCACGCAGTGGCATGCACTGCTGTGCGGTCGCAGCAGTCGCTCCCAGCGTCGCGAAAGCCAGGGCTGGAACGACGACGCCCCAATGCTTGAATGGCATAGTCATCCTCTGCGCGCGCCCCGGAACAATGACTCGCTGATCGGCTCCAACAAATAGTCAAGCGTGGTGCGGCGCGTTCCCGAAAAGATAAAAACCTGTGCTGGCATGCCCGGCGTCAGGGCGAGCCCCTCCAGACGGTCGACCTGGTCCGAAGGCACGACAATGCGCACCTCGTAATAGGGATCACCCGTCACCTGGTCCGTCTTCAGATCGGCGCTGACACTGGTCACCTCGCCATCAAGGCGCGGTGTCATCCAGCTCTTGTAGGCCGTGAAGTGGGTTCGAACGGCCTGTCCCTGAAAAACCGCGGCCCGATCGCCGGGGCCAATGCGGGCTGAAACCGTCACTTCCTCGACTTCCGGGACGATCTCCAGGATCGCCTCTCCCGGACGCACAACACCGCCACGCGTGGAGAAAGCAAGATTGAGCACTTCACCGGCCTGCGGCGCCGAAATAACGATGCGGTTGAGAATATCCTGGGCCGCGCCCAGACGCTCCCGGGCAGCATCCAGCGTGGTGCGCACTTCGAGCTGTTCCGTGGAAATGATGCGCAGAAAATTGGCCTCGGTCTGAGCGATCTGGCTCTCCAGGTCCTCGACCGCGGCTTCAGCTTGCTGGGCCTCGCCCCGCAGTCCAGCAATCTGGGTCTCCAGATTGGCAACGTCGCGCTCCATGGCGCGCAGCTCATCAATCCGGGCCATCTGCCGGTCCACACGCTGTTGCAGTAACTCGGCCTGGTCTTCAGCGGCCGCAAGCGCGCGTTGTGTCGTCAAGATTTGCTGACGATAGAGCCGGATAGAGTCGCTGGCACCATCGCGGCGCGCCTGGAGCACTCCAAGATCAGCTCCAAAGGACTGGCGTTGCTGGTCAAACAGGTCCTGCTGACGTTCGATCACGGCTGAGCGGTCCACTCGGCCCAGCTCCAGCGCCTCGAGAGCCGAAAAGTCGGGAGAAGCCTCTTCATCACGCAGCGCCTCAAGACGCGCCAGCGAAGCGAGCGAGGTCGCGATTTCCTGCAGGATTTCGTCTCGCACGGCCTGTGAGGCTGTCGCCTGCAGGCTCAGCAGCGGCTGCCCGGCTTCGACCTGGTCGCCATCACGGACCAGTAACTCCTCGATAATTCCACCTTCCAGGTGCTGTACGACCTGTCGGCTGTTCTCAACCACCACCATGCCATTGGCCGGAACGCCCTCGGAGAGAGGCACGAAACCCGCCCAGACAAGAAAGCCGCCCAGACCGACAACACAGGCCAGCGCTGAAAAGCGTACAGTCGGGTCCTTCATCAGCTGAACCATGATCAGGCCACTCCCTGTCCGCCAGCCTGTCCAGCATTGCCGGGGCCCACGGCCAGCTTGAGATACTGATCCGCAGGTGCAGCCAGCACCGCGCCATTGCGCAGCAGCAACACGGTGGTGCCCTGTTCGATCACCCGGCGGTCATGCGTGGATATAATGACCACGGCACCGGCCTCAGCGATGGTTTTGACCGATTTGATCAGATTGCTGGCGGAGGCGCTGTCCAGATTTGCGGTTGGCTCGTCCAGCACCAGCAATGCCGGAGAACCGAACAGCGCGCGCGCCAGCCCGACCAGCTGCTTCTGGCCTGCGGACAGGTTGACCCCGCCCGGCCCGACCGGTGTGTCATAACCGTCCGGCAGACCAAGGATCATCTCATGAGCCCCGGCGGCCTTCGCGGCGTTGAGCACGTCATCGTCATCTGAAGCGCCAAGCCGCGCGATATTCTCGGCGATCGTTGCCGGCAGAAGCTGAACGTCCTGCGGGATATAGCCAATGTAACGACCGCGGTCTTCGCTGTTCCAGTCCTGCAATTTGCGACCACCCAGGCTGATCGACCCCTCATGGGTTGGCCAGGCTCCGGCGACAGTCTGCAGGAAGCTGGTCTTGCCCGTTCCAATCCCCCCGGTCAGGGCGATGATATCACCGGATGAAGCGTGGAAGTTGAAAGCCTGCAACAAGGGGGTCTCGCTGCCCGGAACGCCGATCGCCGTGCGGTCGAGCACCAGCTCTGCAGCCGGACGGGGAAGCGGTGTATAGTCAGGCCGCTCTTCCTGTGCCTCTGCCAAGGCGCTCATTTCCAGCCATCCAGACCAGGTCTGCACGCTATTGCGCCATCCCCCGACAATCTGGTCGATCGGACCCAGGACGCGCGCCAGGATAATGGAGGACGCCACGATCGAGCCCGGTGAGATCTGTTGGCTGAGTGCAAGGGCAGCGCCGCCGCCGAGCACGAGGATCTGAAGGGTCTGGCGAAGCGCCCGTGAGATCGCAGTGAACTTGCCATCTTCCCGCGACGCCCCGAGAGACAGGCCCTGACCCAGGTCACGGACCTGCTGCCAGCGCTGATAGGCGCGGCCAAGCAACCCCATGGAAACCAGCGCCGACCGCTGTCGTTCCAGGTCAGCCGCGAACTGGCCAGCCTTGCCCAGGGTCGCCTGTGACGCCTGGCTCCCCTGCCGGCTGGACATCTCGGCGAGGAAAGCCACGCCGAATACAAGCGCTGCACCAATCAGACCCAGAACACCGATATAGGGATGGATGAGGAAAAGGACGATCAGGAAGAGCGGCGCAAAGGGCAGATCCAGAAACGGCAACAGCGAACCCTGCTGAACATAAGCCTGGGCCTTGGAGAGACGCGACAGGTTCAGCGCCAGATCAGGACGCCCCTCGAGCTGGTTCTCGAAACGTCGAAAAATCTTCGGCGCGAAATACGCGTCGATTTCCTTGGCTGCGAGCGCGGACACCCGCCGCCGGCCCATCTCCGCGGCGCCATAAATGCTCAACAGGAAAACGGCCAGCGCGCTCAACCAGACCAGCGTATCGACAGAACCGGAATTGAGCACACGGTCATAGATCTGCAGCATGTAGAGCGGAGAGACGAGCAGCAGGACATTGGCCGCGAAACCGAACCCGGCCAACAGACGCAGGTGAGGCTTGAGGCGGTTCCGCAGCTCTAGCGACACTCCCTTGATCATCGATCACTCCACACGGCAATAACGGACATGAGGCTGGCATTTTAGCCGACCGCCTGCCAAATGCACGCCTTCACGAGGCCCGCGACCTTTAATTACTTCAAGCCGATGCGCAACAAGTCGTGCAAATGCAATAATCCCGCCGGACGATTGTCGTCATCAACGAGGAAGAGCTGTGTGATTTTCGGGGCGTCAACGGTCATTTCCCGCAACGCATCGGCAGCCAACATGGATGGCCTTCCCACCTTGGGGTCAGCGGTCATCACATCCTTGGCCACACGATCCACCAGGTCATTGCCCATATGGCGCCGCAAATCGCCATCGGTGATAATCCCAACCAGGCGCCCCTCAATATCCGTCACGCCCGCACAACCAAAGGATTTCGCGGTCATTTCCAGCAACACATCACTCATGCTGGCCTGCCCCGAAACGAGCGGCATGGCGTCACCCGAATGCATGACATCAGCGGCACTGGCGAGCGCAGCGCCCAGCGCGCCACCGGGATGGAAAGTGCGAAAATCCGTCGCCGTGAAACCTCTGGCCTCCAGCAGAGCGACCGCGAAAGCATCCCCCATCGCCATCATAAGTGTTGTGGAGGTCGTCGGCGCACGCGTTTCCGCACAGGCCTCGGCTGCGTTGGGAACAAACAGCTCGAAATTGCTGGCACGACCCAGCGTACTGTCCGGCTGGGCTGTCATGCCGAGCAGCGGGACATCGAAACGACGGCAATACGCAATCAGATCGCCCAGCTCGCGCGTCTCACCTGACTTGGACAGGGCGAGCACCGCATCATCGGCTGTAATCATACCCAGATCGCCATGACTGGCTTCGGTCGGATGCACATAATATGCAGGCGTCCCGGTTGAAGCGAGCGTCGCCGCGATCTTGCGCGCAACATGGCCCGACTTGCCAACACCGGTACAGATCAACCGCCCCTTCAGGCTGGCAGCCAGCTGGATCGCCGCCGCGAACGGCTCGCCGATCATGTTCTCGAGTTGAGAGAGTCCGTCCCGTTCGATGGCGATCACGCGGCGGGCGGCCTCCAGGGCGTCGAAGTCCTGCATCTGGGTACCTTCTATCGATGTTCGGAAGTTCAATAGCAGAACCGCGCACGTCCGGGGAAGAGACGTGCGCGGCTGGTTCGGCAGTCGGGGTGCGGCACAAGAGGGACGAAGTGGCCGCAGCGTTCGCGCAGGTTGGGGAGCGCGCCGGTATGCCGTCAGAATTTGGGACCACACTGCATCGAAGAACGGATTGGCTCATGAATCTCCGAAGCTGAAAGAAAGGTATCACAAAGCCATCTGCGCAGGTAGCATAAAATTTCATTACGCAACCACACATCTCCCGTCTTGCCGTTTTCCCGAGAGACAGGTATCGCTCGCGCAAATCGACGGAGAGTCTCATGCCCAAACTCGTCCTGGTCCGGCACGGCCAAAGCGAATGGAACCTGCAAAACCGCTTCACCGGTTGGGTCGATGTGAACCTGACCGAAGAAGGGATTGCCCAGGCAAAAAAATCAGGCGACCTGCTCAAGGCCGCCGGTTTCGAACCGGACCTGGCGTTTACCTCAGTCCTCAAACGCGCCATCAAGACGCTGAACTTCGCCCTAGAAGGCCTGGACCGCTTGTGGGTGCCCGTGGAAAAATCCTGGCGGCTGAACGAACGGCATTATGGCGGTCTGGCCGGTCTCAACAAGGACGAGACCCGCACCAAACACGGCGAGGAACAGGTTCACATCTGGCGGCGCTCTTTCGACACCCCGCCGCCACCTCTTCCGGAAAGCCATGAATTCCACCCGCTCAACGACACGCGTTACGCAGACGTTGATCCTGACCTCCTGCCGGCGACGGAATCCCTCAAGACCACGCTGGAACGGGTCGAGCCCTATTGGAACGACGCCATCCTGCCGGCCCTGAACTCGGGCAAGAATGTTATCGTGGCCGCCCATGGAAACAGCCTGCGCGCGCTGGTCAAACTCCTGTTCGCCGTGTCTGATTCCGACATCATGGGGGTCGAAATTCCGACCGGCAATCCGCTGCTGATCGATCTTGATGACAGCGGAACCACGCCACTTTCGGCAGCCTATCTCGACCAGGACCGCGCCCAGTCCCTGCCGCCCCTGCCCGCGTGAGGGAGGACCGCAACGACCTGCGCTGGATGTCGCTGGCGATTGCTGTCGCCAGGGCCCAGCTGGGCCATACAGCGCCAAACCCCGCTGTCGGGTGCGTTCTGGTCAGGGACGGGCAGTTGGTCGCCGCAGCCGCGACAGATCAGGGGGGGCGCCCCCACGCAGAGCGACGCGCGCTCGATCTGGCCGACGGCCATGCTGAAGGATCAACCGCTTATGTCACTCTGGAGCCCTGCGCCCATCACGGGCAGACGCCTCCGTGCGCGCAAGCTCTGATCGAGGTGAAGGTTGCGCGGGTGGTTATCGCCTGCCTGGATGAGGACCCCCGGGTCGCAGGCAAGGGTATCGCCATGCTGCGAAAAGCCGGCATTGCTGTCCACACCGGGGTCTGCGCCGCTGAGACATTACCTCTCTACGAAGGGTTCTTCCGTCGCCTCGCGAGCGGGAAGCCGCGTCTGTATGTCGACCTGTTCGACGGCGGATTCGACGCAACCCTGCCTGCGCTTGCCTTGCCCGAGCTGGAACAATGCCTCGCCACGCTTGGCAGAGCCGGAGCCAGCCGGGTGCGTGTCGCGCCGGATCACCCGCTCCTGCAAACAGCCCAACTCAATCTCCTCTAGTGAGCCGTAACACCGGTCGTTAACGTATATGGGCTAGCCTTAGTCAGCTTACGTTTCTCGTCAGGAATATTCGTGCTTAATGGCCGACCGGAAGATTGAACATACACGACTTGACCAAATGACGGTCGACGCCATGTGCGAACGCCATGAGCGCCTGTGGTCAGGCCGCGCCGGCGGCGCGCGCGCGAGCTTTGCCTACACGATTGTTGAAGGTCTGGACCTGTCCGGGCGCGACCTGTCCGATGCCGATTTTTCCGGTGCGGTCCTGCGCAATGCCAACCTGTCCGGTTGCACGCTGAACAGCGTGAACTTCTTCGCAGCTGACATGCGCCAGATCTGTCTCGAGGGCGCCTCCCTGCGCCGAGCCGATCTGCGTGGTGCGATCATGCGCGGTGCCAATCTCACCGGGGCCGACCTCACCGAAGCCGACATGCGTGAAGGCGCAATCGCTGAAATTGACAAGGAAAAAGGCCTCGCAATCCTGAAACACAAGACCCAGGAAAACGACGCGGGAAAAGCCAATTTCACCGGGGCCAACCTGTCGCGCTCCAAGATGGCTGGGATTGCGGCACAGACCGCTGACTTCACCGATGCCATGTTGCTGGGCGCGCGAATGATCCGCGCCAACCTGCGAGGCTCCTCCTTCCAGGGTGCCAATCTCGAGGGTGCGGACCTTTCCGGTGCGGACCTTACGGATACGGACTTCAAGGACAGTGTCATGATCGGTGTGAAAACCGTGATGGCCAAAACCTCCGGCATGAATACCGAAGGCGCGTTGACCAGTGAGCCGGTCGGAATTGACCCCGACAACATGGATCAACCGATCGCCCAGCAGATCGCCGAACACGTGAAATGGTGTGAGAGCGATGGTCGCGAAGGCAAACCGTCCCTGTTTGACGGTACTGACCTGCGCGGCCTGAACTCTCTCGCTGGCAAGACGCTGACCGCCTTCCACGCCCGCGGAGCGACGCTTTACGGCCTCGACTTGGAAGGTGCGCAACTGCAGGGCGCACGACTGGAACGGGCTGACCTTCGCATGGTGTGTCTGCGCGGCGCAGACCTGCGCGGTGCCGACCTGACAGGCGCCAATCTGAACAATGCAGACCTTCGTGATTGCCGGTTCGGACCACTCCTGCTGGAAAACAACCGGGTTCTGCCAGCCTCCCTCGCGGGTACCAAGGCGCGATACGTTGACCTTCGTGGCGCTGACATGCGTCAGGCCAAGGCAACCGGTGCGGATTTTTCCTACTCCCACCTGGACGGCGCGAACGTGACGGATGCGCGTTTCAGCGGTTCCTGTTTCACCGGTACGACCGTCAGCGAGACCTTCTTGCAGGATGTTGCCGAGATCGACGGCGCTGTCGATCTCAATGCCGCCTAACGAAAACGGCAGACCTTTCGGCCTGCCGCATGTTCGTGTCTAAAGGGGTATTCTCTCAAGCGACTGGGGGGGTCAGGCCGCTTGGGGTTTTCCGCCTTTGATCAACTTGGCCTTGGGCGCTGAGCCCGTATCAATGGAGATACTGCGTGGTTTGGCAGATTCCGGGATCTCGCGGACCAACTGCACCGACAGCATTCCATTGCGCAGTTCCGCGCCTGACACGATAACGTGATCGGCCAGATGGAAGCGGCGCTCAAAGGCGCGCTCGGCAATCCCGCGATGCAGGAAACGCCGTGTTTCGGCTTCGTCTTTTTCGGCGATCCGACCGGTCACGGTCAGAACATTGCCTTGCACTTCTACCGTCAGGTCATCGTCGGAAAAACCAGCAACAGCGAGTTCGATGAGATATTCATCCTCGGCGACGTGCTGGATATTGTAAGGCGGATAGCCTTGAGACTCGACCTTGGTGGCGGAGTCCATCAGATCAGCAAGGCGATCGAAACCAACGATTGAACGATAAAGCGGGCTAAAATCTACTGTACGCATATTCCTCATCCTCATTTGAGCGACAAGACCATCCAACGACCCATTCGCCGGATTTCAGTCGACCTGCCATCGGCCCTCAGGCGGATAGTGAAGCAGGTCTCGGGCCCCGTTTCGGCGACCCGTGACAAAGAGATGGGTAGCCCAAAATCCGGCCGCAACCCCTCCTGCCGAAAAAACTTGTTTGCCTTGCCGACAGCTGCCGACTACCTATTCCGCATCTGATCTACAGGAGTGTTTTGATGTCCCGTTTCCACCTCGTTATTCCAAGCTTGCTGGCCCTGACCGTCGGCGCTTGCGGATCCCCATCTGAAGAGGCCGAAACTGCGGCGACGCAGAGCGCTCCGCCGGCCGCAGAAGGTGGAGTTGAAATTGTCGCCGACGCCCTTCCCACGGATCTGGAGAGCGCCGTCAATGCCGAATGGCGAGGCGAACGCTCTGAGCGAGACAACTGGCGCAATCCCGCAGCCACGCTCGAAGCGCTGGGCGTAGACCCGAGCGGCACGGTGATGGAAATCTGGCCGGGCGGCGGCTGGTATGCTGACATTCTCATGCCGTGGATCAATGGCAATGGCGGCACCTATGTGGCCGCGCATTTCCCGGTCGAAGGTTCCAGCGAGAACCGCGTCCGCTCCCGCGAGCGTTTCGTCGAACGCTATTCCAACACCGATCGTTATGGGAATTACGTGCTCGCGGCTTTCGACAACAATACCGGCGAGATGGTCGAACCGGGCAGTGTCGACACCATCCTAACCTTCCGCAACGTTCATAATTTCATGATGGGCAATTATGCAGAGAAGGCTTTCGACGACTTCTACATGGCGCTCCGCGAGGGCGGCACGTTGGGCGTCGTTGATCACCGCCTTCCCTCTACCCGCGAACAGGACCCGCAGGCCAGATCCGGTTATGTCCAGCAGGATTATGTCATTGCCCTGGCAGAAGAGGCGGGCTTCGAGCTCGTTTCCGCATCCGAGGTCAATGCCAACCCGGCCGACACGGCGGATCACCCGTTCGGGGTATGGACCCTTGCGCCGACCCGGCGCTCCGCCCCGCGTGGACAGGAAGCCGCCGCGGACTTCGATCGGAGCGGCTATGATGCGATTGGCGAAAGCGACCGCATGACCCTGCTCTTCCGCAAGCCGGTCAGCGAATAATTGCTCTAGCAGGTGGCGACATGTTTCAGGCAGCCCAGCGCGATAGCGTGCAATTCAGGGCTTCCTGCCGCCACCACCTGGCCGCCTGCAGCCGCTGAACCACCCGCCCAATTGGTGATGACTCCCCCGGCCCCGCGAACAACCGGGATCAGGGCCTGAACATCATACGGTTGCAAACCGGACTCGATGACAAGGTCCAGCCCGCCTCCAGCAAGCATCGCATAGCCATAGGCGTCAAAGCCGAAACGATGCAGCTTGCAGCGCCGCCGTATCATGTCGAACACGGCCTTCTCGTCACTGGTAAAAAGATAGGGGTCTGTGGTCGCCAGCATGGCCGCATTCAACTCGGTCACGGGGCTGGTCGCCAGCGCGCGGGACTGACCGGCCTGTTCGAGTTCAGACCTGTCAGCGGTGCCGATGAAACGTTCCCCGATATAGGGTTGATCAATCACACCCAGCTGTGGCTCACCATCTATCGACAATGCGATCAGAACAGTCCAGGTGGGCAAACCAGCAATGAAGGCGCGTGTGCCGTCAATAGGGTCGATCACCCATTCGCGACCATTGCCGCTGGCCTGTGCACCATATTCCTCGCCCAGGATTGCGTCATCAGGTGCCATCTGTGCCAACACCTGGCGGATCGCACGTTCGGATGCCTTGTCAGCAGCCGTCACGGGATCAAAACCCTCGTCGAGCTTGTTCTCGATACGCAGGGACGTCCGGAAATAGGGTTCGATGGCTTTGCGTGCTGCATCTGCAGCAGCTGTAATCGTGGCGCGGTCGTGATCAGTAATCATGAAGAAGCGCCTAGCATGGGCTTACGCCACACGCCAGACGCATCTTGTCCCCCGAAACTCCATGACACGACCCTTAGGCCGCGTCATTCGCAGCTTCATCCGGCTCAAGCGATTTAGCGAGCTCAAGCAGGCGTTTGCGCGGCCGTTCACCAAGCCTGTAATAGGCCCGAATGAGATCCACGGTTTCCTTCTGAGAGAGGACATCGGCCGCCAGGCTATTGCCTTCATTGGCTGCCTGGTCGCGCTGCGACAGGCCCTCATAGAAGTATTGCACCGGAACATCGAGCGCTTCGGCAAGCTCAAAGAGCCGGCTTGCGCTGACGCGATTGGCGCCGCACTCATACTTCTGGATTTGCTGGAACCGGATCCCTACGGATTCGGCAAGCTGTTGCTGCGTCAATCCCAGCAGACGGCGCCGGCGGCGCAGTCTTTTTCCTACATGCAGATCAATATCATTCGTCATAACTACTCGCGGCCTCGTCTTCGCGTATCAAATTGCGCCGCAATGGGACGCACACCTCACAGGGGAGCAAAGCGCGTGCCGGGCGAAGACAATGCCTAGTGTTCGCCTGAAATGGGCATGATTATGACGGTCGGAAACAAGACGCGATTTCTTCGCGTATCACGCTGATAAAGTGTAGGAATTCCCCACGAAAGCGATCCAGTCCATCGGTGGGCTGGACCCTGTTTTCATCCATGTAGAGACGGCGATTCACCTCAATCTGGATTGTGTGCACGCCCGATTCGGGACGCCCATAGGCCGCCGTGGTGTGCCCACCGGCATAGGGTGTGTTCCGGACCGTAACAAATCCCTGGTCCCGGAACTGGCGCTCAACAAGATCGCTGATACGTGGATCACAGGACTGGCCGAACCGGTCCCCCAGAACGATATCAGCGCCGCGAGAACTCTGATTGGGCATGGAGTGGACATCAAGCAGAAGCGCCGCTCCGAACTTTGCCTTGGTTTCACCAATGAGCGAGGTAAGCGCATCATGGTAGGGCCAGTAACAACGTTCCAGACGACGCTCCGCTTCAGCAAACTTCAAACGGCGACCGTAGAGCGGGCGGCCGTCAGCGCTGATGCGGGGGATGACGCCCAGCCCAGAGGCCGTGCGCCGGCTGTCCTTGTCCAGCTTCGCCCGGACACGATCAGAGTACATGCCGGGGTCCAGCTCGCTGGCGGCGCGATTTACGTCAACAAAAACTCTTGGAAAATTCGCTGCGATCGTGGGTACACCCAGACCCGGCACACCATCAATCAAACAGTCAACATAGGCATCTTCAGACCGACGCAATATGCCAACCGGGTGATGTGTCAGATTCGAGAACTCACCCTGATAGTTACGGCCAGAATGCGGTGAGCTCACGAGCATCGCATAGCGTTGCCCCTCATCCGGCTGCGCTACGCTGACGGGATCCAGGTCAATATCACCATTTGCCGTTGGCGCCATTGCAAGCGATGATGAAGGAGTCGCGATCATGCGCGAAGAGTGATCGGCTGCAGTGTTTCGGTCAAGAGATGCAGCCCGTTCAGCAGGTTTTTACTTTAGGCATGTACGGTGCAGCCAATCCGTGATTTGACAAGGGTGGGACACAACCATGGCCAAGATCCTTCTAGCCGAAGATGACGACTCTATGAGGGACTTCCTCGCCAAGGCGCTCAAGCGCGCCGGGCATGAGGTTAAGGTCTGTTCGGATGGAGAAGAAGGACTGGATGCGATCGGTGAGAATCCGGCGCAATACGACCTTCTGCTGACAGATATCGTGATGCCGGGTGTCGATGGTATCGAGCTGGCGCGTCGCGCAACGGAAGTCGATCCCGCGCTCAAGATCATGTTCATCACCGGT
>CBFHQE010000082.1:0-14394 GCA_965657935.1 Maricaulis sp. | reverse complement strand
ATCCGTTCGATCTGTTTGGATTCTGCATCACTCATGACGGCCTCCTCAGGCGTGGTCTTCCGCGATCATCGCCGCAGCGCGTGTCGCGATCATGATTGTCGGTGCGTTGGTATTGCCACCCACCAGGCGCGGCATGACCGACGCATCGATCACGCGCAGGCCCTCAACCCCCTTTACGCGACAACGGCTGTCGACAACCGAGAGGTCGCCGGAGCCCATCGCGCAGGTTGATGTGGGATGATAGAGCGTCTCCGCTCGTTTTCGAACATCATCCGTCAGATCGGCCCGTGTCGTGGCATCGGCGCCGGGATACCGCTCTTCCTTGCGATCGAAATCAAAGGCCGGCGCCCGCAGGATCTCGCGGACCTTGGCAAGGCCGTCCGTCAACACGTCCGCGTCAAATTCGTCTTCCAGATAGTTTGGCTGGATGAGCGGGTGGTCATTGGGGTCGGTGGATTTGAGCCGGATCTCGCCGCGGCTGCGCGGGTAAAGCTGGCAGACATGCAGTGTCACACCATGTCCCCAGGCTTTCTCGATCCCATGCGGGTTGGAAATCGCCGGGATGAAGACCAGCTGCAGGTCAGGCAGATCCTCGGCATAGGCGGATTTGATGAAAGCCCCGCCCTGGACAGGGTTGACGTAAGCCGGACCATCGCCCCGCAGCATCATGCGCCCCATCATGTAGACATGATGGGGAAGGGCACGCAGAGAATTGCCGATCGAGAGCGCTGATTTGGTCCAGATCTGCGCGGTTATATCGAGATGATCCTGCAGGTTCTTGCCGACACCGGGCAGGTCATGCTCCACAGTGATACCGTCCTCACGCAGTTCGTCCGCCGGCCCAATGCCGGACAGAAGCAAAGTCTGGGGCGAGTTGATCGCGCCGCCGGAGAGAATGACTTCCTTGCGCGCTTTCAGCTCTGTCCGGGTGCCGTCGATCTCGACCTCAACGCCGGTAGCGCGTCCGTTCTCCATGATGATCTTTCGCACCATGGTCTTGATCGAAACCGAGCAATTGGCGCGCTCAAGGGATGGGCGAAGGAAGGCATCCGCGGCACTGCAACGCTTGCCGTCACGCTGGGTAACCTGATAGGGGCCGAAGCCTTCCTGATCCGGGCCGTTGAAATCGCCATTGCGCTTGTATTGCAGTTGATCTCCGGCCTGGAAAAAGGCTTCCGTGAGCGGATTCAACGGCGTGATGTCCTCAACACTGAGCGGACCTCCGCTGCCGTGCAGGTCAGATGCGCCGCGTTGTTGGTCCTGAACTTCCTTGAAGGCGGGCAGGGCGTTGTTCCAGCCCCAGCCTTCCGCGCCATAGACCTGTTCCCACTCGTCGAAATTCTCTTTCGCGCCGCGCATGTAGTGCATGGCATTGATCGATGAGGAGCCGCCCAGGGTCTTGCCGCGTGGCCAGTGGAGTTTGCGGTCATGGAGGTGTTTCTGCGGCTCGGTCCAATAGCCCCAGTTGAACTCTTCGCCCGTAACGGCGAATTGAAGCAGCATGGGGGTCTTGATGATCGGACTGTCGTCAGAGCCGCCCGCCTCGAGCACGCAGACCGTGACATCCGGATCGCGTGACAGACGCTCCGCGACCGTACAGCCTGCGGAGCCGGCGCCACAGATGATGTAATCGTATTCAGTCTCACTCATCGGAAGCCTCCAGAGGCTGGGCGGCTGTTTCAACGGGGCCGCCATAATGGGCGGCAAGGGCGCGCATCGCGATCAGGGATTCCTCCGTCCGGGCCGTCCACGTCGGATCGGCTGCCGTGCGTGCGATGACGATGCCGCGGCGCTCATCGACCCAGACATACTGGCCGTAGACACCCGCCATGAAATATTCACCGTCATAACCTTCCGGAACCCAGAAATGCAGGCCATAGCCGCGGTGGGCATAGACACCGTTCGGGCCGGGTTCCTGGAACTCCGCATTGGGCCGGGTGGCGTTTTCAACCCAATCCTCCGGAACCAGCTGTTCGCCGTTCCAATTGCCGTCCTGCAGGTAGAACTGGCCAAAGCGCGCATAATCTTCCAGCGAGGCATTGAGGCAGCAATAGCCGATCGCCATACCGTTATCGCCTGGGACATTCTGGTTCCAATTGGCGGCGCGTGTCATGCCGATGGGCCCCCAGATCTGTTCCTGCACAACCCCGGCGAGGGGGAGGTCATAAAGTGCGCGAACCACCGCAGAGAGAACCTGCGTATTGGCGCTGACATAATGGAGGTCCTCGCCGGGTTCACGATTGCGTTCAACGTCCCCGACCAGCGTGTCGATGTTCTGACCATAGATATTTGCGCCCAGAAAGAGGCGGCGGATATCGGAGCCTTCAGCATTGTAGTCCTCGTTGAAATCCACGCCTGCTGACATCATGAGCAGATGACGCAGGGAGGTCGCGCCATAGGCCGTGCCAGCGTATTGCGGGGCAAATTCCTCTGCTGTCTGGTCAAGATTGTCGATAAGGCCCTGGTGCATGGCCATCGCGATCAGCGTCGCGACATAGCTCTTCCCAACCGACCAGGAGGTGTGAAGCGTATCGGGCGTGGAATCGAGCAGGTACTGCTCGTGAACGACCACGCCGTCACGCAGGACTATCAGACCTGTACTGTCAGATTCGGCCAACCAGTCATCAACGGCCTTGTCGACTCCATTGAACCGGAATGAAACGCTCTCATTTAACACATTTCGGGGGGTGGGAATGGAATTGTTTCCCGTTTCGATTGACCTGTAAGGGAAAACTTCGCCCATATTGCGAAAAGTGTGTGCCAGGCGTTCAACGCTTGTCGCGGCCTGGATTTCAGCCGGCGAATAGTCCGACCAGGGTCTGTAATACCAACCGCCGGCAGACACTGCCACGACCCCTGCAAAGGCTCCTAAGCCAATGATAATATTTTTCATTTCACTCCCCGGGCGTCTCTAAATGAACGCTGTTCACTGCGCAGCCTAGCAGACTTCTTGGCGGAGAAAAGACTTGGGGACGAATCCATCTGGCCTCGGGGGGAGTGCGGCAAGTGTGCATCATCGAGGCATCTTTTTTGCTCAGAGCGTAAAAACGAGCTGACAGCATCGACCTATGATGTTCATATGTCAGATAGTTCACGCGGAAAAGGTTGGTTAGAAACCGCGTTACTGAGGGGAGATAATTCCAATGAAAATGTTCTCGAAAGCGGCCGCTTTGGGCACGTCCGCTATTCTTTGTGGCCTCATGGGCACGTCCGGCGCTTTAGCACAGGTAGAGACGATTACAGTCACGTCGCAGAAACGTGAGCAGACTCTGCAAGAAGTTCCGATCGCGGTCTCCGTCGTTCAGGCTGAGACCCTGGAAAACGCACAGATTGTTGACGCCATCGACCTGCAATCGGTCGTCCCGTCCCTGCGCGTTAGCCAGTTGGAGCGCAGCTCCAATGCAACATTCATCATCCGTGGCCAGGGTAATGGCGCCAACAACCCGGGCATCGAGCCTTCGGTTGCTGTCTACATTGACGGTGTTTTCCGCAGTCGCGCGGGTACGGCTCTGTCCGACCTGAACGACATCCAGCGGATCGAGGTCCTGCGTGGCCCGCAGTCGACCCTGTTTGGTAAAAACGCCACCGCTGGTGTCGTCAGCATCATCACCGAAGAGCCGCAGTTCCAATTTGGCGGACAAGCCGAAATCACACTGGGCAACTATAATACGTTTATCACGCGTGGATCTGTGACCGGTCCGATCTCTGAGAATGTTGCCTTCTCCTTGAGCGGCAGCCTGAACCAGCGTGACGGCTACTACACCAATACGGGCCCGGGTGGCGATTTCAACAATCGTGACCGTTGGGCTGTGCGTGGTCAGCTTCTCTTTGTTCCGAATGACGATTTCAGCCTGCGTTTGATCGCGGACTATGACGAGATTGACGAGCACTGCTGTGGTACGGACCGTGTGCTTGACGGCGCGGCTGGCGGCGTAATCCGGAACCTGCTGGGTGGTCAGACTTCTGCAGGTGAAGGCTTCAATTACGAAATCGCGACCGATTTCGCGAATGAGAACCAAATCGAGAACTCCGGCATCTCTGCTCAGGCAGACTGGAGCCTCGGCGACACGATGACGCTGAGCTCGATCACGTCTTTCCGCATGTATGAAGACTATGTCGACTATGAAGGCGATTTCACAACGCTTGAGCTTCTCGGCTCGAACGTCCGTGGCCTTGATGTGGATACGTTCAGCCAGGAATTCCGCCTGACCGGTGAGTTGGGTGATCGTGGCTTCTTCCTGTTGGGTGCGTATTACTCCAGCGAAGACATGACGGTTGATGATTCGCGCCTTTATGGTTCCGATACCCGTGCTTATGTCGATATCCTGACGGCTTCGGGCGTGATCCAGGTTGCGCCGGGCGTCTTCATTCCGGATGCGTCCACGAGCGCGATTACCGGTCTTGAAGCCGCAACCGGTTTTGCTCCGGGCAGTTTCTTTGCCGACGGCGGGGGTACCGCTTTCACCGCCGAGCAAAGCGACGAGCAGTTCCAGATTTTTGGACAGTTGGACTTCAACCTGACCGATCGTCTGGTTCTGACCGCTGGTCTGGCTTACTTCCAGTCGGAAAAAGAAGTCGATTTCCTCGATGTCGTTCGCACCAATCCGTTCTCGGATCTCAACCTGGTCGCTATTGGTGAGCCGCTCATTCTGGCCGGCCTGATCGGGGCGAACCCGCTCTTCACCGGTACGGACCCGACCGACCCGGCACAGATCGGTGCATTCGCTTTTGCCAACCCGGCTGTGTTTGCTCAGCTTCAGGCTCTGGCGACGGGCGCTTCAACAGTGTTCCCGAGCAGTGGCGCAGCGATTTCCAACCCGCTGCTTGATCTCTTCGCTAATGGTCTGCAGCCGTTGGGCGCGCTGACCCCGTTCCCGAACTCTGTCGAGGATGGTCGCACGTCTGACTCTGACTGGCCGTACACGGTTCGTCTGGCGTTTGATGCGACGGACCGGACCAATGTCTACGCCTCGTTCTCTCGAGGCTTTAAGGCTTCGTCCTGGAACCTGACCCCGGACACCCGTCCGGCCAGTGCAGACATTGCTGCGCTGCGCGCCTCAGGTGAGCTCGCTTCGGATAACGCCCTGGGCGCTCCGACCGTCGTGACCACAGCGGAAGCGCTGGGTGTTGCCGGTAACCAGCGTTTTGCCCGTCCGGAGGTCACCGAGACTTTCGAGATTGGTTTCAAGACCCGTTTCGACTTCGGTTCCCTTGACGTTGCCTACTTCAACCAGTCCATCACGGACTTCCAGTCGTCTGTCTTCCAGGGTGCCGGTTTTGCGGTCATCAACGCTGGTGAGCAGTCCGCGAGTGGTCTGGAATTCGATAGCGTCATCACGCCGCCGTCGATCGATGGTCTGACCTTCACGCTGTCCGGTATCTGGATGGATGCGGAGTATGACGACTTCCAGGGTGCGCCGGTTCTTTCCGGAAGCGCGATTGACCTGGCCGATGGTGTCCAGGATTCAACCGGTGATCTGAGTGGCCAGACGGTCGCTGGCATCCCGGAATTCGCGGGCTCCTTTGGTGTCCAGTACAATCGCGAAGTATCCTTCGGCGAGCTGCTGTTCCGCGCGGACTGGCAGTATGAATCAGAAGTTCGCATTGGCGAAAACCTGCCGGACTCTGTCACCCGTCAGGTCAGCACGATCAATGCGTCTGTAGGTGCAAACCTGGACAACGGTATGGAAGTCCTGCTGTGGGCTCGTAACCTCAATGAGGACGAGTATTACACCTCTGGCTTCCCGACGACGCTTCAGGCCGGATCCTTCTCATTCTATCCGAACCAGCCGCGCACATATGGTGTGACACTGCGTTCGCGCTTCTAAGGATAACGGCTTCACAAGTCGCATCTTGAAGTGAAAGAGCAAGTCACGGCGCCGGGGAAACCCGGCGCCGGTTCTTCTGGGGTCTGCAAAAAGTCGACCTTGCCGGCGCCGATGCGCCTTGAGGCCGCTTCTGAAGACGCCAGATCGTGGCCGACCTGCTATCGAGTTCGGGGCGGCGGTTTGACCCTTGACATTAGTGGCTGGTAAACACTGTTCAAATCGGATTGAATTGTGGGGAGAGCAAGTGCTCTCGCCTGTTTTCATGGCCTGCCTGTCGAGGAATTCTTCATGCTCGTAATTTGGGTCTTCCTGGGATCCGTTGTCGGGATCGCTTTGATGGTGCTTCTCAATCAACGGCTCGGTCTCAACACGCCGGCGCAAATCTATTCCGTCGAGGAAGCCGTGAAGCGCCTCGATGCTGACCAGGTCGGGTTTGTTCCCGGTGGAGCAAGCGTGCTCGCCGATGATCATCGTTCCGCGATTATTGAAGAAGCCGGCACAGGACGGCTGGGTCTACTTGCCGCGCGCGGTGACGGGGTGGTTATTCGCTATATCGAGCCGGGCTCGGTCCGTGCTGCGAAGATGAGTGAGGGCCGTGATATTTTGCTCGAGCTCAACGATTTCACCTTTGCTCCGGTGCAGCTTTCCATTTCCGACACCTCGACGGCGCGCCTCTGGGCAGACCGTCTGAACAGCCTGCAGGACTAGACCATGGACGTTCCCGCTTTTGCCGCGAGCTTCAAGCCGATCGACTGGGCCATTCCGTTTTTCGTGCTGCTGATCGCCGCCGAGATGGTTTTTGCCAAGCGAACCGGTGGCGCACGTTTTGAAACCCGGGACAGTGCCGCCAGTCTGATGATGGGGCTGGGCAGCACGGTGTCTACTATCCTTTATGGTGGCCTGATCGGAGCCTGGCTGGTCTTTGTCTACGACTTCCGCCTGCTCGATATCCCCTTTGCCTGGTGGGTCTGGCCGATCGCTCTCGTCCTGGATGATTTTTTCTATTACTGGTCCCACCGCTGGGCCCACACCGTGCGTTGGTTCTGGGCCGAGCACGTGATTCATCACTCCTCTCAGCACTACAATCTGACCACGGCGCTGCGCCAGCCCTGGACCGGCCTGTTCACACTGAAATGGCTATGGTTGGGATCGGCCATGGTCCTGATCGGATTCCACCCGGTAATGGTCGCCATTGTTGGCGGTATAAACCTGGTCTACCAGTTCTGGATCCACACTGAAGCGATCAAGAAATGCCCTGACTGGTTCGAGGCGGTCATGAATACGCCGTCCCATCATCGCGTGCATCACGGCATCAATCCGCGTTATCTCGACCGCAATTACGCAGGTATCCTGATCATCTGGGACAAGATGTTCGGCACATTCCAGCCTGAGCTCGAGGACGAGGATATCCGCTATGGCGTCGTCAAGAATTTGGGCACGTATAACCCCCTGCGCATCGCCTTCCATGAATGGCTGGCGATAGCGGATGATATGCGCAAGGCCGGCAATTGGCGCGATGCGATGATGTATCTTCTCGCTCCGCCGGGATGGTCGCCGGACGGGTCGCGTGCCACCTCCAAGGAAATTTTGGCGCGCTGGGAAGCCTGGCGTCAGCAGGGCGGTCCTGCGGAGTAAGCCGGCTGGCGCTGCAACAAGCCGCTGCCGCCGGTCCAGCTGGGCGCGACAAACTGGCCCCTTGCAAGCTGGAGATGAAACTCGCCAGATGGGCCTGACCAAAAGGCAAAGGATCTGGTGTGCCTGTTCCCCGTTCAGCCTGCTTCCGGGCCGAAGGCCTGACCAAGGTCTATGGGACCGGAGAAACAGCCGTTCACGCTCTGCGCGGTGTCGACCTGGAAATTCCGGAAGGAGAGCTGGTGGTCCTTCTGGGACCTTCCGGCAGCGGCAAGTCCACGCTGCTCAATATCCTGGGTGGCCTGGATACGGCGACGGACGGGAGACTCTGGTTTCGCGGCGAGACCCTGCATGGGGCCGGTCCTGGCCGATTGACGACATACCGGCGCGATAATGTCGGCTTCGTCTTCCAGTTCTACAATCTGATGCCGTCCCTGACCGCTCGCGAGAATGTCGACCTTGTCACGGAAATCGCACCCAATCCCATGCCAAGTCTGGAGGCCCTGGACCTGGTCGGACTGGCGCCGCGTGCAGAACATTTTCCGGCGCAACTCTCCGGCGGTGAACAGCAACGCGTCGCCATCGCCCGGGCCATTGCCAAACGTCCCAGCGTATTGCTCTGCGACGAACCAACCGGTGCGCTGGACAGCGAGACGGGCGTAAGGGTCCTGCGCGCCTTGCTCGACGCGACCGACCAGACCGGCGCGACGACATTGATCATCACCCACAATGCGGGTGTCGCCGCCATGGCGGACCGGGTCTTGATGTTCAAGGACGGCGCCCTGTTCGATGAACAGCGCAACAGCCAGCGCAAGGCCCCCGAGGACCTTTCATGGTAGGGCTTAGCTGTCTCGACAGAAAACTTCTGCGCAATCTGCGTGCGATGATGGGGCAGGGTGTTGCGATCGCCCTGGTCATTGCAGGCGGTGTATCGCTTCTGCTGCTGATGGCGGGCATGACGGATTCCCTGTCCGAGACCCGCCGCGCCTATTATGAGCGATATGCCTTCGCTGATATCTGGGCGCCGGTGGTGCGGGCTCCGGACAGCCTGTTGCGCGATGTACAGGCCATGTCGGGGGTCCTCAGCGCCGAGAGCCGCGTGAATGCGGGCGCCATTCTGGACATGCCGGCCATGTCAGAGCCAGCCTCGGCCCAGATTATTTCCCTGCCTGCTTCCGGCGAGGCCTCAGTCAACCGGATTCATCTCAGCGAGGGGCGTTTTCCTGCGACGGCCCATCGTTCAGAGGTGGTTGTGCTGAACAGCTTTGCCAAAGCCCACGCGCTGGAACTGGGTGACAGGATTGCCGGAACACTGAATGGACGGCGCATAGCCCTGGATGTGGTCGGTTTTGCCTTGTCGCCGGAACATGTCTACGCCATCGCACCTGGCCAGCTGGTGCCGGATGACCGTCTGTTCGCCGTCCTGTGGATGTCCCGTGACGGGCTCGCCCACGCCATGGACATGGATGGCGCATTTAATGAGGTGGTCTTGCGCACCGTTCCGGGGGCGAGCGAGCCGCGGATCAAGCGCGATCTGGATCAATTGTTCGCGCCTTATGGGGCGCCGGGATCCTTCGGTCGGGACGAACAGTTTTCGGATGTTTTCCTGGATAGCGAACTCAATCAGCTGCGAACGATGGCGGGAATCTTGCCGCCCGTATTTCTCCTGGTCGCTGCCTTTCTGGTCAATGTCGTGATTTCGCGCATCATCGCCGTCGAACGCGAGCAGATCGGCCTGCTCAAGGCGTTCGGATACGGCAATCTGACCATTTTGACCCACTATCTCAAACTGGTTTCGGTGATCGGTTCGTTCGGTCTTTTGCTCGGGGCGGGGCTTGGGCTGGGCCTTGGACAGGCGATGGCCTCGCTCTATGCGGAATATTTCCACTTCCCCTTCCTGGTCTTCAAGGCGGATTTGCGTGTTTTTCTGCTGGGCGTCAGCGTGACGGCTGTAGCCGTGTTGGGCGGTGCCGTTATGGCGGTACGCTCGGCCTATACCCTCAAGCCAGCCGCGGCGATGGTGCCGGCTCCGCCGCCGGATTATTCAAAGTCGCTGGGTGCGTCCATCAGCCGGCTCAAGCTCATCGATGGCCAGAGCCGCATGGCACTGCGCCAGCTGTTCCGATTTCCATGGCGCGGCGGACTCACCTCGGCGGGTGTGGCGGCCTCGATCATGTTGCTGGTATCGACGCTGTTTTTTCTCGATTCCATGCAGGTGATGATCAACACACATTTTTACGAGGCCAATCGTTATGACGTCGCGGTCAGTTTTGTGCAGCCGCGTGACCGCTCGGCGCTGCGATCGGTAGAGCGATTGCCCGGCGTTCTGGCGTCAGAAGGGTATCGCAGCGTGCCCGTGCGCTTGCGCTCGGGGCCGGTGATGGAACGCATGGGGCTGATTGGCGTCTCCGACGAGGCCTATCTTTCACGTCTGCTGGACCAGGGTCGGGATGTGGTTGAGCCCCCGATCTCCGGGCTGCTGATTTCGCGTGATCTTTCGCGGACGCTAAACGTTGAGGTCGGAGACTTTCTCTCGGTTGAGGTCACCGAAGGGCGTCGCCAGGTGCGCGATCTTCCTGTGGCTGGCGTCGTGGAAAGTTTTATTGGATCCGTTGCCCAGATGCGGTTGCGTGAACTGAACGCCTTCATGGAGGAAAGCGGCGTTGTATCGGGTGCTTACCTATTGGTTGATGACAGCCGTGTTGAGGCGCTCTACGAGGAAATCAAGACCGTGCCGGGCATTGCCGGTTTAAGCCTGCACGCGCTGGCCGCGCGTAATTTCCGGGAAATCCTGGACCAGAGTCTGGGCTGGTCGATCCTTGTTTACGTGCTCTTCTCCGGCATGATCGCTCTTGGGGTGATCTACAATTCGGTCCGGGTCAGTTTCGCGGAACGAAGTCGCGAACTGGCCTCCTTGCGGGTGCTCGGATTCAAGCGCGGAGAAGTGGCCTATGTGCTGTTGGGCGAGATCGCCTTCGTCACCCTGCTGGCTCTGCCCCTGGGGTGTCTCATAGGAACCGGCCTGGCCTGGTATCTTGCCAGTGCGATGAGTTCGGACGTCTATCGCCTGCCTTTTGTGATCGATCTGTCGACCTTTGCCGCCGCTATAGGCGTCGTGCTCGTCATTGCGCTGGGATCGGGGCTTATGGTCAAGCGGCGGATCGATCGCCTGGACATGGTTGAAGTGTTGAAAACGCGGGAATAGAGGAAATATGGCGTGGCTATGAAACTGAATTTTCGCACCGTTTTCTGGGGCAGCGTGATTATTGCGCTCATCGCCCTCTTTGTTCTGGCCTTGCAGCCGCAGGCAGTCCCGGTCGACATTGAGGACATCGGGGAGGGGCCGCTTGTCGTGACAGTACGCGATGAGGGGTATTCTCGCATACGCGAGGTCTACACCCTGTCGGCGCCGGTTAGCGGACGGTTGTTGCGGGTCGAACGCGAGCCTGGTGACCGGGTGGAGCCGGAGGCCGTGCTGGCGCGTCTGGTGCCGGTCGACCCGTCCTTGCTGGATGTGCGGGCAGACCGAACAGCGCAGGCGGCGCTGGCGGCAGCAGAGGCGGCGCGCGATGTCGCCCGGGCGGATGCGCTCGCGGCGGTGGCCCAGCGCGAACTCGCTGAGACCGAAGCGGCGCGGTATCGCACCTTGTATACCAACGGCACCGTGGCCCAGGAGGCCGTCGACCGGACGGCGGTCGCCCTTCGAACAGCCCAGGCGCAGGAACAGACGGCACGGGCTTCTGTGCGCATGCGAGAGGCCGAAGTTGCCGCTGCGCTTGCGCAACTCAATCGTTTGTCGGGCGATGAAGCCGTGAATGCAGTGCTGGAGATCCACGCGCCAACGTCTGGACAAGTGCTTCGTGTCCATCAGGAAAGCGAGACCGTCGTGCAGGCCGGCGCGCCGATTCTAGACCTGGGTGATCCCTATGGTCTGGAGATCGTCGCGGAGATGCTGTCCGAGGATGCGGTTAGGATCGAACCAGGCGCCCGGGTAGAAATCGCAGAGTGGGATGGAACCGACCGGGTGTTGCGCGGCCGTGTACGTCTTGTGGAGCCTCTGGGGTTTGAAGAGGTCTCGGCGTTGGGTGTGCGCGAGCAACGGGTCAATGTGATCATCGATCTGATGGATCCGGAAGAAGATTGGCGAGGCCTGGGCCACGGGTTCCGGGTCGAGGCCGCGATTGTGTTGTGGGAGGCGGAGGCCGTGTTGCGCGTGCCAGTCTCCTCGCTCTTCAGGCAGGATGGTGCCTGGCATTGTTTTGTTGTCGAACAGGGACGGGCGCGTTTGCGCCAGGTGGAGATTGGCCATCTCAATGACCAATATGCTGAAATCCTGAATGGTTTGAGCCGGGGCGAGGCCGTGGTGCTGTATGCCAGCGATTCCGTGTCGGATGGTGCGCGTCTCACACCGCGATAACGGTGTTCAAAAAATCGAGTGACGGGCCTTGCTTTTGACGGTGAATTGACCCACCTTAGCTTTGTGAACGATGTTCACTAATAATATTTGTCTGGTCGCTCCTGGGGAGGAAACGCGCCATGGGCTCTCTTCGAGAACTCTATCCGATGCCGGATATCGACAAAAACTGGTCGGTCCCGCAGCAATTCGACGCTACTTTCGACTTTGAATATGATGATGGTCGCACGACGCTCATGCACCTCTACCAGAAGGGCAAGGACATGCAGTGGGATGCGGTCAACCGCATCGACTGGAGCCTGGAGCTGGACGAAGAAAACCCGATGCAGCTGCCTGACGAAGGCATTGCGCTGAAGGGATCCCCGATCTGGGAGAAAATGTCCGAGAAGGAGCGCATTACCTTCCGTCGTCATGTGCAGTCCTGGAATATCTCCCAATTCATGCAGGGTGAGCAGGCTGCCCTGATCTGTGCGTCAAAGATCGTCCAGCAAGTGCCGGATCTTGACGCCAAATTCTACGCCTCAACCCAGGTCATGGACGAAGCCCGTCATGTCGAGGCATACCAGAACCTGATGAAAAAATTCGGTGTCTCCTATCCGATGACACCGCCGCTGGCCTCCCTGGTTGATGACGCCTTGCGCGACAGTCGCTGGGACTTCACCTATCTGGCCATGCAGGTCGTTATCGAGGGGCTGGCTCTGGCCGCCTTCGGCACCATCCGTGACCTGGCCCAGAACCCGCTGGCCAAAATGGTCAATGCCTATGTCATGGAAGACGAAGCGCGCCACGTGGCTTTTGGTCGTTTGACCTTGCGCGACTACTACCCCGAGCTGACGCAGAAGGAACGCGATGAACGCGAGGAATTCCTCGTTGATGCCTGTTACCACATGCGCGACCGCTTTCAGGCCCGCGAGGTCTACGAGACCCTCGACCTGCCGGTGGAGGAGTGTGTCGAATGGGCGGAAAACTCTGAGATGAACAAGCTTTTCCGCACCCTCCTGTTCCAGCGCATCGTGCCGGTGGTCAAGGATATTGGCCTGTGGGGAGACAAGATCCAGAAAGCCTATACGGATATGGGTGTCATGCACTATGCCGACCAGGATCTGGACCTTCTTGCCAAACAGGACGAGGAAATCGCCAAGGATCTGGACAAGGCCAATCACCAGGATGTCCGCATGGCCTACGTGCATGCGGTCGCCGGCCAGGCAGAATAAAGCCCATCATAACAAGAATAGTCTCGAACAATTTCAAGGGCGCCCCGGGGCGCCCTTTTTTGTTCAGGCTGCGTTGACGCTCGTAGCCTTGGCCGGTGTGTTGATGGGGCCGCTGACGTCGGCGAGTGTTGCCTCGATTTCCTCTTCCTTGAACGGTTTGGAAATAACGCCATCCATGCCCGCAGCCAGATAGGCTTCGTGTTGCTCACGGAAAGCGTCTGCAGTGATCGCGTAAACCGGCATGCGGGAACGCCCCTCCGCTGTCTCCCACCTGCGGATGGCAGCGACGAGTTCCGTGCCATCCAACTCGGGCATGTGAATATCGGACAGGACGAGATCAAAGGTTTCGTTCTGGACAGCGTCGAGGGCGCTGGCACCATTGTCGTGCTCGGTTATCGAGCAATCATGTTTGGCCAGCATGCTCGCGAGGACGAGGCGGTTGGTCGCAACATCGTCAACGACCAGCACACGTAACCGCGATGCAATCTGCACCTCTTTAGGCACGCTGGCTTCCTCGCCCAGATTGGGGGCGGAGCGCGCCGGGACATGCAGGGCGAACTCGGTGCCATGACCGGGTTGGGACGTCAGCGTCAGCCGACCGTTCATCAGCTCGGCAATTTCGCGGGAAATGGTCAGGCCGAGACCCGTGCCACCGAATTTGCGCGTGGTTGAGCTGTCAGCCTGGGAGAAGCGGTCGAAAATGCGGGCCTGCGCCTCCTTGTCGATACCGATACCCGTGTCCTGTGAGGCGAAGTGAAGCTCGTCATCGGCGATGCTGGCGACCAGCTTGATATGGCCGCTGCCGGTGAACTTGATCGCATTCGAGACAAGGTTTCCGATAACCTGGTTGAGGCGCATGTCGTCGATCCAGAAATTACCTTCCAGTTCCGCATCGATCTCGATCAGCAGATCGAGCCCCTTGGCCATGGCGGCAGAGCTATAGAGCGCCTCGACCTTGCGGCACAACTTGGCCGGGCTCGCCGGTGCGGGGTCGATTTCCAGCTTGCCGCTCTCGATTTTGGTAACGTCGAGAATATCATTGATGATCTGGGTCATCGAAGACCCGGAACAGTCGAGTGTATCGACCAGCTTTTTCTGTTCCTCGTCCAGGCGCGTGCTGCGCAACATGTTGACCAGGCCAATGACCCCGGTCATGGGCGTGCGCAGCTCATGGCTCATATTGGCCAGGAAACGCGTCTTGGCTTCGGATGCGCGTTCAAGGCCCTCGTTACTGCGCTCCAGCGCCTTGGCCTGTCGATGGGATAGGACAATGACCAGGGCGAGCGTCGACAGGTTGAAAATCGCC
>CBFHQE010000081.1:0-14668 GCA_965657935.1 Maricaulis sp. | reverse complement strand
GGCGACTTCGGAAGATGGTCAGCCCCTGTTGTCTGATCTTCATTATGTCGAAAGCGCGATCAATCCGCTCTCCACACCCGGTCGAGGCACGCTCGAGGAATTGCTCGAGCAAGAATACGCGGCCCTGGTCATGGTTGATGATGCGCGTACGGATGATGCGCGTATTGGTGAATTCGTTGCCAATGGTGGCCTGCTCTTGCGTTTCGCCGGTCCGCGTCTGGCCGCACGTGGCGATGATTTGCTGCCGGTCGACCTGCGTGAAGGTGGTCGGCTTTTTGGCGGCGCCCTTAACTGGGAAGAACCGCAACGGATCGCCGGCTTCTCGCTCGACAGCCCGTTTGCCGGCCTGCCCACCGACCCGAGCGCAACCGTGGACCGACAGGTCCTGGCCCAGCCGGGTACGGCAACGCCAGATCGGGTGTGGGCGCGTCTGGAAGACGGCACCCCGCTGGTTACCGCACAGCGTCGTGGTCGCGGCTGGATCGTGCTGTTTCACGTCACTGCAGGCCCAACCTGGTCCGACCTGCCACTCTCCGGACTCTTCCCGCGCATGCTGGAACGTGTCATGGGCCTGGCCCAGAACGGCGAAGCGACGGGCCCGGCAACGGGCGCATGGGTCGTTGACCAGGCGCTTGACTGGCAGGGTCAACTGACCAGCCCGCCATCCACCGCGCGTCCGGTCCCGGCCGAAATTTTCGAATCCGCTGTCGTGTCCCCGAGCGTTCCCGCCGGCCTTTATCGCCTGGGCACGGGGAGCGCCGCGCTCAATGTCATCGCAGCCGACACCACAGTGGACGCGCTGCCGCGCGACCTGCCTTCGGTGATCTATCAAGGCTTTGACGGCATGCGCCCGCTCCTCTTCCAGACACCATTGCTCGTGATTGCGCTTGTCATGATGATCCTCGACGTCCTCATCGCACTCGGCCTCGCCGGGCGCCTGACACTGCCGGGTCGCGCCGCCGCAGCGGTCGCGCTGGCCTTTGCGCTGGTTCCCCTGGCCGGCAAGCTGGACGCTCAGGACGTCGATCCGTTTGTGCTGGAAGCCTCGCTGGATCTGCATTTTGGTTATGTCGAGACCGGTGACGTCAATCGCGACAACCGGTCGCGACAGGGCCTCGTCGGCCTGGCCAACGAGCTGACCCGTCGCACCGCGATCGAGCCGGCGAATCCGATGGCGGTGGATCCGGAACGGAATGAATTGATCTTTTTCCCGATGATCTACTGGCCGATCACGGATGATGCGCAACCGCTCTCCGAAGAAGCCTCGGCGCGAGTATCAACCTATCTGCAAAGCGGTGGCTTGATCATTTTTGACACCCAGGACGCAGACGTTTCCATGCTGCGCGCAGGGGAGCCGCATCGCGGACTGGTCACGGTCCTGGAAAGCATTGACGTGCCGCCGCTGGCGCGAATTCCGGGCGATCATGTCCTGACGCGCTCCTTCTATCTGTTGCAGGAATTTCCCGGCCGCTTCGGCGACGCCCCGGTCTGGGTTGAAGCCAATCCAGACGGTGCCTCACGAGACGGCACCTCCGGTGTGGTCATCGGCGCGCATGACTGGGCTGCAGCCTGGGCTGTCGATGAAAACGGCCGCCCGGTCGCAACGGTTGACGGGGGCGAGCGCCAGCGCGAGCTGAGCCTGCGGTTCGGGATCAACATCGCCATGTATGCCCTGACCGGTAATTACAAGGCCGACCAGGTCCACATTCCTGATATCCTGGAGCGTCTCGGACAATGACGGCTGCCTCGATCGACTTCTCGCCGCTTATTCCCTGGAGCGCGCTCATCGCGCTCCTGGCGATTGGCTATGCCGTGCTCATTTTTGGCGCGGTTCAGAAACTGTCCGGCTGGCTATGGCGCGGGTTGGGCCTGGCCGCCCTGGGCGTGACACTGGCCAATCCGTCCCTGGTCGAGGAAGAGCGTGACCCGCTGGCCGATGTGGCCATTCTGGTGACCGATACGAGTTCTTCCATGGACATTGGCGGACGTGCCGAGGCGGCCGATGCCATGGCTGAAGCCATGCGGCGCCAGGCCGAGAATGATCCGCTGCTTGATCTCGTCGAGGTCGAGGCCGGCGAAGGGGCAGACGGGACTGAGGTCTTCGCAGCTGTCAGTTCAGCCCTTGCCAGTATTCCCCAGGACCGGCTGGCGGGCGTCGTCGTCACCACGGACGGCCAGATCCATGATGCCCCGACATCCGCAGACGCGTTGAACATCGGCGCTCCACTTCATCAGGTCATGCCGGGCGATACCGATGCCGGCGACCGTCGTCTGATCATCGAGGAAAGCCCGCGTTACGGCATTGTCGGCCAGGGCGCGAGCTTCACCATCCGCGTCGAGGACACTGCCGTAACGGGCAATGCCCAGGTTGCCTTCCGCTTTGAGGGTGGCGAGCCGCAGATCCATCGCATCCCGATCGGTCGATCGATCCGCATTGATGTGCCGATCGAACAGCGTGGGCAGAATGTCGTTGAAATCGAGGTCGAGGCCGGCCCGCAGGAATTGTCGCTGATCAATAACCGCGCTGCCGTTTCGGTAAATGGCGTCCGGGACCGGCTGCGCGTCCTTCTTGTAACCGGTGAGCCACACAACGGCGCCCGCGCCTGGCGCGACCTGTTGAAATCCGACCCGTCCGTGGATCTGGTCCATTTCACGATCCTGCGTCCGCCGGATCGCCGCGATTCCACGCCAACCGACGAACTCGCGCTGATCGCCTTCCCGGTTCAGGAACTGTTCTACGAGCGACTGGAAGAATTCGACCTGGTCATCTTTGACCGCTATCGCCGGCGCAACATCATGCAGGGCTATTTCGGCAATGTGGCCCGCTATGTCGAGAATGGTGGCGCGCTGCTGGTCACGACAGGTCCGCCATTCGCTGGGCCGCCGAGCCTGTTCCGCTCCCAGCTCTCCAGCGTCCTGCCGGTGCGCCCATCGGGCACTCTGTCGGAAGAGGCTTTCACCCCGCAAATGTCCGACCTCGGGATGCGCCACCCGGTTACTGCCGGGCTGGAAGGCGGTGGCGTGGATCCGGAATGGGGTCGCTGGATGCGCAATATCGAGGGCATCGCCCTGGGCGGCCAGGTCCTTCTGGAAAGCGAGGATGGTGACCCCTTGCTTGTTCTGCAGCACTCCCAGCAAGGCCGAACGGCGATGGTGATGAGTGATCAGACCTGGCTATGGTCGCGCGGTTTCGAGGGCGGTGGCCCCTATGGTGAAATGTTCCGCCGCGTCGCCCACTGGCTGATGCGTGAACCGGAACTCGACGAGGAACGCCTGACGGCTATTGCCCTCGACGGAGAATTGCTGATTGATCGCGTGACACTGGCTGACACGGCGCCGCCGCTGCAGGTCACCTGGCCTGACGGTCGCCAGGAAGTCGCCAGCATGAGCGAAGATGAATCGGGACGCTTTTCAGCCCGTTTGCCGGCTGAGGGTACGGGTCTTGTGCGCCTGCGCTCCGGGCCGCTGACCACAGTCGCAGCGCTGGGCCCGCTCAATCCACTTGAGTTCGCGGACTTGCGTCCCACAGAGGACATCCTGGATCCCTTCATCAATGCCAGTGGTGGCGGTTTCTATGCGATCGGTGAAGGCGATAATACCCGCCTGCCCGGCATCCGCCGCACCCGCGCCAATGCCGATCATTCTGGTCGGTCCTGGATGGGCCTGAAGTCGAACGAGCGTTATGTCGTCCGGGCGACGACCCGCACGCCGCTCCTGCCGGGCCTGCTGATCGTGCTGATCCTGACAGGCCTGCTGGGTCTGGGCTGGTGGCGCGAGGGACGCTAAGCCCCTTCCCCCACATCCGCCGATTGCGATAGGCTCGAATTCTTCCAACAGGAGATTCGATGTCCCAGTCCCAGCCCGCTGCCGCTTTCGAATTTGATCTTGCGGCTCTACAGACCCGCATAGAGACCGCGATCCAGTGGGCGCAGGCCGAGGCCCTGAGCATTGATTTCGGCCTCCAGCTGGTGCTGGTCGGGGCGGCAATGTTGCTGGCCTTTGCCACCAAGCGCCAGACCACCGCCGTCTTTGCGCGCCTCTTCCACATCGAAGCCCTGCAGCGTTTCAAACGCCAGGCTGTGCGCTTCATCCAGCCCATTGCCGGCCCCGCCATGGCATGGATCCTGTTGTCGGCCGCGTTATCTGTCCTGGACGGAACGAGTGAGTTTGACGTCTATCTTCTGCGCTCGGCCAGCAATCTCATGGGGGCCTGGACCGCCATCCGGCTGGTCTCCAGCTTCATTTCCGAACCCTTCTGGTCACGGACGGTGGCGTTGATTGCCTGGACGCTGGCTGCGCTGAACATTCTGGGCTGGCTGGATCCGACAGCGATTTTCCTGGATGGGCTCGGCTTTTCACTGGGGGCCGATGCCGAAGGCAATGATCGCCGCATCTCGGCGCTCACCGTCATTCGTGCTGCGATAGTCCTGGCGGTCTTCTACTGGGTGGCAAGTTTCCTGTCTCGCCTGCTGTCAACGCGGGTGGAGCACCTGCCCAGTCTCAACCCGTCGGCGCGCATCCTGATCACCAAGGCCGCGCAGATCGTGCTGATGGCAGCCGCAGGCCTGATGGCGTTGTCAGCTCTGGGCATCAACCTGTCCGCCCTGGCGATTTTTGGTGGCGCCATTGGTCTGGGAATTGGTTTCGGTCTGCAAAAGATCTTCTCAAACCTGGTCTCCGGCGTAATCCTCCTGCTCGATCGCTCGATCAAGCCCGGCGATGTTGTCACGGTCGACGAAACCTATGGGAAAGTCTCAACGCTGGGGATGCGTTTTGCCTCCGTGAAGACACGGGACGGGCATGAACACCTGATCCCGAACGAGGAGTTTATCACCTCCAAGGTAATCAACTGGTCCTATTCCGATCCGTCTGTGCGCATCAAACGCACCATTGGGATCAGCTATAACAGCGATGTGCGGCTGGCCCGGGAATTGGTCGTGAAAGCGGCCGAGAGCGTCGCGCGGGTCGCCTCTTCACCGGCCACGCGCTGTCACCTGATCGGATTCGGCGATAATAGCGTCGACCTGCAGATCCGCTTCTGGATCCGGGACCCGGAGAACGGGGTCTACAACGTGACCTCCGAAGTGCTGTTGGCGATCTGGGATGCCTTCCATGAACACGGTATCGAATTCCCATACCCGCAGCGCGACGTGCATCTGGTTGGCAATGACACCATCAAGGTCGAGATGACCCAATCCGATTAATTCCCTGCTGGAAACAATGACAATCCAGCAATCGGATTAATCCCGAAGCAGCAACTCCCTACATTGCTCCCAACACAGCAACACATGGGAGACAAGCCATGATTGAGAAACGCTCATTCGACAGCCTCGGCCATTTCCAGAATGGATGGCTGAACGCCAAACACCACTTCTCCTTCGGGGGGTATTTTGACAAGGCCCGCCTCGGTTGGGGCGCACTGCGCGTCTGGAATGATGACGAGATCCAGCCCGGCGAAGGCTTTGCTCCGCACCCGCATCGAGACATGGAAATCATCACCTATGTCCGTAAAGGAGCCATCACCCACCGTGACAATCTGGGCAATGAAGGCCGCACCGAAGCGGGCGACGTCCAGGTCATGTCCGCCGGTGCAGGCATCATGCACTCCGAGTTCAATCGCGAAGACGAGCTGACCCGTATCTTCCAGATCTGGATCGTGCCGGAAACCGAAGGCGGGGAACCGCGCTGGGATGCGATGGAGTTCCCCAAAGGCGACCGGGCCGGAGATTTTGTTGTCCTTGCATCCGGTAATCCGGACCGTGATGGCGGGCTGATGATCCGTCAGGACGCCAGAGTGCTCGGCGCCACGCTGACAAAAGGCCAATCCGTCACCTATCCGCTCGCCCAGGATCGCCAGGCCTATCTGGTTCTGGCCGAAGGCAAGGCGATGGTGGGGGAGCTCGAGCTCGACGCCCGCGATGGTGCAGCCATACGTGACGCCGGAGAGATCACCATCACGGCCCTGGACGATACGGAAATCGTCCTGGTTGAAACAAACTAGTCAGCCGGTTTCACACTTCTGAAACGCCTGTAGGCGAAGTCTGCGTCCAGGAGATCTTGGAGATCATCATGCGCCGGCTTCGCCTCTTGTTTTTATCCCTGTTGATTGCACCGTCCCTGAGCGGTTGCCTCGCGATCGGAGCCGCCGCTCTGGTCACTGATGTCGCGGTGGGTACAGTCGGCACGGTTGTTGGGACCGCCGGCAAGGTCGGGGGCGCTGCCGTCGGCGCAGTGCTACCGGATGGTGATGAGGACGAGGACTAGGTCCCGCTCCCGCAAAATCCTCACGAAACGCCAGAGTGTAACGTGACACGCCTGTGCAACTTCTGTTAGCCTGCCGGCCGAGGGACGCGGGCTATCAGCGTGAGGAGATACCCCATGAAGCGCACTATGACTGCCATACTGGCAGCTTCTTTCATGATGTCGGGCGCGGCGTTCGCCGATGAACCGGTGACGATCGCTCCGATTTCCTTTGGCGAGGAATTGATGGAGAAGGCGGACGAGTATGGAGAGCGCGAGCTCACCCGCCTCGCTCGCTATATGGAACGCCAGCTGGACAATCGTCTCGACGGCCTGGAAATGGCCGACGGCACCCTGCTGGAAGTAACCATCGTTGATGCCGATCCCAACCGGCCGACCATGGAACAAATGCGAGACACGCCTGGCCTGTCCATGCGCAGCATCAGCCTGGGTGGGGCCGAGCTTGAAGCTGTTCTGGTCGGCGCTGATGGCGAAATTCTGGAACGGTTCGAATACTCCCGCCGTTCGCACAACATCAATGATGTGATCGGCGCCTCCACCTGGAGCGACGCCCGCCGCACCATGCAGGGCTTCGCCCGGCAAATCGGTGAAGCGGTTACGGAACGCTCCGCCACAGGCAGCTAGAACATCACACATCGAGAATATCGGAAGGGCCGGTTTTCCGGCCCTTCTTTTTTGCCTGCCAGACCGAGGCCGCTGGCCGATTGCGTCAACGCCCCCAAGCGGCGGCTCCAAGAGCCCTCATTCCCACACGTTCTGCCCGCTCAGCGTCTTAACGACATCCAGCGGATACGAGTGGACACACAAGCGACCTCAGGGCGCTCCAATCCATTTGTGGGTCTGCAGGCTGAGCGACCATTTCGGATGCGCCAGGCAATAGTCAAACGCAGCCTGGGCATTGCCCATCATGTCATCGCCATCCATGGGCTGCAGAAGAAAGCGTTCAAACTCCCAGGCCTCGAACTGCGACGGATCCAGCTCCGTCTGCGGAAAGACGAGCTTGAGCTCGCTGCCGCTTCGCTGGACCACGGTCGCCTTGCCTTTGGGTGAAATGGTCAGCCAGTCAATGCCCGGTGGCGCAGCGATCGTGCCATTGCTCTCAACCGCGATCTCGAAACCTGCCGCATGGATCGCGTCAATCAACGGTGAGTCCAGCTGTAACAGGGGTTCTCCTCCGGTGAAGACCACGAGCGGCTTGCCACCGCCGGGCCAATGCCCGCGCGCTGCCACGGCCAGGCCTTCCGGCGTGGTGAATTTACCCCCGCCCGGTCCATCCGTGCCGATAAAATCGGTGTCACAGAAATTACAGACTGCGGCCGCGCGGTCCCGCTCCAGACCGTTCCACAAATTGCAGCCGGCAAACCGAATGAACACCGCAGGTCGGCCGGTCTGACCGCCCTCACCCTGCACGGTCAGGAACATCTCCTTGACGGAATACGTCGTCATGCCGCCCCCTTGTCACGCCAGGCTTGCCAACCTTTCTCGCGCAGCTCGCAAGCCGGGCAAACGCCGCAACCATAACCCCACTCGTTCAGCTGGGATCGGTCGCCGGTATAACAGGTATGGGTCCGAACCCGGATCAGTTCGACCAGCGCATCGCCGCCCAGTTCTTGCGCCAGCCCCCAGGTTTCGCCCTTGTCCAGGAACATCAGGGGCGTGGAGATCTCAATCTCCTCGTCCAGGCCCAGGGAAATGGCGGTCTGGAGGGCGTTCAGCGTCTCCTGCCGACAATCGGGATAACCGGAATAATCCGTCTCGCACATCCCCCCCACCATGATGTGGTGACCGCGCCGATAGGCCAGTGCCGAGGCGATGGTGAGGAAAACAAGATTGCGGCCCGGCACGAAGGTTGAGGGCAGGCCGTTCTCCTGCATCTCGATCTTGCGATCCGCCGTCAGTGCGCTTTCTGCCAGCGCGCCATAACCGGCGATGTCGACGGTATGGTCATCGCCGAGACGGGCTTTCCAGGATGCGGAATGCCCTGCCATCGCCGCGCGCACGTCCAGTCGCGCCTGCATTTCCACGTCATGGCGCTGGCCATAATAAAAGCCCAGCGTCTCGACATGGTCGAACCGTTCCAGCGCCCAGGCCAGACAGGTGGCGGAATCCTGGCCGCCGGAGAACAGGACGAGGGCCGAATTGTCTTGCGTCTTGTCAGTCATCAGCCGGTATATAAAGGCCCGCAGCGGAGATAGCCATGAGCGTTGAACATCACTGGATCTATACCACCTGGCCAGATCTTGAGGCCGCCCGTTCTGCAGCCCGCCAGCTGGTGGATGACCGTTTGTGCGGTTGTGCCAACATCCTGCCGGGCGTGGAGTCCGTTTATCATTGGGAGGATTGCGTGCAGACAGACACTGAAACCGTGGTCATCCTGAAGTCCCCCACAGCCAATACCGAGGCCCTCAACAGGCGGATCGCGGAACTGCATCCCTACACGACCCCCTGCATCATCGCCCTGCCAGTGATCAGCGATGCCAGCGCACCGGATTACCTGACCTGGCTGGCAAAGCAGGCCCGCCCTCATGTGTGACACTTCCGCGAATTTTTGGTGAAATTTAAACGCCGTTCACCCCGGTTAAAACCCTGAGCCTGAATAACGCCCAGGTGGGCAACCAATCCGGCGCAGGCCGGCAACCGCAGGGGTGAGCAGTCATGCACAGACTGGTTCGGGATATTCTTGAAGACACACCATCCGTCCGTCCAGATTGTCGGGGCGAAGATGTCTACGACATGTTTTCGGAGGACGAGGACCTGATGGCCATCGCTGTCGTCGAGAACGACCAGCCGCTGGGCCTGATCGGGCGGGACCAGTTTTTCCTCAAAATGGCAGACCGTCACGGCCGGGCTCTGTTCTCGAGACGCCCGATTACCGCGGTCATGAATGACCAGCCGTTGATGGTTGATGCGCGCACACCGGTTGATGAGCTCAATAACAAGATTGTACGCTCCAATCCCTCCGCTCTGAAGGAAGGTTTCATCGCCACCAGTCAGGGCAACTATGTCGGAGTGGGCACGGGGCTCGCCCTGTTCACCGCCATGGCCAATCATCCCGAGGAACGCAATCACAAACTCTCCGCACTCGCCGAACAACTCGGGCGCGCGCGCATTGAGGCGCTGGCCGCGTCCAAGTCCAAATCAGACTTCCTGGCCACGATGAGCCACGAGATCCGGACGCCGCTCAATGGTGTGCTGGGTATCGCTCAATTGCTGATGTCGACAGGTCTGAGCGAGGAACAGGCGGAGTTCGTTCGCGTGATCGACGACAGTGGCCAGGTCCTGTTACGCCTGTTGAACGATATCCTCGACCTCTCCAAGATCGAGGCGGGCAAGATGGAACTGGATATCCAGCCCTTCAATGTCAGGCTTCTCGCCAATGATGCCTATGCATTATGGTCCAGCCAGGCACGCCAGAAAAACATCCGCTTCGACATCGATTTCGCGGATGGCCAGGCGCGCAAGCTGAAGGGTGACGCAATCCGCCTGAAACAGATCCTCTTCAACCTCATTGGCAATGCGATCAAATTCACCCGCGAAGGTTCCGTAGACGTCTGCCTGAGCCTGCATGATATCGGACAGCGACGCACAGTTCTCCGCTCCGAAATCAGGGATACAGGCTGCGGGATTCCCGATTCGGCCCAGCTACGCATGTTCCAGACCTTCTCCCAGGCGGACGCAGCGACCACGCGGGAACACGGCGGCAGCGGGCTCGGCTTGGCGATCTGCAAGCGGCTGGTCGACTTGATGGGCGGCACCATCGGTTTTGAGAGCCAGGAGGGCCAGGGTTCAACATTCTGGTTCGAAGTGCCGCTGAAAACCGCTGAGAAGGCCCAGCCGCAGCCGGCCTCATCCGAAGCGCAAGGTCCGGTCGCAGATTTGCGGCCAGGCGCCCGCATTCTGGTTGCCGAAGACAATCGAGTGAACCAGACCGTGACTCAGGGCTTCCTGAAATTGAAGGGCCTGCAGGCTGAAATCGTGGAGAATGGCAGGCTCGCGCTCGAAGCCGCCGGGACCACACATTACGATCTGATCCTGATGGACATGGAAATGCCGGTGATGGACGGGCTGGAAGCCACACGCGCCATCCGCCGTTTACCGGCTCCGCTCTGTGAGGTTCCAATCGTTGCCCTGACAGCCCATGCGCTCTCCGGAGCGGCTGATCGATGTCGCGCCGCTGGCATGAATGGGCATCTGGCCAAACCGATCGAGAAGGACGCTCTTTTCACCACAATCGACGACGCTCTGGCAGGTCGTTTGAAGACACCGCCGACGGATATCGCGGTATGATGCGTTGAAAGGAAGCGTGGGACCTTAACTGGAGACGCTTCCATGATTGGACGCTTGATCGCTGTAAGTATTCTTGTTGCCGGTATCAGCACCCCGGCCTTTGCCCATCCACATGCCTCGGCCCGCCTGATCCGGGATTGCGCCGAGGATGTACGAGATCGCCGGGAGGACCGGCTCGACCGGCTCGAGGATGTCGCGGATCGTCGGGAAGATCGGCGAGATGCAAGACGTTTCACCGGCCTGGGTGATTTACTGGAGGATGTCGCGGATCGTGCCGAAGACCGCCGCGACCGTCGCGAGGACCGGCGCGACCGCCGAGAAGATCGTCGTGACGCGCGTTACGGCTGTTATTAAGGGGACTAGCTGGACAGGCGCATCCTGCGGGTGCGCCTAGTCTTCCTGTCCATCCACCTTCTTGTAAATCTCGTGTGCGGCTTCGTCATACCCGTCGCGTCGAGAGATGATCAGGATGGCCGCCAAGCCGCCGCCCACCACAACCGACAGGGCGGTTCCCAGCCCCAGCGCGATCCAGCCATGCCGGCTCATGCGCATTTCCGGAAGCAGGCCGGCGCCGGCAACAAGATAGGCAACCCCCATCAGGGCCACGATCACCAGGGCGATGAGGGAAAGTATGCTGGCCTTGCTTTTCATGAGGGTCTCCGCACCTAACTCGCGACTGCCATGATCGCCGATATATAGAGCGGCGCAGGAACCGCAATGGCGACAAAGAGCCACGGGGCCAATTGGGAAACCGTCCGCGCACCGGCGATTGCTGCCTTGTGCCGGTGTCCAGGCTCTTACGGATGTGCTCGACAATTACACACTGGAAGACCCGGTGATTGATCCGGTTTGTGCCCGTCAGATCATTCCCTGCCGACGTTCGCTGAAGGCGTGGTATGCATCAATCACCGGGGAGACGATGGAATACCATCGAGACCTCTGCCCGCTCAGGCGCAACAAAACATGCTGCGCCGCACAAGTTAGCGCTAGCACATCTCTCCTATCTTTGGCACGCTGGGCCCAAGAAACACCCGGAACGGACAACCGATGGCAAACATGCTGGTCAACAAAGAAAAGCTCTACACGGCCTTGCGCGCCTACGCCGATCTGATCGGGACGAACCCGCAAACCAATTCCGTTTTTTTGCTGGCCCAGGACCTGTTTACCAGCCTTGGAACAGGCGAAACCACGCCTGCATCTTTGGTCGCTCTGGCGCAGGATATCGGCCGGGATCTCGCCCGGTCGCGGGCAAAGGCCCTGCGTGGACAGCACGGGTTGGATACCGCTGACGTATGGGGCCCCGTGGAGGACACGCTCAATACCAGCATTGAGAACGGTTTCGACACCTATCGCACGACTGTTGAGAAGCCGCTGGGCGGCCTGGTCTTCACGGCCCATCCAACTTTTGCCTATGACGACGCCACCTACGAACAGCTGGCAGCCCTGGCGGTTGGCGAGCTGGTGAATACAGACAAGCTCAGCGCGTCCCGCCCGCGCACTTCGGTGACGCTGGACGATGAACACGCCGCAACCCAGACTGCCATCGGAAACGCCCAGGCATCGGCGCGCCATTACCTGTCCCGTGTGTTCGCCAAGGCCCTCGAGGCCTTCCCGGAGGATTGGCACAGGCTTCGTCCGATCGCGCCGACCATCGCCTCCTGGGTTGGCTATGACCTGGACGGGCGATCCGACATCAGCTGGTCGAAATCCTTCGCCAATCGGCTGCGCGAGAAAGCAGATCAGCTCGACCGCTATCTCACCGCACTCGACCCGATCGCCACGAGCGCCGGCCCTGAACTGGCCAAGTTGCGCGAGACGATCAGCCGCGCCCTGACGCTTTCCCGACTGGAGGCAGCGGCCTTTGACGCGGCAGGCGATGATCTGGCGGCACAGGTTGAGGCCTCCAACCTGCTCACCACAGCGCATCCGGACCGGCTGACCGAACTGGCCGGCGCTCGCAACACCCTGCTCGTTGCCGCAGCGAACCCGGCCCTGAATGCGCGCACCCGTCTCGACTGCGCCATACTGGCCGCTGAAATGCAAAGTTACGGCCTGGGCACGGCGCGCATTCACCTGCGCCTCAATGCAGTCCAGATTGGTTCTGTCATCCGCCGTGATCTCGGGGTCCAGCCCAATGACGCCCAGCTTGGCCGTGTCGCCCTTGAAACACTGAACGACCGCGCTGAGACGATTGAGCCGGTCGAGATCAATTTTGGCGACCTGGTCACCGAACAGGCAACCGCACGCCGTCAGATGATGCTGTGTGCCCAGATCCTGAAACATGTCGACGCCCACACTCCCATCCGCTTCCTGATCGCGGAGAGTGAAAACCCGGCGACTGTAATGGGTGCGCTATACTTGGCGAAACAATATGGCGTGGCCGACCAACTCGACATCTCGCCGCTGTTCGAAACGCCCGATGCGCTCAAGAATGGGGGGCGGTTCATCACGCGGCTGATCCGCTCCAGTGCTTTCGCCGAACATGTACGCATACGTGGCCAGCTGAGTGTCCAGTTCGGCTTTTCCGACGCAGGGCGTTTTATTGGCCAGATCGCGGCGGGGATGGCGGTCGAGCGTATTCAGAACCTGATTGCGCAGTCACTCGCTCGCGAACTTCCCGGGGTCGCGCTTCTGGTCTTCAACACACATGGCGAATCTATTGGACGAGGCGCCTACCCGGGCAGTTTGAGCGACCGCCTCGACTATGTGCTCTCACCGTGGACGCAGGCACGCTGTGCGGCCAAGACCATCGATCTGCGGAATGAAGTTTCCTTTCAGGGCGGAGACGGCCTGTTGCACTTTGCTCGGCCGCAACTGGCCGACAGCAGCATGGCCGCACTGGCGCTGCATGCCTTGTCGACACCTCCCCTGCCCGATGATTCCTTCTACACCGACACAAACCTGGTCTGGGATGTCTACAGGGAGGTCCGGGACTGGCATGAAGACCTCTTCGAGAACGAAAACTATGCGGGCCTGATCGGCGATCTCGGCCCGGGCTTTCTCTGGCAGGCCGGCTCACGCCCCACACGCCGGGCCAAGTCTGGCGGACCGCGTACACTGCGGGCCATCTCCCACAACGCGATCCTGCAACAGGTCGGCGCCCCGGTGAATTCGGCCTGCGGCTTCGGCTCCGCAATGCCATCCGAGCGCGATGAGCTGGTCAGCCTGATCAATCGGTCCAAACGCATGCGCCAACTCGTCGAACTGGCCATCGCCGCGCGCATGAACACCAGCGTTCCGGCACTGCGGGGCTATGCCAATGTGTACGCTCCAAGCTTGTGGGTCGCCCTGTCCAAACAGCAGACAGACGAGGTCAGGCGCGCCCGGATCCGCGTGGCCGACGAAGTGCGTCGTCGCGGCACAAGCCACAGGGTCGAAAACTGTGCGGACCGCTTCTCCGTCGATCTGGGTGAGTTTGACGAGCTGATCAGCCGCCTGGACGCCCCGACGCCGATCGATGCCCGTCACGAGGCGCGTTTACCGATCCACGCTCTTCATGCCCTTCGCCAGGCCGCGATGTTGAGCGTGCTCGAGATCGCTGGCGCTCTGCCCTCCATCTCGGCACGTCACGGCTATGAGGTTGGCGACATCATCACGCTTCTGCTCGACATGCGCCTTCGTGAGGCGATCGAGATGTTGTGTGAAGCCTTCCCACTCTTTGCCGGCGAAACGCAATGGCTGGACAAGCTCACCGAGCCGCGCGCTCAAAGCGACTGGCAGGGTGACTACAGCGATATCCGTCGCAGCGTGATCGAACCGCTAGAGGCGCTGGCCGAGATCATTGAAACCGTTTCGGTCGAACTGCCGCAAGCCTATTCCGCCTATGGCTGATGGCCGGCAACCTCGTGTTCACCGGACCATGATAGACAACCCGCCTCGTTTACGGTGATCGGTCAACCAACAGGTCTTCGATGTTCTCACGCTTGGGCACCAACAACACGGTCTATCTTTCCGGTATCGGCCTCCTGGTCTTGCAGGTCGTCTACGGCCTCTACTGGGCGTGGCATGACCTCTCGGCGCGTTTGGGACTGTGGTCGAACGAGGCTGTGGCGCACGAGTTCCTGGCGTCCTTGTCCCCCACCCAGGAATTTTTCTTTTTCAGCCATGTCGCGCTGAATAT
>CBFHQE010000080.1:0-14778 GCA_965657935.1 Maricaulis sp. | reverse complement strand
GGATCTGGGCGTCGCCAGCCACATCGGCGGAGAAGGAGTTGTTGATCGCGGCTGCGGTCAGCGAAACCTCGCCATTGATATTCTCGATGTCGGAATTGAGCTGGGCTCGCGCCTGGGCCCAGTTCGCCTGTACATTATTGATCGTGCGATCCTGCGCGAAAGCTGTGCCGGAGAGCGCGATTAGGCCGAGCGCCGAAACGCCGCCCATATAAAGTGTCTTGATGGTCATGATTGGATCCTTCCAGGTTGATGTTTGCCGAACCCCGTCCGGCGGCATCTGGAAAGTCGCAATTGAGGGCCCACCCAAAACGTAACCGAAGCGTTAAGCTTTACAGGGTGTTAAAAGATCTCATCACATTAAAAACAAATGCGAATTTCATCCGCAATCATGACCGGCGCGAGTAATGGTTAAAAAGATCAAATTTTCGCGGCAAAATTAACCCAAATTTCGGCACACAATATTTTATTTTGTTTCATCCGGACACATCGCATGGTTGATCAAACCTTAAGGTCGAGGGCGTGCCAATTTGATCTGTGTCAGAAATTTCTCATTCAATTCACTGCTGTAATAGAAATATGCAACTCGCCTCTAAGGCGACAATTTCGGTAGAATTTTATCTATCTCCAAATCGCGGCAGGGGAATATTTACGACGCGATAACCTTAACGAAAACTCGTCGATACAACCAACCTGCTGATTTTATTAAAAATTGATTCAATTTGCAGTTCCACGCCTCGCCGGCTGGCCCCCGCGTTGCAGCGTGTGGCGCGAAACCAGATCTTTGGAGTGCAAGATGAGTTCTCGACTATATTATATAGCTCTTGTGAGCGGACTTGCTTTTGGCACCGCCGCCGACGCCCAAACCGCACAACAGGGCGCGCCCCAGACACAGCCCTATGGCATGACGAGCGGGGAAGCTGCCCGGCCCTATACGCCGCCGGGGCGTGATGAGAACGGCAACCGGATCATCATCAATGGCCAGCAAGTCGGCACCTCCACGAACAATCCGGCCCGTCGACCCGGCAGCATTGCCAGCCAGGGCGGAACCACCCTGCCCAGCTCAACATTGGGTGCGGGCGGGATCACCGCTGTCAGCATTGGCAACAGCGTGTCGATAACGGGCAGCTATGGCAGCACGATCATCATCAACCAGACCAACAACGCCTCTCAAACCGTCAATTTGAATGGTTCCGAGCAAGACGGGGACAACTGACATGTCACGACTGATAGCCCCCCTTCTCGGCGCCCTGGCGATGTCTGCCTGCGCGACTACCATCGATCCCAACGAAACGGTCGAGCATATCCAGCCGCTCTCCGGCAGCCCGGTCGTAGAAGCGACCAGTGACTACAGCGCTTCGCTGCGTTGCCTGGCGGACTATGCGCGGGCCCAGCCCTATGCGGCGCCTCGCGTGGCTGTCGGGCATATTTCCGACCTGACCGGTGCAGAGGACTATCTTTCCGGGCGTCGTCTGACGCAGGGCGCGACGCTCATGGCAATTACAGCAATGTCAGAGGCGGGCATGCGACTGGTCGAACGTTTCGACATGGGAGTTGTTCAGGTCGAGCTCGACTATGCCCAGAACGGTCTGCTGCGGGATGCCCCCAATGTCCTGCGCACGGTACAGCAGGGTCAGATGGAGGGCGCCGATCTCTATCTGGTTGGCGGCATCACCGAGTTTAATCCGAACATCAGATCCAGCGGCAGCAACGCCTTTGCCAACACGACGGGCGAGACCGGCGGTGCCCTGGCCCTTGGCGGCAGTGATTATGTCGTCGATGTCGGCATTGATCTGCGCCTGATCGACGTGCGTTCAACCGAGGTCCTGGCGGTTCGCTCCCTGCGCAAACAGATCCGGGGGCGCGAGGTCGAGGCCGGCGTTTATGCCTTCCTGGACGGCACAGTGCTCGATATTGGCGGCGGAGAGCGCGCGCTTGAACCCGTCCAGACCGCCGTGCGCAGTATGATCGATCGCGCCGTCTTCGAATTCATGGGCATGCTTTACGACATGGAATCGGGCTCCTGTGTCGACGGCCGCCAAGCGACCGCGATCCAGCGTCAGGCCAGCCACACGGTCAATGCTGCTCAACACGCCGCTCAGCCCGGTCAAGTCGCGGAAACCGCAGCGCCTGTTCAATCCGAACTGCCTGCGACACAGCTGCCGCCGCCCAATGGGTACGCGCTTCACATCGCATCGCAACACACCGTCTGGCAGGCCAACCAGGACTGGCGCGAGCTGCGGGTCATGTATGCAAATGTCCTCGCCGGGCGCGATGCCCGCATCACCCGTCTGCAAACACCGGATCGCGGCGCCGTCTTCCGGCTTCTGGCTGGCAGCTGGCAGACCGAGTCCGACGCCGCACAGGCCTGCGAACAGATCCGGGCACGCGGCGGCGATTGCCGTGTCACAGCCTATCAGGGATTACCGGTGATGCGGTCCTAGATGGCGGGCTAGCCCGCCTCCGCCTGCAGGCGACCGATGGCCAGGAAACGCTCGCGTCGCTTTTGGCGCAGGGCGGCAGCGTCGAGGCCGTCCATCTTGGACAGATTGGCCTCGATGGCATCGCCGACGGCCCGCATGGTGTTGACCGCATGGCGATGCGCACCACCAATCGGCTCCGGTATGATCTGGTCCACGATTTTCAGATCCAGCAAGTCCGGACCGGTGATCTTCATCGCGACAGCTGCATCCTTGGCGCGCGCGCTGTCCTTCCAGAGGATGGAGGCACAGCCTTCCGGCGAGATCACGGAGTAGATGGAATGCTCCAGCATCATGACAACATTGGCGCTGGCCAGGGCTACAGCACCACCGGAGCCCCCCTCACCCGTGATGACGGAAATCAGCGGCGTGCCCAAGGACAGGCAGCGCTCGGTTGAGCGCGCAATGGCTTCCGCCTGGCCACGCTCCTCGGCACCAAGCCCGGGATAGGCACCTGCGGTATCCACAAAAGTCAGCACGGGCAGATTGAACTTCTCGGCGAGGTCCATCAGGCGGATCGCCTTGCGATAGCCTTCCGGACGCGCCATGCCGAAATTATGTTTCAGACGCGTTTCGGTATCATGGCCCTTTTCGTGACCCATGACGACAACGGAACGACCGCGAAAACGACCCAGCCCGCCAACAATGGCATTATCCTCGGAGAACCGGCGATCACCGCACATCTCCTCGAAATCCTCGATCAACGCGGCGCGGTAATCCCGGAAATGCGGACGCTCGGGATGGCGCGCGACCTGAGTCTTGCGCCACGGGTCCAGCTTTCCGTAAATCGCGGCCAGCTGTTCTTCCGCCTTCTGACGAAGTCTGGCGGTTTCTTCAGCCGTATCCGGTGCATCATCACCGGAGGCGCGCGAAATACTCTCCAGCTCTTCGATCTTGGCTTCAAGCTCGGCGAGCGGACGTTCGAAATCGAGATAGGTACGGGTCGGATCAGACATTTAGTGCCACTGTCCTGAACACTGCAAAAGAGCTCGCAAACTAACCAGACCCGGCGACTGTCACAAGAGCGCAATACGGCTGGGGTGCAGGGAAAGCAAACAGGGTTTACAGACTGGACAAGTGTTTACAGCAAAAGCGCCCCGGCCCTTACCCCTTCTTCGCCAGTGGATGTGCCGAGTTGACCAGTTGCCTCAGGCGTTCATCCAGAACGTGTGTATAGATCTGGGTCGTGGAGACATCGGCATGTCCCAGCAAGACCTGCACACTGCGCAGATCCACGCCACGGCTGAGCAAATGGGTCGCAAAGGCATGGCGCAGGACGTGAGGCGAAAGCGTCGCCGGGTCGAGCCCCGCCTCGATCGCCAGCTCTCGCAGAAGCTGGGCGAAACGTTCGCGGGTCATGTGTCCCTGCCTGGAGGTCGCGGACGGGAAAAGGAACTTAACGGCCCGGCCCCTCGCCTCCGCGGCCTTGGGAAGATGTGCTCCGCGCACTGCCTTGTAGGCCTGCACAGCCTCAAGCGCCGAAGGGGTCATCGGCACAAGCCGCTCCTTGCCGCCCTTTCCCTTCACAAAAATCATGCGCTCGCCGGTCGCGAAGGCCTGCAAGGGCAGGTTGACCAGCTCGGTCACCCGCAAACCGCCCGCATAGAGCACTTCCATCAGCGCCCGGGTGCGCAAGCCGGCCGCGTCGGTCTTGGCAGCACACGCCGCAAACAGGCGATCGACATCAGCCTCGGCGAGGACTTTGGGCAGACTGCGACCCTGTTTGGGACCGCTCAGCGTATGACTGGGATCATCGCCGCGAATACCCTCCGAGAGCAGAAAGCGGAAATAGCGCTTGAGCGCCGAGAGGCGCCGGGCTGCTGTGGCCGGCGACAACCCATCTGCACGCAAATCCGCCAACACCCGCTCGATATCCGGCGTATCGGCCTTGTCCAGGGCCGCACCCCGCGCGGCCAGGCGCGCCGCGGCATCTTCCAGATCACGGCGATAGGCGTCCAGCGTGTTTTGCGCCGCTCCGCGTTCGGCGGCCATCATGTCCAGGAACAAACCTATCGAGGTCTGGCTCATGAGGATCGCTGGATCAGTCTTTCAAGCAACAGCTCGAGCATCGCACGGCGCAATCCCAGCTCGTCTAGAACCGGTGCCGTACGCGCCATTGTGTCAACGTCCTGAGACACGTTCAGCGCCGCAACGGCAAACAGGCCAGCCTCGGCCCGGGCGCCGACCGCCGCAGCCTCCTCCATCGCCAGCACATAGGGCGAGACCGTTTCCGGATCACGGCCTGCCAGACGACCCCGCAGGTTTTCGACCGCGGGCGCGCCCAGCCGCTGCAGGGCGATGATATCGGCCAGAACGGCGTCGCCATGGCGTTCCAGATAAGCGGCCAGCAGGGCTTCCATTGACGGCGTTTCGATACGATCTTCCGCCAACACCATGGCCAGTTGGACCGCGACGATCTCGTCTGCGGATGCCGGGGTCCACTCCGGCGCATCGCCTGGGGTGGCGACCGGCTCGGCTGTCGCATCCGGCTTGTCCGTGATCGCGCCAGGCATGAGTTCCGCAACAGGCGGGCCATCAACCATGCCATTGAGCCAGCGACGGGCCGTACGGATGTCGCCCGCCAGGATCGCGGCCATGGCAAAACGCTCGGCATGGACCAGCGTGTCGGCATCGACCTGGATGCTTGAAACGTCAGAACCGTAAAAACGCATCCCGTCGAGGAGATCCGGTTCGTCCGACATCAGCATGCCGAGAGCCGAAGCCGCAGAGGCGTTATCGCCCGGGCTCGCCAGAATGGAGATCAGCGCTATCCGGCGTTCATGACCGTCCAGCGTCTGGGCTCGCGCCAGCTCAGCCTGCGGATCATCCGTCTGCAGGAAATTCGGAAGCCGGGGTTCTCCAACTGCATTGACCAGCCAGGCCGGCGTGTTTTCTGCAAATACGACCTCGCCGGTCTGATCGGCTGCCGTGACGCGATAGAGAGCCATGTCGACCGCACTGTCCAGTGGCGGCAAATCATCCTCGATCATCTGCCCCAGCGTGAACGCGAAGAACATGCGATTGAAGTCAGGGTCCGGCTCAATACTGTCCGCGAGCTCCGCGGTCAGCTCGGCCGCCGAGCTCTGCCCTTCCGCGGCCATGCAGAGTGCACGCACACGCACCCAGTAGGCACTGTCGCGTTCGTCCAGCAGCGCCCGGGCTGTGTAGCAGGCGCGTTCGACATTATCGGTGGCAAAACCCAGATCGGTGTGCAGCCGCGCCAGTTCAGGGCTGCGATTGAGGTTGGGCGTGCGTTCAAGCAGGTCAAACCCGTCATGGGCCCCGCCAGCCGCGAGCAGGCGGTTGGCGCGCAATGCGGCCAGGCTGGTCTCGCCGCGGGCACCGGATGGCGGATAGCCACCTGAAACCAGAATCGCGCGTGCCATCTCGGCCAGCGCCCGGGAGGAATAGCCCGCGCTGTCAGCAGCCGGCAATTGGCTCAGCGCGGTCCGCGCCAGCATGGCCGACGTTCCGTCCCACAGCGTCATGTCGAAAATGGCGCCCGGCAGTCCGACTTCCATCGGATCGAGCGCGTCAAGGCTCTGAACCTCGATGTCATCCTGCGCCAGGGCATTCGAGCCCAGCGCGAGGGCCAGCAGGCTAGCGCGGAAAATCATCATCCAACTCTACTCTGACTTCTTCACGAGACGGCTCCATGCCATTGGCGATCAGAACCAGCGCGCCGAAACCTGCCATGACAAGCACCGCAACGACCGCAAAACCGATCAGAAAACCCCGCATGAATATTTCCTCGTATACTGGCGTGACCGTCATGGTCACTGCAAACTCTTCGGCGCATGAGCCTAACCGCGATTGCGGCGATTTCCAGACGCTTTATACCAAAGATATGAGTTTGCAGTGCGCGCCGGATAAAACCATCACCCTCATAGGCCTTATGGGTGTGGGAAAAACAACAGTTGGCCGACGCCTGGCACAGGCGCTCGATCTGCCGTTTCGTGATGCTGACGAGGAGATCGAGCGGGCCGCGGGTCGTTCGGTCAGCGAAATTTTCGCCGATTTTGGCGAAGCCGGTTTCCGGGAGGGCGAACGCAAGGTGATTGCCCGCCTGTTGCAAGAGCCACCCATGGTGCTGGCGCTCGGCGGCGGCGCCTTCGTCGACCCGGATACACGCGCCCTGATCAAGGCCCATGCAACTTCGGTCTGGCTGACGGCCGATGTAGAAACACTGGTGGCCCGCGTGAAACGCCGGGACTCGCGCCCTTTGCTGCGGGGCAGGAATCCAAGGACCGTGCTGGGTGAATTGCTGGAAAAGCGCACACCGGCCTATGCCGAGGCCGATTTGCACGTCGATGCCGGGGGCAGCTCTCACCAGGGAACCCTTGACCGTATCCTCGAAGCGCTCAAAACCATGAATCAGCACAATGTCTGATTTGATCACCGTCGAGATTCCCCTGGGGGAGCGCAGCTATAACGTCGTCATTGGCCCGGAAGCGCTGATGACCGTGTCGCCGCTTGTCGCCGAGATGATGCAACGCGGGCGCGCGATCATCGTCACTGACGAAATTGTCGCCCATCATCACCTCGCTGGCGTAAAGGCCCTGCTGACCGCACAGGGTCTGACAGTGGAAACCATCACCATGCCGGCCGGCGAAACCAGCAAGAGTTTCGCGGGCCTTGAAGGCGTGGTGAGCCGCCTGCTCGACCTCAATGTCGATCGCAATGAAACCATCATAGCCCTGGGCGGTGGTGTCATTGGCGACCTCGCCGGATTTGCCGCCTCGGTGACAAAACGCGGGGTGAACTTCATCCAGATCCCGACCACTCTACTCTCACAGGTCGACAGTTCTGTGGGCGGGAAGACCGGGATCAACACCAGTCACGGCAAGAATTTCGTTGGCGCTTTCCACCAGCCCAGACTGGTCATCGCCGATCTGGGCCTGCTGACCACGCTGCCGGATCGCGAATTGCTGTCCGGCTACGCGGAGATCGTCAAGGCGGCCCTGATTGATGACGCCGGCCTGTTCGAATCGCTCGAAAAAGTCGGCGTCCAGGTGTTCGACAGTCGCGCGCTGACACAGGCGATTGCCGCAGCAGTTTCCTTCAAGGCCCGCATTGTCGCTGAGGACGAACAGGAACGCGGGCGCCGCGCCCTGCTAAACCTGGGCCACACTTTCGGACACGCCTTCGAGGCGGAAGCGCCCAAGGACGCCATCCGACATGGCGAGGCCGTCGCTGCTGGCATGGCGCTGGCATTTGAATACTCGGTACATCTGGGCGTTTGCCCGGCCAGTGACGCCGCGCGGGTAAGCGCCCATCTCGACGCGATCGGCTTGCCGAGCGCGGCAGGAAAGCTCGCTTACACCGACTGGGACGCCGAGCGCCTGGTCGCCCGCATGCGCGACGACAAGAAAAACCAGGATGGCCGTATTACACTCATCCTCGCGCGCGGCATCGGAACCGCCTACATTGAAACCAATGTCGACGAGACTGATCTCGTCGCCTTTCTGGAGACAAAGCTCAAATGAGCATTGATTGGGGTCTGGTCGGACCAGCACTCATGATCGTCGGACTGCTTTGCCTGTCCGCTTTCTTTTCGGGATCAGAAACATCCCTCACCGCGACATCCCGCGCCCGCATGCTGCAGCTGGAAAAAGACGGCACGCTTGCCGCTGGCCGCGTCAACCGTTTGATATCGGACGGAGAAAGCCTGCTGGGCGCGATTCTGCTTGGCAATAATCTGGTCAATATCGCCGCCTCCATGATCGTCGGACAATTGTTCGAACGCATGCTGGGCGGCAATGCCATTCTCTGGGCAACACTGGTCATGACCTTCCTGGTCCTGATCTTTGCAGAGGTTCTGCCCAAGACCTATGCCCTGTCCAATCCGGACCGGTTCGCGCTGGCGGTCTCACGGCCCATCCTGCTGGTGGTGCGGGTCTTCGCGCCTGTGGTCGCCGGCGTGCAATTCATCGTGCGCGGCGTGCTGACCTTGTTCGGCGCCAAGGTTGAAGGCCCGGTCCTGTCTGCACATGACGAGCTGCGCGGCACAATCGAGCTGCACCACGAGGAAGGCGGCGTGGTCAAGGATGACCGCGATATGCTGGGCGGCGTTTTGGACCTGCGCGACCTCACCGTTGACGACATCATGGTGCACCGCAAATCCATCCTGATGATCGATACCGATCGCCCGGCCGAAGAGATCGTCTCGGCGGCGCTGCACAGCCCGCACACACGCCTGCCGCTCTACAAGGACGAGATGGAGAATATCATCGGCGTGCTCCACGTGCGCGACCTGGCTCGTGCCCTGCACGAAGCCGAAGGCGATGCCTCCCAGGTCGACATCAACACCATCCGCCGAGACCCCTGGTTCGTGCCCGAGACCACTGAGGTCCTCGATCAGCTCAACGCTTTCCGCGAGAAGCGCGAACACTTCGCGCTGGTTGTTGATGAATACGGCGCGCTGATGGGGTTGGTGACGCTGGAGGATATTCTCGAGGAGATCGTTGGCACCATCGAGGACGAACACGACATCCAGGTCGAGGGTATCCAGCCTGAAGACGGCGGCACCTGGCTGGTCGATGGTGTCGTGCCGATCCGCGATCTGAACCGTGCCCTGGACTGGGATTTGCCTGACGAGGAAGCCGTGACCGTCGCGGGCCTGGTCATTCACGAGGCCCAGACGATCCCGGAACGGGGTCAGGTCTTCCGCTTTCACGGTGTGCGTTTTGAAGTCGTCGATCGCCGCCGCAACCAGCTTGCCAAGCTGCGCGTTTGCCCGAGCCCGGACTAGTCCGCGTCCGCGAACTCCTCCTCGCCCTCAAAATACTCCGGACAGGTGCCGCGTGGCGTTTCGCCGCGCGGGCCACCAGCTGCGTCGCGCGTATTGACCAGCAGATCCCCGAACGCATCCGCAAAGGATTGCGCCAGCTCCTCGCCGTCCGACGTGGAACCGATATCCCCGCGCAACAGGGTCAGGGTGCCGCCACCGGACGCCAGGTGATTGCGTGCATCATACTGCATGGCCGCGATCTGCTGACCATTGGCGTCAAACACTTCGCCCTCGGCGGCAAAGGCGCCAATGCCGATGGGCAGGCGCGGATTGAGAGGGCCCGGGACAAACACCCCGATCACGCCAGAGGCGCCGGCCGTGACCGGGTTGGTGGCTTCAAACCCGGTGATCGTGAGTTGCATGGAGTGGCTTGCGCTTTCCGCTTCGGTGCGAACCTCGAAGCCACCGCGGGCCAGGCGGCGGCACATGGTGCGAGAGAGCACGCCGGCAACTCGGTCAAGCCGTTCCGCGTCGACCCCGGAGGCTTCAACGACGCCGGTGGCAATGGTGGCCCGCTGGAGATAGAGACTGATCACACCCGCCATCGCGGCGCTGTCGGCATATTCGCGGACCGGCACGAGCCCACGCTCGGCCTCGGTGAGCCGATCATATCGCGACAACGTCTCGACCTGGGCGACATTGCTTGCACATGCGCTCAGAGCGAGGCTGGCGCTCGCTGAAGCAAGCAGTAGTTTCAAACGCATGACACCCTCGCAGATTGTTGACTGCGAGCGAAACTAGAACGCCTGCCGAACACGTCAATGAACATGCGTCCGACATGGAGATGGGGCGAGCTCGAAAGCCCGCCCCTGCGCCAGGAGACAGCCGACGCAAAACTAGTGGTGGGTGCGGGCACCCTCGCCAAACTCGGACTCGATGCGCTCGAACAGCGGGCGACCGGACAGGTGTGAGAGCACATGACCACCGTTCTCGACAATCTCGATCGCGGTATCTGTGCCCATACGCTCGAAACGGCGATGAGCCGCCTCACTCTCGCGGAGCCAGAAGCCATCGTTTTCACCAACAATGAAACGGATCTGCATGTCCGTCAGCGGTTCGTATTCCGAACGCTGGCGCGGATGTCCCGGCATGACCAGAACCCCGCGAAAACGATCCGGCAGCGCCGCGGCGATACGGAAAACACCGGCACTGCTGGCCGAATAGCCAAAGATATGGAACCTGCCGGAGGCCACATTCACCCGCGACGCGATGTAGTCCAGCGCCTCTGCAGATTGCTCGACCGAATACTGGCGTTCCTCAACACCGGCGCGCACCACCACCCAGTCAAACTCGGCTGGATCATCATGCAGGAAATACGTGCCGACCGAGATCATCACCGGATATTCGCGGTGCGGATCAAAATCATCCGGGAAATAGAACCCCATGGGCATGCTCGCCCCGCCCGACAGCTCAACCTCGACATATTCGTCAGCCGGCGTCGCCTGATCGCTTTGGGCGACGGCAGAACCGGTCACAACAATCAGGGACAGAACCCAGCTCAACAGCGTCTTCATACCACTTACTCCAATCAACTCCGGAGCCAGCCCTACGCGTTCGCCGCTGCGATGCCAGCGGATCAGGGATCAGTGGTGCCTCTCGGGAGATGAGTGGTCGGTAGATGAGTGGTCGGTAGATGAGTGGTTGTGAGATGAGTGGTCAGTGCTCGGGATGGCGGTCGATTTCTTGCGCGACATCATTGGGAACATCTGCCGGACGCGAGGTCATCGCCTTGCGGATCATGCCCACAAATCCGACCAGGATCACCAGCGCCAGCCATCCGCCTGCAACCATGCCCAGCACTATCGGCCGAAATTCCAGCGTGCCGAAATTCATGAAGTCGCGCGCCAGCAAACCACCGTAAACCAGGACGGCCAGAACGCCGGACCAAACAACGAAAGGAATACGCATCGGACAGGATCTCCATTGTATGCGCCCTGCTTACGCCCAAGCTTGGCTCACAGCCAGCCCCTTTTACGCGCCAAGCGTGCAGCCTCCACGCGGTTTGAAGCCCCCAGCTTGCCGCTCGCCCTATGCAGATAATTGCGAACAGTCCCCCTCGCCAGCCCGCTGGCTTGCGCGATCTGAATGCTGTCCAGCCCAGTCTCAGCAAGACGAAGCAGTCGGCGCTCGGTATCATTGAGCGGATCGGTTTCGCCCCAGGCCTCCCGGATCAGCCCGTCCTGGATGACCCGCTCGCCCGCCACGACGCGGCGGATGGCCTGTGCCAATTCCTGCGAGGGTGTGTCCTTGAGGACATATCCGGAAACCCCTGCATCCAGGGCCCGGCGCAGATAACCCGGACGGTCGAACGTGGTCACGATGAGCACGCGCGTCGGCAGAGCGTCCCGGCGCATCGCCGACGCCAGTTCAAGTCCGGTCATGCCGGGCATCTCGATATCACTGAGCAAGACATCCGGCGCATCCGCCCGTATCTGGCGCAAAGCCTCGTCCCCGCTCGAGGCCGTTGCGACAATCTCGATATCATTTTCCAGCGACAACAAGGTCGCCAGCGCATCGCGCAGCATCACCTGGTCTTCGGCTATCACGACCCGGATCATGATGTCTCCACCGGCAAGGTGACGCGAACCACACCGCCGTCTTGGCCATCCCACTCAAACTGGCCGCCAACGTCTTCGACACGCTCGCGCATGCCGCGCATGCCATTGCCCTGGGACACTGCCCCGCCACAGCCATTGTCGTGCACACAGATAGAGTGAAGACCGGCTGGTTGAGCAAACGCAAATTCGACACGTGTTGCCTGCGCATGCCGCAGGATATTGGTCGAAGCCTCACGCAGCACCATCACCAATGCCGCTTCCTGGTCATCCGATACGGCGGGAAGCTCCCCGGCGACACGAACCTCAAGCCCCGCACTTTCCAGGGCTTCGGTGACGCTTTTCAGTTCCGCCTGCAAGGAGCGGTCACGCAAGCCGCTGACCGCGTCACGGACCTCACCCAGAGCCTCGCGCGATATGGTCTGGATCGCCTCGATTTCCTGACGGGCCATTTCCGGCTTCTGTTCGAACAGGCGCGCTGCGAGGTCTGCCTTGAGCGAAATCACCGACAGGCTGTGTCCAAGCAGGTCATGCAGATCCTTTGAAATCCGGGACCGTTCCGCCTCTACCGCCGCCGCAGCGGCACGCGCCTGCCGGTCTTCTTCTTCCAGTTCGCTCTCCGCCCGGCGAGCCGCTGAGGATGCCGTCAGTCCGGACAGGGCTGACAGGACAACCACTGCCAAAATGAAATACCAGGGTGCGCCGATCAGCAAGCCACCAAGCAGGACCACCGGCCCCAGAACGATCAACGCCGGCACACGCAAACGCGTCTCTGGCAGACGCGCGATCATCGGCGCGGCAAAAACGATGAACACGGCTGATCCGAAGTTCATCGCGGCCATTGAAAATCCGAGACAGACCGACAGTCCGGCTGCGACCAGAACGGTCCAGTCCAGGCGCCGCATGCTGAACACATACATCGCAACAAATCCGGCCATGGCCGCCACCGAGAGCGCAAGTTCAGTCGCATCGGGTGGCGCCACAAACCAGGCCAGGAAGAAACACCCCAGATAGACCAGGTCCAGCCAGGGCTTCTTCGTCGACAGAAGGGATTGGATTGAAGCCATCATTCGCGTTCAGAATCACCTATTGCGCCAGCTTTCTGCGTACCACGGAAACCTCGAAAGCCATGCCCGCGGCGGCAAGCAGGTAGAGGATGGCGATAGCGAACGGCAACAAGGTCAGGCGCCCGTCCGGCATGGCGTAGAACATGAGCGTGACCACAATCATGCGCGCAAATGCGTGGGCAAAACAGACTTTTGACGCATAACTCCAGCCGATCACCACCCAGTGAATGGTCATGCCGATCGCAAGCGTCAGCACGGTTAGCTCTGGCTGCAGGCCAATCACGGCGAAATGCATGGGCCACAGGAAGTTGATCCCCATGACAGCCCAGATGGCGGCACCGCCGACAGGGGATTTGGCTTTCATGAAGTTGGCCCGCAGCGGCTTTTGCAGCAACAGTCCCAGCGGGAAGATCATGCCCGATCCGGCGGCGGCAAACATCGCCCAGTCGGCGAGCGGCAGGCGGGAGCCGAGAATCCCCAGCACGATCCAGTAAACCGCGCCGGCAACCGGCAGGGAAATACCGCCTCCGGCTGCGACAAAATAGCGGCGGCGCTCGGCCAGCAGGGCTTCAGAGGTGATCAGGGGTGTATCAGTCATGACAGGCCTTTCCGTTTATCTGGCCCCAACATGACCGCCCGCCTGGCGATGGAATATTCACAGCTGTCACCCCTGTAGAGTGACAGCTGTCATCATTTGCGACAGTTAGACACCTTGGCGCGGTGGGCAACGCATGGTATCCGCTGGCCAAATCCTAATTCGATCCTGGGGAATTCGACATGGCGTCTGACCACGTACGCGGCGAAATGGACATCACCGAGCACAAGTCCACCTTTGACGGCTTCATGACGATGACGGTCTGGTCCTGTCTGCTGACCATCGTCATCCTGCTTTACTTCATCCTGGTGTTTGCTATCGGCATGGGCTGGATGGCTGCGCTGATCGCGACGGGTGTTGTTGGTGTCGTTCTTGGCCTGGCCCTGTCCATGAAAACCTCCTGGTATGTCACGGTTGCAGGCCTGTTTTTCACCGGCCTGGTTGGCGGCGGCATTGTCAGCCTCTTCGGTGCGTTCCTCGCTGGCTAACAGCGCAAAGCATTGATCTTTCCAACATGATGACCACCCGCGCCGGGAAGTAATTTTCCTGGCGGGTCTTCCCCTGACGCACGAAATCGCGCAATCTGCCCGCCATACGAGCCACACGGCGGGACGAAATGCGAATTGCCATTCTTAAAGAACGGGATGCGGGCGAAACCCGCGTCGCGGCCACTCCCGAAACCATCAGGAAATTCGTCAAGGCGGGCCATGCGCTCGCCGTCGAGAAGGGCGCCGGTATCGACGCCTCGATCCGGGACGAGGATTTCACCGAAGCCGGTGCCGATGTCGGCACCCTGGCGGCGACACTGAAAGGCGCGGATGCGGTCTTTGCGGTGCGCAAGCCAGACGAGGCCACGCTCAAGAAGATCGCCAAGGGCACACTTCTCATCTCGCATCTCGATCCGAGTGCGGACGTGGCAGAATCACTCGCTGCGGCGGGTCTTGACGCCCTATCGATGGAATTTGTGCCGCGCATCACCCGGGCCCAGGCCATGGACGCCCTGTCCTCCCAGTCAAACCTTGCCGGCTATCGCGCGATCATCGAGGCCAGCCAGATCTATGGCCGCGCCTTTCCGATGATGATGACTGCGGCAGGCACAATCGCTCCGGCCAAGGCCTTTGTCATGGGCGTCGGCGTTGCCGGCCTTCAGGCGATTGCCACCGCGCGTCGCCTGGGTGCCATCGTCACCGCGACGGATGGTCGCCCGGCCGTGAAGGAACAGGTCGCCTCGCTGGGTGCGAAATTCATCGCCGTTGAGGATGAAGAGTTCAAACAGGCCGAAACCGCAGGCGGT
>CBFHQE010000079.1:0-14784 GCA_965657935.1 Maricaulis sp. | reverse complement strand
ATGCCGGGTGTCGAGGCTCTCGAGCTGGCGCGTCGCGCCCCGGAAGTCGCTCCCGCGCTCAAGATCATGGTCATCACCGGTTTCGCAGCTGTGGCGCTCAACCCGGGCTCCGGCGCACCGACCAATGCCAAAGTGCTCTCCAAGCCGTTTCATCTTCGCGAACTTGTCGATGAAGTCGCCCGTGTCATGGCCGCCTGAATTCGCCATTCACCTCGAACAAAAAAGCCCCGCGGCATGGCCGCGGGGCTTTTTTGTTCGGTCTGCTAACAGCGATCAACCCCCAAAGAAAAAGGGGCGAGCAAAGCTCGCCCCTTCTCAATTCAATTTCAACCAGTCTTAGAACTGCTTGATCACGTTCGCGAAGAACGCACGGCCATTCATGGAGTAACCCAGACCAAACGGCGTACCCGTAGAACCGTCACCAGCGATAGCTGTGTCACGAACTACGACTTCGTCGAAGACGTTCTGGACGCCCATACGCAGGACCCAGGAACCCGTGGACCAGGTACCGGTCAGGTCGTGCAGTTCAACAGCCGGCAGATCGATGTACTCGGTACAACCGCTCGTGTCCGCAGCCGGATCACGTGCAAGAAGCGTCGGCACACAAACGTTACCACCACCAAACGGATTATTGCCGTTGAAGGTTGCTTCGCTGTAGCGGAAGCGGTGCAGGATACGGAAGTCACGCCAGCCAAGCTGGGTCGTGAAGTTGATCTGGTGCTCCGGGAAGCCGAACTCACCGAGGTTCACGTCGAAGGTTCCGTCACCGGAGATATCTTCGCTGTTCTCGAACGAGGTCGTGCCACGATAAACCATGTACACGTTGATCGGATCACCGCCCGGCGCGAAGAACTCGCCGATTTCCGGAATATCCGTCAGATCCATGCTGAACGTCATGTTCAGGTCGATACCGCGAGACGTGATGGCACCCAAGTTGAACGAGGCTTCGTTCACACCCGTCAGGAGACCCGTAACCGGATCACGCTGCTGGAACTGACACAGGTCACCGGTGACCTGGCCAACGCCAACCGCTTGCGCGTTCGCGTCGTTGAAACAGGTACCGAGGATCAGGCCCGTGGTCAGCTGACCAATGGAGTCTTCCACCAGGTATTCGAAGTAGTTGACAGACGCATTGAAGTTGAAGCTGTCAAACCACGGCTGCTGGAAGGTGATCTTCGCGAACAGAGCCTCAGAGGTTTCCGGACCAACATCGGTGGAACCACCGTTAGAGGTCAGAACCGAGAAGTTCTGGAAGGAAGCACCGACTGTGCCGATACCGAAGAGGCCGAGGGCAGCAGCGCCATCAACATCATTCGGGCCGGTCGGCAGGGATACACCAATCGCATCACACAGAGCGATGACAGATGCCTGACGCTCGTCCTGCGTCTGATCATAGATGATCAGACCGGTGTTCGGATCGGTCACCAGGGTGTTGGTGGACGGCAGACACGGGTCAGCACGGCTCAGGGACGCGAACGCGATACCCGTACCGAACTGCTCACCGGTATCCGGTGCGCGGTAAGACGTACCGAAACCAGCTGCAAAGCTCAGCCAGTCAACCGGAGCCCACTCACCCTTGACCTGGTAGGTCCAGGCGTTACCGAAGAATTCTTCGTCCGTGTAACGTGCGGCAATATCGATCTGCAGGTTCTCGGCAAAGGGCTGGCCTTCGAGCAGCGGGAAGCTGGCCTCGAAGAAGCCTTCCCACAGGCGACGCTGACCGGTGGAACCCACATCCGTGTTCAGGCTGTTGAACGCGTTCGGCTCAGCCGTCAGCGATGCGTTAGCCGTCTCGATGACGTCCGTACGGTGCTCGAAACCGAACACTGCAGCAGCCGTGCCGCCGGTCGGGATGTCAAAGAGATCACCCGTTGCGATGGCAGAATAGGTCAGCTGGTCAACCAGGGTGTTCTGCATGGCAGTACCCAGGATGAAATCATTGCTGGCCTGATCCAGGAAACGACCTGTCAGCATGAAGTTCGGGTCAAAGAAGTTGACTTCCGGACAGATGGTCGGCGACGTGGTGAAGCCGCCATTCGGACGTGTCGGCTGTGCAATGGTCTCGTCGAGAGCACAAACGAACAGGCCGTTGCTGTCGTAGGAACCATTGAGTACACGTGCGGTATTGTTCGCACGCAGGTCACCAAAGTTACGCTGCGTACCGCGCGAACGGTGCATCAGGAAGCTGGTGTCATAGGTCCAGTTGGACAGCGGACCGAGATCATCCATGAACGGCAGATCGCCGCGCACGCCGATCACACCACGTGCGACCGTCAGATTCTGGTCGATTTCCTGGCGAATGAAGTGAACCAGCAGCGTATCACCGAGACCCGGGTTGCCGGGAGTGTCTGCAGTTACTTCCAGGACGCCCTGGTTATAGCCAACCGTTTCCAGATTGCGCTCGGAGTAGTTGAACTCGAAGTACAGGTTCGGGTTGGAGTAACCATCCAGATCGTATTCACCCGTTGCATACAAGCTGAAACGGGACTGATCCGGAACCAGCGTAGCAAACTGGTCTTGCGGGTGCGAACGCGCATACGGGTCGTTGGTTGCACCAAAGGTACCAGCGGAATCGTAAGGCGCCAGGTTATAGCGGGCCCAGCCCGGGACACCGATGTTCGTGGAACCATCAAGCGTCGGGAACGTACCACCGGTCGGTCCGAAAATCGCGAAACCAGCCAGGAAGTTGGAACAACCACGGAAGATCTCACCGGTATTGGTATCGATTTCCAATTCCGGATTACAGTAAATGCCCAGCTCGTCGGCGCCGTTGATGGAACGACGATCAAAGCGGGTGACTGAGTCCTGAATGTTGTATTCAAAGCCGACATTCACAAAACCACGATCAGCATCGAGACCGAAAGCACCAGAGATAACACTCTGGCGGCCATGGCCGATTTCCGGTGTGGAATGCGAGACGTTCAGCTCGAAGCCGTCAACATCATCGCGCAGGATGTAGTTGATAACACCGGCGATGGCGTCGGAACCGTATACCGAAGACGCACCGTCGAGCAGAACCTCAACGCGGCTGATCATGGAACCCGGGATCAGGGAGATATCCGGGTTCGCCGGAGCACCACCAACACCGATCGGACCATAACGACGGCCATTGATCATGACCAGGTTACGCGAACGACCCGTGATCGCAGAACCCAGACCGCGCAGGGACGGCGTCACAGAACCAAAGGTCGTGAAAGCCTGTTCCGGCTGGATAACCGTGGAAACGGCCAGGTCGGTCTGCTGGCCCTGAACAACGGTCAACTGGTTGAGAACGTCATCAGCGTCGATCAGGCCAAGATCGCGGGAAACTTCACCCGACAGAACCTGAACCGGCGAGATGGTTGTGAATTCGGAGCGCGCAATGCGCGAGCCGGTTACGACGATGCGATCTTCAACTTCGCTATCTTCGTCTTCTTCTTCCTCGGCGTCCGGCGTTTGAGCTACGTCTTGAGCGAAGACAGGCTGAGCGCCCATCGTCAACGCAGCGACACCTGCAAGGATAGTCGAGCGCAGCAGGCGCTCTTTATCTGCAAAAATTGTCACGATCTTACCCCTTATGACTTTTAGAAGCCTGAGCGTCCGTTTTGCCCCCGGAACACTCAGCTTGTGACAGAGTCGCCCCTGCACGGTGCCAGAAGATAGGCGAAAGCTTTCCCCCGCAAGCCCTTAGTCAGCAGAATCGAGCCGTTCGTTGCATTGCATTCCCCGGGTGTTGCAATAATGTCATCAAACATTACAGCCACACGCCGCACGAACTTGGTGGCACTGCAAACAATCCGGCCAGCTGCAGAACAACACCTTGCCTCCCCCTGAAAGGAAGGCTAAACACCCGGCTCCCAAACGGATGGGCGATTAGCTCAGCGGGAGAGCACTTCGTTGACATCGAAGGGGTCACTGGTTCAATCCCAGTATCGCCCACCATCCACTTCTTCCTAATTTGCGCCTTAAGCAGCAACAGGCCTTCTGTATGCGCTCAAATGTGCCTATGTCTCTCGCGCCGAAGGAGAGATGACATGGATGTACGCCTCAAAACCGCCCTGGAAACGGTGATCGAACGCCAGTCCGGTCGAAACATCATCGATGCGAAGCGGGTCGACAGCGCGGCGATTGCAGGCGACACCGCAACCATCATCCTGACCCCTCCGGTCGCTGGCGAGCCAGACCTTGGCCGGCTGCGCGAAGAAATCGAGCCGGCTGTCACCTCCATTGATGGCATCGATCGTGTGAGGGTTGTCATGACCGCTCACAAGTCCGAGGCGAAACCCGCGCCCAAAAAGCGCCAGCCCCAGCCAGCTCAACCGGTCAGCAAACCTGCGCACCGCATCATCGCTGTTGCATCCGGTAAAGGCGGTGTTGGCAAGTCCACCGTAGCGGCCAATCTCGCCACCGCCCTGGCCAAGTCCGGCCTGAAGGTCGGCCTGCTGGACGCCGACATCTACGGGCCATCCGCTCCCCGATTGTTTGGACTGAATGATGTGCCCGGCCTGCGCAAGACCGATGCGGGCGTACAACCTATCACGGCACATGGCGTGGCCATCATCTCTATGGGATTTGTCGTCAAGCCGGGCGCCCCGGTCGTTTGGCGCGGCCCCATGGTCCAAGGCGCCATTCGCCAGTTCATGACCGATACGGATTGGGGCGGGCTGGACGTGTTGATTCTCGACATGCCGCCGGGCACGGGTGACGCCCAGCTGGCGATCGCCCAGGACCTGCCCGTTGATGGCGCAGTCATCGTCTCCACCCCCCAGGACCTGGCGCTGGATGATGCCCGCAAGGCGATCGGCCTGTTTGAACAGACCCATGTCCCGGTGCTGGGCGTTATTGAGAACATGTCCATCTTCATCTGCCCGCATTGCGGTGAAGGCAGTCATATCTTCGGATCCGGCGGCGCCAAGGCGGAAGCCGAGAAAATCGGCGCGCAATTCCTCGGTGAAATTCCGCTGCACCCTGATCTGCGCACCCGCTCCGATGCCGGCCAGCCCATCGCGCTGGATGACGGACCAATCGCGACGGCCTTCCTGAAAACAGCACAGGCGGCACTAAGCGCAGCAGACGAAGCGTCCAAACCCCTTCCTGAAATTGTCTTTGACTAGTCGATCAGCTGAGCCGGGTTGGGCTTGAGCCCGCCGTCGACAAGGATCCCGAAAACTTCGGCGAGCAGCTGAGCGGACAAAGCCTCGTTGGCACGGCCCTGAGCGCGGATTCGGCCGTCATCCATCACCACGATCTGGTCGGCATAACGCACGGCCAGGTCCAGCGCGTGAATGGCCAGGATGACGATGGCACCTTTTGAGGCAGACGCGCGGACGATCTCCATCACCCGCAGCTGATGCCGCGGGTCCAGCGCCGCGATGGGTTCGTCCAGCAAGATGAGATCCGCATCCGTCGCTAGAACCCGCGCCAGATGTACACGGGCACGCTCACCCGATGACAGCGTGTCGACCCGTCGACCCTTGAGGTGGATGATATCAGCCGCCTCCATCGCCCGGTCGACGGATGTGGTGTCGGCCTCGCTCAACTGTCGGAGCGGCTGCAGGAAAGGCGCCCGCCCCAGGGCGACGAGGCGTTCAACTTCCAACGACCAGGCCACGGATGGGTCAGCGGCGAGATAGGCGATACGGCGCGCACGCTCGCGATCCGACAGAACGCTGATCATCTCTCCGTCGAGTCTGACTTGCCCGGCTGTCGGGGTCAGCAACCCGCCTGCGCAGCGCAACAGGGTCGACTTGCCAGCGCCATTGGGGCCGACCAGCGCCACGACCTGTCCTGCTTCGGCCAGCAAACTTGCCTCGCGCAAAACAGGTGTGCCCCCGTATTGCGCGTCGACGCCAGAAAGTTCCAGTCGGGTCATGGCGCTTTTCCTTGTGTCGACCGCACGAGCCAGACGAAGAAGGGCGCGCCCAGCAACGCTGTCAAAACGCCGAGATAAAGCGGAATTCCCGGGCCCGACAGGAGGCGCGTTCCAATATCGGCCAGACTTAGAAGCGCGGCGCCTCCCATTGCGGATGGCAACAGTAACGCCGCCGGACGCGCCGCCACGAAGGGGCGCAGAAGGTGAGGCACGACCAGACCGATGAAACCGATCGCACCAGCCACGGCCACACCGCCACCGACCGCCAAGGCGCTGCCCAGGACAATCGCCAGCCGCAATCGGCCCAGGTCGACACCCAGGCTGCGCGCCGTTTCCTCGCCCAGGCTGAGCGGGTCCAGATCATTGCGCACCAGAAGCAACACCCCGGTGCCGATCAGGATCAGAGGTGCCGCGAAGCGGACTTCATTCCAGCTGGCATCCGCGAGCGAGCCCATCAACCAATAGGCGATCTCGGCGAGCGCCCAGGGATTCGGGCTGAGATTCATCAGCAGAGCTGTCATCGATGATGCGACGGCGCTGACTGCAACGCCGGACAGGATCAGCGTGGTCGAACTGGCCCGGCGCCCTGCCAACAGGAGCAGGAAGCCCACCCCCAGAAGGCCGCCCATCGTGGCGGCCATCGGGATCATCAGCAGGGATATGCTGGTCAGGCCAAAATAGAGCGCGATGACGGCCCCCAACCCGGCCGAGGCTGAGACGCCCACAATGCCTGGATCGGCCAGCGGATTGCGGAAATAACCCTGCAGCGCCGCACCACTGGCGCCGAGCCCCGCGCCAACCAGCGCCCCCAGGATGGCCCGCGGAAATCGCAATTCGGCGAGAATTCTCGCGCCCAGGCTTTCCTCGCCCTGCAACAGGTCCAGAACAGCAGGAAACAGCACACCGTCTCGACCAACAAGCAAGTTGGCCAGAACGGCGAACACGGTCAGCCCAGAAAGGGCGATCAGGTGAACCGACCTCATCGAGCCTGCTCCAGCGCGTCAAGCGCGTCGGCAATAGCCTCCGCTGCATCGATCAGGCGCGGCCCGGCGCAAGGCCAGTCACCGCTCGGGATCTCGATGCGGGTTTCCGCATTCCGCAGATCGTCATAAGCCGCGTGATAACGCGCCCGATTAAGCCGACCGTGATAGCCATCGGCGAAAAAGCTGGTGACCACGAGGTCCGCAGAAAGATCGAGTACCAACTCCGGGTCCGAACGAGTCCAGCTCTGCCCGCCTCGCGCCGCCATCAGATTGACCCCGCCCGCGGCCACGATCGCAGCATCGACATAGGTTCCGGCACCGGCTGACCCACCCGAGGAAGAGAGATAAAAAACGTCTGCCTCACCTGCTCGGTGATCGCGGCGGGTTCGGAGATTTGCGAGTCTTGCCTCAAGGTCTGCGATCGCCTCGCCGGCGCGCGGTGACAAGTCCGCGACATCGCCAAGACGGGCGAGGTTGTGGCGGACGGTGGCGAAATTTTCACCCCATTGCAGCTGCACCACCTCGATCCCGGCCTGCTCCAGAAGCGGCGCCCTCCCCGCCCCCTCTCCTGGCCCAAAGACCACGAGTTCAGGTGAGAGATGGTAGAGGCGCTCCGCGTCCGGCCAGGCCTGCGGATAGTCACGCGCCCAGCCCGGTGCGGCAGACACAACCTGATCGACTTGCCAGGACAAGGCCTGGATCTCGTCCGGTTCAAACAGTGCGAGAACATAGGCGTCCGCACACAAGGAGGCGGAGACGACGCCGTGCGGTGACGGCGTCGCTCCCTCGGTCTGTGCGGGGCTAGCCGTGCTGGAAACGAACGCCAATGAAAGCGCCGCGGCCACGTGTGTGATAGCCGAAGACATCCTGGTATTCCTCATCCAGAAGATTTTCCCCGCGAATATAGACACTGATGGTCTCGCCAATCCGCCGACTGAGCTGACCGGAGACCAATGAATAGGCATCCAGCTTGACCGGCGTAAATGTGCCGAAATCCGTATCCCCTTGCTCTCCAGTGTAATCGAGGCTCGCCGATGCATACCAGTCGCTTTCGGCCGGAGCCCAACTGAACGTCACCGAAGCCAACTGTTCCGGGCGACGGATCTCTGCCCCTGCTGAATCCTCGCTCTCCAGAAAGCTGGCGGAAGCAAAGACCGAGATCGCGTCATTGATCCGATACTCGCCCTCGAGTTCAAGCCCCTCGCGCGTCGAAGCGCCGCTGGCGTTCAGCGCCGTCGCCGGGAAGGCACCAAAATCAGTATAGATCTCGTTTTCCAGCTCGGAGCTGAACCAGACGGCAGACCACCGTGCCCGGCCGGCAAGCAGCTCCTGATCCCAGCCAATTTCCCATCCCTGGGACGTTTCCGGTTGCAGGGACGGGTTGCCCACAAAGAAAGCAGGGAAGAAGCCGAACAATTCGAACACGCCGGGATTCTTGACCGCTTCACCAATACTGGCACGGATGCGCCCATCGAGATGCTGGAGCTCGAACGCAGTCCCGATCCGCCAGGTTGTGGCATCATCGAAACGCTCATTCTTTTCGTGTCGAGCGGACACGCTGAGATCAAAAGCCGAAACTGACAGGCCATAGTCGAACGCGAGGGCTGTCGCCTTCAATTCCCGTGACTGGTTGGCACCATTGCCGGCACCTGCGTAGTTCTCGAGATCATCGACCTGGTGCTCAAACAGCCCGGTCAACCGGTTGTTCACAGCGCCGGCCGACCATTGCGCGGTCAACTGATAACCCAGTTCGCGACGCGTTCCTTCGGCGACCCCCGTGCGGGTTCCCGCACTCAGGCTTTCAGCCTCATCGGACGTAAATTGATAAGTCAGGCGATGATCCAGGCTGAAACCGTCCAGCGCCTGTTCTCCCGACAGGCCAATACGGCCGAACACCTGTTCGCCATGGCGCTCATTGTCGGTATCCTCGAGACGCCCGTCATAATCGGTGTCCGCGTCGGAATCGGTCTCATAACCGATCCAGCGAACGGAGGCGTCAACAGTCCAATCGGCCGCCAGATCGAATTCACCGCCAAAATGGCCATTGGAATTGATATAGCCTTCTGTCTCGCCATCGAGACCAGACACGTCAATGCCGTCCGTGCGATAGTGGCCGACACCCGCGCGCAGGCGCAGATCGTCGCCTCCATAACGCACACCGGCATTGGCCCGGGCGGTACCAAAACTGCCGAGCTCAGTGTTCAAATTCCACGAACGGCCGTCATCAGGGCGTCGTGTTGTCAGCGCAATGACGCCACCGATCGCATCGGCACCCCAGAGCGCCGATTGCTCGCCGCGTGCGACTTCGATACTGCCCAGGTCATCAAACAGGAAATTGGCAAAGTCGGCTTCACCGGTGAAGGGGCTGGCGGCTTCGACGCCGTCGATCAGGACCAAGACATGATTGGCCTCGGATCCGCGCGCGCGGATCTGGGTCAGCTGGCCAACAGGGCCAGAACGCGAAACCGCGAGGCTCGGAACCGCGCGCAGGATATCGGCCACGAACAGCGGGCCGCGCGCTTCGAGATCATCTGCGTTGAGCTGGGTTACCGACGTGGTGCTGTCCTGGGCGAGGACCGGCACACGGGCGGCGGTCACCAGGATGACATCATCCTGGGCAAATGCCGCCGAAGTCAAGGATATCAGTGCTGTTGAGGCCAACAGCGATGAAAACAATCGCATACTACGTCTCCATAGCGATCAGGCCGGCGCAATGGCCAGCGGTTGCAAGGAGTCGTCAAAACGGAGTTACCGCGTCTACCTCGTGAACTCCCGCACGAGCGGACAGACGACGGTGACGGCAGGTCTTCCGGCTCACGGGTCAGTGCGATTGACACGCCTTCCCGGGCCGGGACCCAGTGGCATAATGCGTCATCACTCGCCGATTACGGCTGCGGGTACAGCGCCGGACTTGCTATTTCCGGATCAGATCCGAAAGGTCGCGCACCGGCTTCCCTGTTAGTCCCTCGCGGGAACCATCACGGCGGCGGACGTTAGTCGGAACCGCCTAGCGGTTCAACCGGGTTGTCACTGCCCAAAGCGGCCAGCTGTCCTTCCAGGGAACGAATGCGTTGATAGAGCGCCCGTTCGCGCTGTTTCTCCGGAGAACCCAGGAGAACTTCCAGCTCTTTCAGGTCATTCTGTGTGCGTTGCCATCGGCGCAAGAGCAAGAACACCTTCGGCCCATCGACCAGATATCGGCGCCACATGCGCTTGGGCTCGAGCAACAGCCGGTGAAACCACTCCAGACGCGACGTCTGCATCCATTTCGGGGCACGCTCAGCCTTGCCGCCCAGGAAATCCAGCGAAGCGCCGACACACAAACCCAGACCGGTGCAGTCACCGCGGTCCAGACAGGCTTCTGCGACCAGTTCCTGCTGCGGCGAGCCAATGCAAAGGAAAGTGAAGCGCGCCGGATTGGACGCCACAAACTCCGCACATTCAGCAATGGCGTCCGGCTTGTCGCGCAGACCCATCGGAGGTTCGTGCCAGCGAAGATTATTCAACCCGTACCGCTCGCGGACAGCCTCAATAACATCCCTGGACCCGCCGACCACATTGATGGCGTCATCAGGGTCAATTTCATTTTCAAACAGATGCCGAGTCAGGTCTGATCCGGGTGTGACTTCAATGTCTTCACCCGACGCGCGGCCGAGCAATTCCAGGACACGACTGTCGCAAACGGTCAGCCAGGCCTGAGCGTAGAGTCGCGCCAGGACCGTATCAGTCTCAAGGCGAACAAGATGATCTACATTCGGTGTCACAACATAGGCAAAAGGCTGACGCGCCGGGCGTTCGGCAACGCGGCGCACGGCGATATCCATGCCGATCCTGTCGAAAGCCGAGTTGAGGAACCAAATGTGCCGCGCACCCTTGCGGCGTTCCATTCCGGCACCATCAGCAAGCATTTCCACCATTCTGGCGCGTCCCGTTTCGTGTCAGTTCACCGTCTTGGACACGTTAACTGCAAATCTCCTGCCGACTTTTCTGGACAACCCTGCATCCAATTCGCCTCTGGGCGGCATCAAAAGGGCACGCGGGAGACAGGAGCGGTCAGATGGTGGTGAAATCAATGATTATAGCGAGCGTCCTGGCGACGATTTCCGCTGTGCCCGTGGCGGTTCCTGCGATGACGGGAACGCCGGTAAATGTGGCTCTCGGCCCCTTTGAGGCGACGTTCAATCGACATCTTCAAATCGATTTTGGAGTTCGCGGAGAATGCATTGCCCGCGATTGCAGCTTCATGGAGCTGGCCTTTGGCGATGAACTGCGCCTGGTCTTCTGAGCGATTTCAGGACGAGCGCCGCGCGCGACGTTCGGCAAAGCGGGACGGTTTGAGAACCTCCGCACCTTGCAGCTCCAACGCCCATGGTTCGCCACAAATCTGGGAGGCGAGCTGTTCAGCCAGCAAGGGGGCATGCGCAAAACCGCGAGAACCCAGTCCTGACAGGACATACTCGCCATCGCCCACGGCCCCCAGAACCGGCAGGCGGTCCGGTGTCGAGGCGCGGCATCCGGCCCATGACGAGGACGCTTGCGCACTGACTGTCGAGGCCAGATCTGGCCTGATGGTCGCCAGCGCGGCGTGAAATCCGGAAAGATCCGTGTCCTCGGAGCCGGCATCCCAGCCCTTCACATGCGTTGCGCCCAATACGACCTGATCGACAGAGAGGGGCACAAGATACCCGCCCCAACTCAACGCGTCATGCTGGCTACTGGACGGGAAGATACCGACCCGGCCCGCGCTTGGCGTAATGTCTTCGCCCAGAGGGAAGGCCGGCCCGGTCGCGTGGATCACGATTTCACCGGGCTCAGCCTCGCCAGTGCGGCAGACTTCAACCTCGCCCAACAAATCAGCGACCAGCTCGCCAGGCTGGAACCATCCGGAGGCGTCCATTTCCAGCGCGCCCTCGCGCCAGCTATACCCCTCGCCCATCAGTCCTGCGAGCTCGGGAAAACGAACCGCGTCCTTCTCAGTGCTCGGCAGGCGGGTGACGCCTGTGGCATTGAAACCCGCCAGAGGCGTGTAAAGACGGCGGGCAAAGTCAAATGCAGCCAGCGTCGCACGGACATGGGGCCGGTCCGCCTTTTCCAGACGCGGGGTCAGAAGACCCGCCGGGGCGGATGACGCTCCTGTGCCGACGCCGTTCGGATCGATGACACGAACCGTGCAGCCACGCATTGCGAACGCCCGGACCAGAGATGCCCCGGCTATACCGGCGCCACGAATACAGATTGCCGGACGTATCGTATTGCCCGCCGAAACATCGCCCGCATAAACCGCCTGCAACCGCTCACGCTTGCGGCCGAAACCCGGGCGTTTGGACACGTCAAACCCCGCCGCCGCCAGGCCGCGTCGCACGGCCCCGGCAACAGTGAACGTGCCGACCATCGCGCCAGGTCGGGACAGGCGTCCAAGTTGATCAAATACCGGCTGCGACCACATCGCTTCATTCCTGGCCGGAGCGAACCCGTCCAGAAACCAGCAATCCATCTGCGCCCGCATCTGCGACAGCGCGCTTTCGGCCTCATCATGGAAGACGGTAATGGTGAAGCGGTCCTCCGGAAAGACCAATCGGTGCGGCCCTTTCAGTCGCGTCGGCCATTGCTCGAGCAAACGTGAGGACAGTTCAGCCAATTGCGGCCAGTCTGCAAAGGCACGTTTCGCCTGCTCGAAGCTGAGCGGGTGTTTTTCAACACTCACAAAGTGCAGCCAGCCATCCCGGTTTCCGCTTTCTCGCCAAAGCTGCCACAGCGCAAGCGCATTCAACCCGGTGCCGAAGCCCAGCTCTCCCACCACAAAGACCGGTTTGCCGGCCCAGGCCTGTGGCAGATTGCACGCCTTGAGGAAAACCTCACGTGTCTCCTCCAGACCATTTTCGACCGAAAAATAGACGTCCCCATAGTCGTTCGCGCGCGGCCCACCGGACTGAGACCAGTCCAGCCTGGCCGGTTCACACAGGAGCGCACCGGTCAACATGGATCAAAGAGACTGGGTGAATTTGGCAAAGGCCATCAGACCTTCCGGCCACGGACCGTGTCCGCTTTCTTCCGTGAAATGCCCCGCCTCGCCGGCATTTCCAAACTGAACGCTCCAATCGCGAGCCCAGTGCTCCGCCTTTTCAACGTTACACGTCTCGTCATTGGAGCTGGCCAGCATCAGCCCACGAAAGCCGAGCGGCTTGCGTGGGACCGGTGCGAAACCATGTCCCGGAAACCGTTCTTCAAGACTGTCACGCTCCCAGTCGGAAGCGCCGACCAGGAAGGCGCCGGCCACCTTGGAATGGTTCAGCTCCGGGGCTGCGTGCACAACAGTCAGAACGCCAACCGAATGCGCCACAAGGATCGCGGGCCTCTCTGCCTCGGCGACCGCTTCGATCAACCTGGCGGTCCAGCTTTCACGGTCTGGGTTGTCCCAGTCATCCTGCTCGACCCGGCGGGCGGTCGACATGTTCTGCTGCCAGCGCGATTGCCAGTGGAAGGGGGAAGAATTCCCGAGCCCGGGAATGATGAGGATGTCTGCGTCTTTGATTTTCATGGCGTCTATCTACTCCCTCATGCCGCAAAAACAAGAACGCGGCGCCCAGGAGCACCGCGTTCACTTGCAGTCATCGATGTCGGTATGAACTAGCCGACCTCGTTGGGGATCTCATCAAGTGCCGTTTCCAGCTCGACAAAACTTGGCTGCATCTTGCTCGGAACGCCACCGCGGCCGATCTCGACAGAGATTTGGGCGGCATTGCCGTGCAGATGCGCGACCAGGACATCCTGGATGATCTTGTAGAACTGGTGTTCCTCATCATACACCGCCTGCAGATAGGACGCGAAGGGGCCCACAAAACCGTAAGCCAGGAATACACCGAGGAAGGTTCCAACCAGAGCACCACCGATATAGCCACCCAGAACGGCAGGCGGGCTTTCGATCGCGCCCATCGTCTTGATCACCCCGAGAACGGCGGCAACGATACCCAGGGCCGGCAGCCCATCAGCCAGCGTCTGCATGGCGTGAGCCGGGTCCGCTGCTTCGTGATGGTGTTTTTCCAGCTGCTTTTCCATCGCGTCTTCAACCTGGTGCGGATCTTCCAGGTTCATCGTCATCATGCGCAAGGTGTCGCAGATGAAATCGACGGCAAAATGATCCTTCAGGATACGCGGATAGCGCGAGAAAATGGCACTGTCCGATGGGTTCTCGATATGGCTTTCAAGCGCGATAACCCCCTTTGTTTTCATTGTCTTTGTTAGGAGGAACAACAATGACAAGAGGTCTGAATAGTCCTGCGCTTTCCATTTGGCTCCCGTGAAGATCTTGGCGAGGTCGCCCAAGGTCTTGGTGACCGTCTTCGGCTTGTTGCCGATCAGGAACGCACCCGTTGCGGCACCACCGATCATCATCATCTCGAAGGGCAGCGCCTTGATGATCACGTCGAAATGGCCGCCAGCGAGTGCAAACCCGCCGAACACCATGACGAAAACGACCACAATGCCGATAATCTGGAACATTTACCCGTCCACCTTGTACAGCTCCGGACCTGTTTTTTACGATCCGATTGAAGCGCACTATGCACAGCTAAGCTTAATGTCCCGTTGAATAAGGGTTAGCGAAGGGTTTATTCCGCCCGAAAATACACCATTCTCACCGAGGCTTGCCAAGGCTGCTCATCGCGCGAGCCGCCCTCCAACCGAGCGTCCATATCCAGCGTCCACCATTCGAGTACAAAACGGTTGGCTGAGTGTTCGGCGATGCGCAGACGGCTTTTCTGGGCCCGGCCGTCCGGCCCGCCCAGATTATAGGTGGAGGTCTCCAGGTTGGAGACATCGAATGGATCTGCGCCCTCGTAAATGTCAACAAAACCCCAGAGGTTATCGACAATACTGGCGCGATAGACATTGGCAAACCGGTCATAGGACCACCAGACGTCGTAGCGCCAACGGTCATAGCCCTCCGCCCCC
>CBFHQE010000078.1:0-14788 GCA_965657935.1 Maricaulis sp. | reverse complement strand
CGTGACCCAGGACGCGTTCGATTATCTCGACGCGCCGCCGGTCCGCGTCCACCAGGAAGACGTCCCGCTGCCCTATGCCGGCAATCTGGAAAAGCTTTCTCTGCCGGGCACGGATGATATCGTCCGCGCGGTAAAGGAAGTTTGTTACGTGGGGTAGGGTGTGTTCGACTTTACCAACTCGGAATTTTCTGAATGGAAGGCTGATTTGACCGAAGGTGAGATCGAATTGATCGATACTCGCCATCAGCTGGGCGAGCTGTCGGTCACGTTTTTTGTGCACCATAAAGAGCGGGCTGAGCGTTCTGCATTCGAGATGAAAGTGCGGCCGGATTGGTTTTGTGTGTTTGACGACGAGCGCCAGCAAACGGCGTTGATTAGATCAGCGGAGGCCTCGAATGTGGCGGTCCGGATGTTTGAAGTCCTCAAGTCGCCCCTGCTTGCGAGTTTAAGACAGGCTGAACCGCTATTTGAAACGGGCGCGCCCAAAGCGCGTCACTGGGTAATGCTGGGGCTAGACGCTTGCTGTCACATCATTGCCCAGCAAATCCCGACTTTCCGAAAGATCCACTAAGTTGAACAACTCCCCTGAAAAATCCTGGCGCCATGGTGAGTGCCATTGTGGCGAGGTTGGTTTTGCCGTGAACCTGCCGGATCATGTCGTCGCGTTGTCGTGCAATTGCTCGATCTGCGCCAAGACGGGTTTTATCCATCTGATCGTCGAGAAACCCGATTTCAAGATCGAACGCGGTGCGGAAAGCCTGACGAACTACACGTTCGGCTCGCACGAGGCGAAACACATGTTCTGCTCCAAGTGTGGCGTGAAACCCTTCTATGTGCCCCGCTCCCACCCGGATGGATGGTCGGTCAACCTGCGCGCCCTGGATGCGGAGGCGAACCTGCAGCTGCGCTTTGAGGAATTCGACGGTGCCAACTGGGAAGACAATATCGACCAGATCGCCGGCGACAAAGGCCAGGCCTGACGTCGGCCCACCTTTCTGAAACGCAATCTAGCTGACATCTCCGTGTTTTGGCCCACATGCCAGTCTGAGCAGGCTCAATTGCTCGGGGACTGTCATGTTCAAATATCTTCTCGCCGGCGCAGGTGCGCTGGCTCTGTCTACTTCAGCCCTTGCCCAGGACCGCTGCGAGACCTATCCGCTCGCGCCCGCCGCTAACCCTGCCGCGCACGGCTTTTCCGCAGCCGACCTGGCCGGCCTGACCCAGCTCGCAACGGATCTCGAATTAACCGCGATGATGATCGTGCGGGGCGGTGAGGTGGTTTTCTCCCACGGCGAGACCGATCGCCTGATCATGGTGCACTCACTGCGCAAGTCGCTGATGAGCGGTCTGATGGGCATCGCCGTTGATGCCGACGCTGTGCGGCTCGACCAGACCCTGGAAGAGCTGGGGGTGGATGATCTTGCCGGTCTGACCGAACAGGAACGCTCGGCCACGGTGCGCGACATCATCACCTCCATGTCCGGGGTCTACATCCCGTCCGCTGCGGAGACCCCGCAAATGCGCGAAAGCCGACCAGAGCGGGGTGAATACGCACCGGGTGAGAACTGGTATTACAATAACTGGGACTTCAAAGTTGCCGGTCATATCTTTGAGCGCACGACCGGCCGAAACTACGACAGTGCCTTCCTGCGCCTGTTCGCCGAGCCGCTCTGCATGCCTGATTTCGACGTATTCGAGACCCATCGCCAGCATGCGCCCGGCACAATGTTCTCGGCCTATCACATGCGCCTGTCTGCGCGGGATGTGGCCCTGTTCGGACAGCTCTATATGCAAAACGGTGAGTGGGAGGGCGAACAGATCCTCTCGCAGGACTGGGTCCGTGAAAGCACGGCCGACCATGCCGACACCGGTTGGCCGGGCGCCTGGATGGGCGGGTATGGCTTCATGTGGTGGAAAGTGCCCGATGAGGCGACCGCGGAACAATTTGACCTGCCCCAGGACTTGTACACCGGTGCCGGCTATGGCGGACAATATGTGACGGTCATTCCAAGCCTGGACATGGTTATCGTCAATCGCATGAATACCGACATCCAGGGCGGGCCGCGCATGGGAGGCCGTGCCTATACACGTGTTCTGCAAGCCGCAATTCGTGCCGCCCAGGACTAACGCAATTGAGTGCTCGTGACGGAAAGCACGGACCTGATGGTCCGGGCTTTTTCCATGTCTGGAGAAAATAAACATTCGCTAGCGAAACATATTTCCCCAAACGTGTTGTGCGCCCGGATTGTTTGCGCTATCTCGGGTGCAAATCATTCCTTATCGGGGGTCTCCCATGCCAATCGAAATCCTGATGCCCGCCCTGTCTCCGACCATGGAAGAGGGCACGCTGGCGAAGTGGAACATCAAGGAAGGCGACACCGTTGAAAGCGGCGATGTGATTGCCGAAATCGAGACCGACAAGGCGACGATGGAAGTCGAAGCCGTCGACGAGGGCGTTGTTGGCAAGATCCTGGTTGATGAAGGCACTGACGGGGTCAAGGTCAATGCGTTGATCGCGCTCCTGCTGGAAGACGGAGAGGATGCGTCTGCGCTTGAGGGCGCCGCGTCGGCATCTCCGGCCCCTGAAACGCCTGTTGCGGCCGCACCTGCAGCAGCTCCGGCAGCGGCGCCGGCGAGCGCACAGGCCCCGGTTCAGGCCCCGGTGCAGGCCCCGGCTGCGGCGCCCACCGCTTCAGGCGATCGTATCAAGGCCAGCCCGCTCGCACGCCGCATCGCTGCGGACAAGGGGCTGGACCTGGCAAGCCTGACCGGTTCGGGACCCTATGGCCGCATCGTCAAGCGCGACGTGGAAGGCGCCAGCGCATCAGCTCCCGCCAGTGCACCGAAGGCGGCCGCTGCGCCCGCTCCGGCAGCCGTCATTGATCATGACGAGCCGCTCAAGGCATTCGGCATCCCGTCGGAACGCTATGAGGTCGTCAAGGCCGACAATATCACCAAGATCTCGGCCAAGCGTCTGTCGGAAAGCTTCCGTGATATTCCGCACTTCCCGCTCAATATCGATTGCAATATCGACAAGCTGCTGGACTTTCGCAAACGCGTGAACGCCGCTGCAGAAGCAGAGGGCGCCAAGGTCTCGGTGAACGACATCCTGATCAAGTGCGCGGGCCTGGCACTCAAGAAAGTCCCGGCAGCGAACGCGTCCTGGATCGAGGATGGCCGCATCGCCACGCACAAACACGCTGACGTTTCCATGGCTGTTGCCATTGAAGGCGGTCTGATCACGCCGATCATCAAGGATGCGGATCAAAAGGGTCTTGTCGAAATCTCCCGCGCTTCAAAGGACCTGGCAACTCGCGCGCGGGACCGCAAGCTGGCGCCGGAAGAGTTCCAGGGCGGCACGTTTTCGCTGTCCAATCTGGGCATGTTCGGCATCAAGTCATTTGCCTCCATCATCAACCCGCCACAGGGCATGATCATGTCGGTTGGCGCGGGTGAACAGCGTCCGGTCGTCAAGGATGGCGCGCTGGCCATCGCCAACGTGATGACGGTTACCCTGACCTGTGACCACCGTGTCGTAGACGGAGCGACGGGCGCGAAATGGCTGGGCGCATTCAAGACCTATGTCGAAGATCCGATGACAATGTTGATGTAGGTCGCGAGGTCGGAACGTGCGGTTAGCATACGTTCTTATCGGTCTCTTGGCAGCGACTGGCTGTCGTCATGACGAGCCTGACCAGCTCAGAATGGCCAATCTACATTTGTATGTCGGCATTTGGCAGAATGAAGTTTCCTCCACCCGTCTGGAAATTTGGCCTTATACCGACGTTGGAGGAGTAACTAGGAACCTCTTTCTCGCCGAAGGTGACGGCTGGCTTCACGCCACTGAGGGTGGTTGTTTCCATCAGGACGTGTTGTTGACTGGCAATCAAGGGGATTGGAGTTTCTGGGATTGTTCCTACGTCCCGACAGGGCAGACCGATCTGGGGTTCGATAGCATTCGCCAGCGAGCCTATCTCGCCCGTGGTTTTCGTGTCGACGAGCTGCCCGAGTTCCAAGACGGGCAATTGTTCGTGAATAGGGCGGTTCGCGATGGCATTGAGACGCTCACCTATGAATACTGGTCACTGCCGCAGGACGGGCAGTTCACCTACACGACGTGGAGCCTTTGTCAGGACGGCAGCTTGCATCCTCAGCAGCAAGGCCGCTGGATTCAGATAGAGGAAGAATAATGCCCATCACATCCCAACTCGCCGAGATACGCCACACCGACCTGATATTCCCGGAACAGACCAATCACCAGGGCACGTATTTTGGTGGCGCGGCAATGGCGGTGATGGACAAGGTGGCCTTCCTGGTCTCGGCCAGGCATGCGCGACGGCCGTTTGTAACGGCGTCCTGTGATCGCATTGATTTCCGCAATCCGGCCTATGTCGGAAACATGATTGAACTGTCCGGACAGGTGCGCCTGGTCGGGCGTTCATCGCTTGTCGTGGATGTGGAGCTGGCAGCGGAAGATCTGAGAACGGGAGAGCGCCGTATCTGCACGCGGGGCGCTTTCACCATGGTCGCGGCAGATCGCAAGACCAATCCGGAACGCCTCCCGCCCGCGCCGGATGCCAAACCCGAATTCGCGCCGTCTCCGATTGGGTCCGCACGCACTTTACGCCTGGTTTTCCCCGGTGACACAAACCATCTTGGCCAGCTGTTTGGTGGTGATGCCATGTCCATCATGGGCAAGGCCGCCTATATCGCCGCATCGCGTCATACACGCTGCGAGATCGGCATGGCGGCATCGGACAAGATCGATTTTATCGCCCCCACCCAGGAAGGCGAAATGCTGGATGTCATCGCCGAAGTGCGAGAGGTCGGCAGGTCTTCGCTGCGTGTGGGTGTGCGGGCCGAGGCCGAGAATTTGATGAGTTCCGAGCGGCGTCTGGTCGGCGAGGCGGAATACGTCATGGTCGCGCTGGATGATGACGGCAACCCAACGCCAGCGCCGCCTCTGGCCTAGCGGTAGCGACTCTCGCTAACTCTGTCCGGTGGGCAGTGTCAGGAGACCGTACATGACCGTGAAAACCATATCGCTTGTTGAAAAACACAGCCAGTTTGAGGCGCCCTGGTCGCCAAAACGCATCGCCACGGTCGATGGTTACGACATCAAGCTCGCCAAGGCTGAAGGCTATTTCGACTGGCACAAACACGATGATGAAGACGAGATGTTCTTTATCTCGCGCGGCTTGCTCGAAATCGAGATAGAGGGCCAGGACCCGGTCATTCTCGGGCCTGGAGAGCTGTGTGTCATTCCCAAGGGGGTTCGTCACCGCCCGATCGCCAAGACCGATGAAGTCCATATCATGTTGTTCGAAAAGGCCGGGGTCACAAACACCGGGGACAATCCCGACAGTGACCTGACCCAGACCATCGAGGATATCTGACTAGCTACGGCTTGGGAAAATTCCGACCAGAGCCACACAATAGCGGATCGTCAGGGTCGGTGTGGTCCGGACCGTATCGCGTTGCCGCTGGGCATTGGCGCGCGGTGCCACGGCTTCTTGATTACCCTTGCGCTCGCCCTGGGTTGTGGCCTCCAGTCCGGGGCCATTGCCCTCGTGCAGGATGGCGCGACCGCGCAGGTCTGGCAGGGCGAAGGTCGAGCGACCGTCACCGCCATACATCGTTCCGTAAAGAGAGAAGAGGGCAGTGTTCTGGGCGATCGGCAGGAGCTGGCCATCAGCGTCGGCCCAGCCCCGTGGACAGAAATTGGAGCCGAATACCCGGATCTCGCCGATGAAGGGCTCTTGAGCGCTGGCTGCTCCGCTCGGGACGGCGAGGCAGGCCGACGCCATGAGCACGGTGGTAGCGATCGTTTTCAACATGAATTCCCCCTGCGGTTGATTGCACAAACAGACTATCGCATGCAGGGGGAATCAAGAAGGCGTTTTGAACGATCAACCTTGTTTAAGGCCGAAGTGATCAACGGCAGCTCGGGCGATCGGCTCACCCCATTCCTGGACAAAATGACCGCCATCCTCGATTTCCATGGGCTCGGGGCAGTTTTTGATCAGGCGCTGGAGTGATCGCATGGCAGGTGGACCCAGGACAGGGTCCTGCATGCCGATCGCCATGAAACTCTCTCCTTGCCAGTCATCTTTCCAGAACTTCGCGGCGGCCAGTCCCGTGTCCACACCTTCCATATCCGGCGATGTCTGCACCAGCATCGGGAAACGGCGAACGCCGGCCTTGTATTCATCGGTCGGGAAGGGGGCGTTATAGGCCGCGATCTCGGATTCGGTAAGAATGGGTGTTGCGCGGGCCATCAAGCCTCCGACGTCAAAGTTCGGCGTCGTCGCAACATAATTGCGCCAGGCGTCAAAACCTTCGCCGGCAGGGCGGCCGACACCAAGCCCCGTATTCATAACCAGCAAGCGAGTGAACCGGTCGGGATAGTCCATCGGGATGGTCAGGCCGAGCAATCCGCCCCAGTCCTGGCAGACCAGGCAGACATTCTGAATATCCATTCGCTCGACGAAGGCCTTGAGCATGTTGCGGTGGAAATGGAAGGTGTAGGCGGTGTCATCGACAGGTTTGTCGGATCGGCCGAAACCGAGAAAATCAGGGGCGATCACGCGGGCGCCGGCGTCCAGAAACTCCGGGATCATCTTGCGATAGAGAAAAGACCAGCTGGGTTCGCCGTGCAGGCACAAAAATACCGGTGCATCCGATTTTGGGCCTTCGTCCACATAATGCACCCGAAGCCCCTCATAACCCGGCAGGTCATCGACGTAGTTGGGGGTGTAGGGCCAGTCTGGCAGCGCCTCGAAACGTTGATCCGGGGTGCGAAGGGTTTTGAGTTTTGTATCGACCAAGATTTTCCTCCCTTGTGTTTGGAAACAGACTAATCCTCGCGCGGGTATCTCGCCAGCATTGATCCAAACCGCTTGGGCTGCTAGGACGAATTTCGAAACACCGTCATTCCTTCACACACGAAGAAAGTCACGCCAATGCCTGCAACAGCTTATGATGTTATCGTTATCGGTGGTGGACCTGGCGGATATGTTGCCGCGATCCGCGCAGCCCAGCTGGGCATGAAAGCGGCTGTGGTCGAGCGTGAACACCTGGGCGGAATCTGCCTGAACTGGGGCTGTATCCCGACCAAGGCCTTGCTGCGAACCTCGGAGGTCTATCATCTGATGCAGCACGCGTCAGAGTTCGGCCTCAAGGCAGAAAAAATCGGCTTTGATATCGAGGCCATCGTCAAGCGTTCTCGAGGCGTGGCCAATCGGTTATCGAGCGGCATTGGCATGCTTCTGAAAAAGAACAAGGTCGATGTCATCGAAGGGGAAGCCAAGCTGAGCAAGGGGGCTGCAGCGCCGAACGTGGTCGTTGCAGGCAAGACCTATTCTGCAAAACACGTGATTCTGGCGGCAGGCGCGCGAGCCCGTACCGTGCCCGCAGCTGGACTTGAGCCCGATGGCGACAAGGTCTGGACCTATCGCGAGGCCATGGTGCCCAAGGACATGCCGAAATCAATTCTGGTCATCGGCTCTGGCGCCATCGGCATTGAATTCGCCAGCTTCTACAAGACAATGGGCGCGGATGTGACCGTTGTCGAAATGATGGATCGTGTGCTGCCGGTCGAGGATGAGGAGATATCCAAACTCGCGGCCAAGGCCTTCAAGAAACAGGGTATGAAACTGATGACAGGCGCTCAGGTCGAGAAACTCGACAAGGGGCCAAAGACGGTCAAGGTTCACGTCAAGGATGGCAAGGGCAAGACCCAGATCGTTGAGGTCGAGAAAGTCATCCTGGCAATCGGAATTGTCGGCAATGTCGAAAATCTCGGCCTGGAAGCGCTCGGCGCGCGCATTGACCGCGGCCATATCGTCAATGACGGATTTGGGCGTACCAATGTCAAAGGGCTCTACGCCATCGGCGATGTCGCTGGGCCACCCTGGCTGGCGCACAAGGCCTCGCACGAGGGTGTGGTCTGCATCGAAAAAATCGCTGGCAAGGATGTGCACGCGTTTGAAACGTCGAACATCCCAGGCTGTACCTATTGCCATCCGCAAGTCGCCTCTGTTGGCCTGACGGAACTCAAGGCCAAGGAAGCCGGGTACGACATCAACGTCGGACGCTTTCCGTTTGTTGGCAACGGCAAGGCGATTGCGCTCGGCGATGATGAGGGCATGGTCAAGACGATCTTCGACAAGAAGACCGGAGAACTTCTCGGCGCGCACATGATTGGCGCGGAAGTTACCGAGATGATCCAGGGTTATGTCGTTGCCCGCCAGCTTGAAACGACCGAGGAAGACCTGATGCACACTGTTTTCCCGCACCCGACACTTTCGGAAATGATGCATGAAAGCGTGCTTGATGCCTATGGCAAGGTCATCCACATGTAGCGCCGGAATCAGGGGACTGTGAAAGTCACGTTCCCTGCATTCAAACCGTCTTCCGCATGCATCATAGGGGTAATTGGCACACCCTGCGGAGGACATCATGTTGCGCAATCTTGCGATTATTTCGGTTTCGGCGCTGGCCGTATCGGCCTGCACCTATTCCAGTTATGGCCCCGATGATCATCGATCGGTCGAATCCGCGGGCCTGGTATCCTCGCGCAATGTCGATGTCACCGGCGATGCGGAATTTGCCGGCATGATTGTCCGCGCCGACGGCGATATCGCTGGCGATCTGGATGTCGCCGGCGCGACAGTTCGTTCCACTGCAGATGTCGGCGGCAATCTTTCAGCCGCGGGCGCCCGTCTTCGTTTCAACGGCACGGTGGCGGGCGATGCCGAGATCGCCGCGGCTACGGCGCATGTTGACGCCATTATCGAAGGCCATACCGAGATCGCAGCGGCACGCTTGCGCCTCGATGGTGAAATGCGCGGCCCGGTCGAGATTGCGGCGTCTCGCGCGACCGTACGCGGTCTTTACCTCCAGGACTTCGAGTTCGAGGGACATGGCAACCGCAAGAGTGGCGATCTGACGCTGGCCGGGGAGTTCCTTGGCGGCGGCGCGATCTGTTCTACAGAAATCGAGATCACAAGTGCTGCGCGCTTCGAAGGTGATTTCCTGTTTGTCTCGGACACGCGCCCTGAAGGTATGCCGGCAGGCGCCGAATATATCGACCTTGATGGTCGCGATTGCGAGCGCTTCGAGCATGAGCGTTTCAGCCGACGCGGTTGAACGGCCCGTAATTCATCAAAGAAAAGGCCCGGATGAACCGGGCCTTTTTTGTGTGCGGGTCTGTTCCTATTGAGCCGGTTCCGGCTCGACCGGGGCAGGTGGCGGCTTCGCCATGGCTTCATTGACCATGGACTGCACGCGACCGTAATTGGTCTTGCCGGTTCCAAGCACGGGAATTTCGTCAACGATGACGATCTTTTTCGGCACTGCGAGTTCTGTCACGCCGTGATTTTTGGCGAAGGCGACAAAGTCGGCACGACCCGCATTCTTGTAGGTCGTCAGCAGAATGATCTGCTCGCCCTTGCGTTTGTCCGGTATGGCTGCCGCAGCATGCATGCTGTCCGGCCACAGGGAGGTTGCACAGTTTTCCACGACCGCCAGTGAGACCATCTCACCGCCGAGCTTGGCAAATCGTTTGACGCGGCCACGGATGCTCAGGAAGCCTTCCTTGTCGATGGCGACGATGTCGCCCGTGTCGTGCCATCCTTCCGAAGGCGCCTCCAGGACAAGTGGCGCGGACGGTCGAATATAGCCCCGCATGATGTTGGGGCCGGCAATGTGCAATTGTCCGCCTTCATCAATGCCGTTGACGGGAACCAGCTTGGCCTTCGTGCCCGGCAGCAGGCGTCCGACTGTGCCTGGCTTGTTGGCATCGGGCTGGTTGACGGCCAGAACCGGTGCCGCCTCAGTCAGGCCATAACCCTCGACGATATCAACTTCGAACTTGTTCTTGAGCATCGTCCGCGTCTCATCCTTGACGCGTTCGGCGCCACAGACGGCCATGCGCAGGCTTGAAAGCTCCTTCTTGTCCGCAGCGCGGGCGTATTGGTTGATGAACGTGTCGGTCGCGAACAATATTGTTGCACCGGTTTCCGCAACCCGTTTGACGATGGTCTTGGCCTGAAGGGGCGTCGGGTGACAGACCGCCGGAATCCCCAGATTGAGTGGCAGAAGAACACCGCCCGTGAGCCCAAAACTGTGGAAGGTCGGCATCGGATTGAAGAGAACATCCGTGGGCAGCAGGGTAATATGGTCACGGACCTGTTCGACATTGGCCAAGAGATTGGCATGGCTGAGGACAACGCCCTTCGGCTGTCCTTCCGTTCCGGATGTGAACAGATAGACCGCTGCGTCATCAGGATCAGGCCAGGCGCGTACGGCCCAGGGGGCGATTGTTCCGATCGCCGCCGCCAGCTTGTCCTTGAGGGACAGGTTCTCGCGGACGTCTTCCAGATAGACCAGTTCATGATCCACGGAGAGCGCCTGCTCAAGGTCCTGCAGCTCACCAAGTTCGATGAAGCGGCGTGCCGTCACGATCCGCTTGCACTTGCTGGCGACACAGGCGGATGTAATCGCCGATTCGCCGGCCGTGAAATTCAGCATCGCCGGAACGCGCCCATAAGCGGAAACCGCGAAAATCGACACAATGGCACCGACCCCCGTCGGCAATAATATCGCGACCGCCTCGCCCTTCTCGGTGCCAGCCTTCAAGGCGTGACCCAAAGCGAACGCAGCCTGGATCAACTCGTTGTAACTCAACTCGCGGCCGTCCGCGTCGATTGCGGCGACCTTCTTGCCGCCGTAGCGACCACGAGATTGCAGCAGGCCTTCGAAAATGGATTTGCGGATGCGGTTCTCGTTGAACGCCTCACCCTTGTAAATCGTGTCAGCCGGCGCCTCGATTGCTGTCGCAACCGGTTCACCCGCGGCAGAATCATCCGCCATTCAATCCTCCCCGATGTCCGCCATTTTGATGTTTTAGCGGTACACTTTTGATTGCCGGATATTACTGCGAACCGGCGCAGAGGGAAGAGCAGAGTGCCATTCCGATTTGGCGAGTTACATTCGATTTCTCGGAAAACATAAAAAATTTATCGATTATCAAAAAATCTCTTGATATCGTTTTTCGATAATGTATGTTCTCGAAGACTGCTGGGGAGCGTCTAAAACAGCGCAGTTTCAATCTGCGGACTTAGGAGACTCAAATGCGTAAGGCCCTTATCGCGACCGCGTCGATGGTGGGAGCGACCCTTCTTTCCGGTTGCGTTATCGTTGTTGGAGATGACGACAACAAGAGTTTCAACCCGGAACTGCGTCAGGACGGTTACCTGGTGCTGGACCGCAGCGGTGATTTCAGTCGCATCGGCGGCGATATCGACCTGCGCGGCCAACTGGGCGGTGACCTGAACCTGGTCAGCGGCGATGTCACAACGGACGACCTCCAGGTCGGCGGTGGCGTTTCCATCGCTGCCGGCGATGTCGATTTTTCCGGCCATGTTGCCGAAGACGTGGCGATCGCTGGCGGTGACGTCAATTTCAATGGCACCGGTGACGAAGATGTCGAGATCGCTGCCGGTGATCTCTTTGTCGGGGGGCAGGTGGGCCGGGATGGTTCCTTTGCCGCGGGCGAGATGCTGATCGAGGCTGCGATCGGCCGTGATCTCAACGCGCATGCAGACCATATGATTATTCGCAGCATCGTCGACGGTCAGGTCGAGCTGGTGGCTGCCAAGGAAATCCGTCGTCGCCGCAGGAATGATCCCGATCACGGTCTTATCGTGATTTCTGGAGATCTGCGTGGTGGTGGAGAAGTGTGCGGCATCACGATCGAGTTTGAACGCGGCACCTCGGTTGGGGAAACCCTGACGGTCTGGGCTGAAAACGAGCCGGATGCGTCGGATGTCCGGGGGCGTTCAAACATTTCCTACATTCCGCGTGAAGGCGTCGATTGCGACGACCTGATCGACTGAATTCAATTCGAAAACCTGTCTGCCGGGGGGCACAGGGAGCGAGATTTATGAATATCAGACATATTTTGACGGCCGGGGGGCTGGCCGTCCTGGCGCTTGGCACAACGGCCAATGCCCAGGTCATCGGTGGTGACCTGAACATCAACGGTTCCAGCGACGATGTGCACTTCTTCGGAGGGCAAATGCGCATCAGTGGTGAAATCGACGGCGATATTTTCGCCATCTCCGGTGACGGGGAGGTCGATGCCACGGTGAATGGAAGCCTCGAGGTTTTTGGCGGCGATCTGGAGCTTCATGGCCTGGTCATGGGTGATGTTGATCTGGCCGGCGGGGACATCGAGGTCACTGCGGAGATCCGCGAGACCATCAATGTCGGTGGCGGCAGTCTTCAGATCAGCGGCCCGGTTCACGGCGAACTGAACGCAGCCGGCGGAAGCGTCGAGATCAGCTCGACTGTTGGCGATGATGCCAATATTGCCGGTGGATATATTCGCTTGACCGATGCGAGCTCAATCGCCGGCAGGACCGAGATCATTGGTGCCGAAGTCCATCTGGACGGGCGTTTTGAGGGTCGTCTCTCGATCGAAGCCGAGGAGGTCGTGCTTTCCGGCCGGTTCCTCGATGAGGTCGAGGTTTTGGCCGAGGTCGTCCGGGTGGAAGCCGGTGCTGAATTCTCGGCGCCCTTGCGTGTCCGCGGGCCGTCCGAGCCCGTTATCGAAGATGGAGCTGCAATCGCGGACCTGTCCTATCAGGAGGAAGGCTTCAATTTTGGTGCCCGCCACTGGAACAAGGTGGACTTCCATATTGATGGCCCGGTCAAGCTCATGGGTTCTCCGGAAAAATTCCTTGGAGCAACTTTTTATGGGCTGTCGTTCCTGCTTGGTTTTTTCGCTGTACTGTTGACTCCGCGCGGTGTGAACAAGATCACGCAAACATTTAGGGCCCGTCCGATCGCATCCATGGTTCTTGGCTTTGTGGCCGTTCCAATGTCGGTTGTTGCGATGGTTATGTTGACGGTGCTTCTGGCGTTAACAATTATCGGTATTCCGCTTATTCTGCTCGTGTGGCCGCTTTATCCGTGGGTGATGCTGCTTGGCTTTGCATTGGGTGGAATCGTCGTCGGAGACCTGATCTTTAATCGCAGTCACGCTGAACGTGGCTTGGGATTAGCCATGCGAGCCCTATCTTTGTTGGTTGTGCTGGTTGCGGTATTCGCGCTTTCGCAAATTGGAGCGATCGGAATTCCAGCGGTCTTCCTGACATGGTCAGCTGGGCTGGGCGCCTGGATCCTGTCCTTTGGAAATAAAAACCAGCCTGAACGATTGGACGTTTCCGAGCCGCCGCGCCGTGATCCGGAACCGGACCTCGACGCCGAGGCTGACCCGGCATAATTTCAATCATGAACTTTCAGTCAGGTGGGCTGGTGCCTGCCTGACTGTCCCTATACCCTCCGCCGCCAAGGGAACGAGCCTTCTCTAGAAACAAGGCGAGGGGAAATGCGTACACTTTCACTTATTGCACTGGCTGCATCCGTCGCGAGCTTCAGTCTCGCGGACGCTCAGCCGATTCGACAAACGTCCAGCGATTGGCGGGATGCTTTCCGTCAGCTCGAGGACGAGGATTGGCCGTCGCCGAACGGTGAACGCCGCGCGACCGGCGCGCCGGGTCCGGACTACTGGCAGCAGGATGTCGATTATGACATCGACGTCCACCTGAACGAACGCACCGATGTGCTGACCGCCACCGAGACGGTCACCTATACCAATAACGCGCCTGACACGCTGGACTTCCTCTGGTTCCTGCTCGATCAGAACCGGTTCCGTCCGGACAGCATGGCCAATATGACGGCCACAGCAGGCAATGGTGTGCCGGAAGGCGCATCGGCCTATGGCATGCGTCGTCGCGAGATGATCGAGGACAATGGCTACGGCTTCAACATCACTGGTGTGACCGATGCCAATGGCCAGGCGATGGATTTCACCATTGTTGACACGCTGATGCGCATCGATCTGGATGATGTCCTGGAAACCGGTGACAGTGTCACCTTCACCATCGAGTGGAATTACCGCCTGGTAGAAACCCGTCGTATCGGTGGTCGTGCCGGCGTCGAGTGTTTCGAGGAAACCGAGGATACGGGCGCTGACTGTATCTACCAGGTAGCCCAGTGGTTCCCGCGCGCGGCCGTCTTTTCCGACTATGAAGGCTGGCACAACAAGGTCTTCCTTGGGGCCGGAGAGTTCGGTCTGGAGTTTGGTGACTACAATGTTTCCATCACCGTGCCGCAGGATTTTGTCGTCGCCGCCACCGGTGAGTTGCAGAACAGCGATGATGTTCTGACCCAGGCTCAGCGTGATCGTATGGACGAAGCCCGCACAGCCGATGAGCCCGTCTTTATCGTAACCCCGGCAGAGGCCCGCGCAAACGAACGCCGCGGCACGCGATCAGAAGCGACCTGGGAATTCTCCGCGGAGAATGTCCGTGACTTTGCCTGGGCAGGTTCACGCAAATTCATCTGGGACGCCCAGGGCGTTCAACAGGACGGTGAGGGCGATGCGCCTGACCTTGTCATGGCGATGTCCTTCTATCCCAATGAGAGCGAGCCGCTGTGGTCGACCTTCTCAACGCGTGCTGTTGAGCATACGCTGAATGTCTATAATGACTTTGCTTTCCCTTACCCCTATCCGACAGCGCAATCCGTGGCTGGACCTCAGGGCGGTATGGAATACCCGATGATCACCTTCAACGGCGGCACCTATGCGCGCCCGTCGATTGATGATGACGGCAATATCACCTACTCGCGCCGGTCTCGTATCGGTCTTGTCGGTGTGATCATCCACGAAATCGGTCACATCTACTTCCCGATGGTCGTCAATTCGGACGAGCGTCAG
>CBFHQE010000077.1:14641-14896 GCA_965657935.1 Maricaulis sp. | reverse complement strand
TTGCATTCTGGCGTGGGGAACACTCGATCATTGGCGTTGGTGTCAGCCTGCTTGAGGGCGAGGAGTATTTGCTCGCAGGTGCGGTCTGGGCGTTCTCCGTAATCTTCCCGACGGCCAAACTGGTCTGGATGTGGCGGCTCAATCACCGCGCGGGTCCAATCCCGCGCTCGACCATCAGGCGTTTGGAATGGTTCGGGAAATGGTCGATGGGAGACGTTTTCATCATCGCCCTGATCGTGTTCTCGGCACGCAGCA
>CBFHQE010000077.1:0-14631 GCA_965657935.1 Maricaulis sp. | reverse complement strand
TTGCTTCCGGGCGCATCGCTCGCCGCGAAGCTCAGCCGCCGGATTGATCAAGAACTTCTTCTGCGCTCACACGCACTTTTTCCAACAACCGGACAAGCTGCTCGCGCTCGCCTGTGCTCAAACGCTCAAGCAAGCGCCCTTCAGCCGCCCGCGCCATGGGTACGACATCCTGGTAGACGCCCTTGCCTGCGGTCGTCAGATGCAACAGGCGCGAACGCCCGTCTCCCTCGTGCACAACACGCTCGACCAGACCCCGTTCCACCAGGTTTTTGACGGCCCGCGACACGGCGACCTTGTCCATCGCCGCGACGTCCGCAAGATCCTGCGCAGTGATCGATCGCCCCTCGCCCAGGATCGCCAGCGTGCGCCACTCCCAGATCGACAGGCCGAAACGGGCCCTGTAGGCGCGTGCGACCATGCGACTTACGCGGTTGGACGTCATCGCCAGGCGGTACGGAAGGTATTCGGAAAGACGAAGCGCGGGGGTCTGTTTGGTCATGCTTATACAAATCACACTGCCTGGCTTGTGGACAAGCCTTTCCGCGTCTCGACCGACACCCCTCTCACAGGTTATGTGAGCACTATGACCGATTTAATTGACCTGCCGGCACCGGTTCGGCTCGCGATTGCGGATGATGACCGATGCTTTCCGGTTGGCCGCATTTTCTGCATTGGCCGCAATTACGCTGCCCACGCCGCTGAAATGGGGTCTACCCCCGAACCGATTTTCTTCATGAAACCTGGCAGCGCTGCGACGCAAGCTACTGAAATCAATTACCCTAATCAAACTGAAGATCTGCACCATGAAATCGAGCTCGTGCTAGCTCTCGGTGAGAATGGTGAAATCGTCGCGTGCGGCGCGGGGGTTGATCTGACCCGACGGGATCTGCAAGCCCGAATGAAACAGAAAGGCGCGCCGTGGGAAATCGGCAAGGGGTTTGATAATTCCGCACTCCTTGCCCCCCTCACAACAGGGCCCGCGCCCGGTAGAGGCTTTATAACACTGACAGTTAACGGCGAGCTTCGGCAGTCGGGTCAGCTGCAGGACATGATCCTTCCGCCAGACGAAATGATATCTGCCCTAAGTCAGTATTTTGAACTTCAGCCAGGCGACCTGATCTTTACGGGCACGCCCGCAGGCGTTGGTCCCCTGCAGCCGGGGGACCTTGTAGAGGGTGAAGTAGAGGGCCTGCCAAAGTTGAGATTTCAGATTAAGGAACGCGCGCAATGAACGTGAAACTGTATGGCTACTGGCGATCCAGCGCAGCTTATCGCCTGCGCATTGCCCTGAACCTGAAAGGCGTCGCCTATGAGCAGGTCTCCATCAATCTCAAGGATGGAGAACAGAACAGCGATGCCTGGCTGAAAATGCAGCCGCAGGGACTGGTTCCGGTGCTGGAAGTTGATGGCCAACGCCTGGTCCAGTCGCCCGCCGTTCTGGAGTGGATCGAGGAGAGCTGGGCCGAGCCTGCACTCCTCCCCGGCAATGCCGCTGACCGCGCACGCGTCCGCGGGTGGGCCTCCGCCATCGGCTGTGACATTCACCCGGTTCAGAACCTGCGCATTCTCAAGGCTGCCGCCGCGATCGATGGCAGCGGGCGGGCAGGCATGAAAGCCTGGGCCAATCGCTGGATAACGACGGGCCTGGAAGGCCTGGAAGCCCTGGTCGCCTCTCATGAGCGTTCCAGTGCCTTCCTGTTCGGACATGCGCCGGGCATGGCTGAGGTATATCTGGTGCCCCAGCTCTACAACGCGCGGCGGTGGGGTGTTGACGTCGACGCTTTCCCGACCCTGCTGGCGGCGGACACGGCCTGCCGGGAGCTTGCGGCATTTGCGGATGCAATACCGGAAGCTCAGCCGGACGCCGTGGCGGACTAGGTCGCAATAGGTTCCCAGAACATGTTCACGATTTTCCATTCATCGTTGAGGCGCTGAAGAAACACCCATTCAGACCGATCTGGCGCGTCGATGCGCGCCGCTGCGGTGCGGCGGTTCGCTTCAAATACCGTCACCCGCGACCCCGTGAGGCCGTCCGCCCGGGAGAGGAGTTGTTGCTGCACCATCTCCAGTGTTTCGTGTTGTAGGAATTCCAACGCGCCGCCGCGAACAACGTGGCGGCGGTCGGCATCGGGATAGATGACGCTTGCGATCAGCGCATAATCCGCCGTGTCCCAGCCAGCGGCATAACGCATCACGACGTCGTGGACATCCGCCATATCGGCCGCACGGTTGGGGTTCTGGATTTGCGAGTGTCCGCCATAGGCACAATTCACCAACACCCACTGGCCATTAATATGTGTACCCAGGAAGAAATCATACCAGTCCGTGTCCGCGGTCAGCTGAAGCACGCCCACATTTGACGTGGAATCGAAAAAGTCGACGCCAACAGTCGAGTGCTCAACACTCAGCCGGTTATCAGAATTATAGGCGTGACCCAGGACACGCAGCGTGCCGGGTGGCAATTCCTCGGAGATATCAACACCGGTTCCACGATAATTGTTCCACACGCCAATTTTCGACAGTTCCGGATGAACCACGGAGAGGACCATCTCCGGATCTCGAGAGTAGAAGCCATGGGCAAATGTCTCGGCGAGAGGCCTGAGAGCGGTCTCGGTCCGCGGGTCTTCAGCCCAGCTGGAAGGTGAAAGGGCGAATCCTGCGCACAGGGCGACGAGCGTTAGACGCATAGTACACTCCTTGATCTTAGTACTATTTGTCGCCGCACCGGTTCGCAGGGTACATCGAGCGCGTCACCGCCAGAATGTCTAATCCGTGATATTGATCACGTCACTGTGAGCGGGACAGCGGCAACTGGCGGCCATAGGTCAGTGAGCGCCAAGCCCATTCCAGGGGGCCGTAACGATACCGTGCCAGCCACAATGGCGACCACACCAGCTGCAATCCCCAGACGGCGATCACAATGACCAGCTGACCGACCCGGTCGACCTGGCCGAACAGACCCAGGCCGGGCAGTCCGACAAAGATCAATGTCATCAAAAGTGTCTGGCTGAGATAATTGGTAAAGGCCATCCGTCCCGTCTGCGCCAGCAGGTTGGTGATCGCCTGCAACCACCCCGCCTGACACACCAACATGACAGCGGCGGCGTAACCGAATGCCAACACCAGCGAACCAACATATTGTGCCAGCATCGTCATCCAGGCCGATGTCGGTGCGAACTCGGTCGCCAGGGCATAACTAGCGCTCCAGCCACACATCAGCAAACCTGATGGCACGGCGATCAATGCCGACCGCATATAGAGTTGGCGCGACCAGCCAAGCGTCAGGAAACCCAGACGGAACAGCGCCATGCCCAGCAGCATGACCCCTGCAATTCGGCCTCCGAAAAACACCAGCTGGATCAGCTGGAACATCACGGCATTGCCCATATTGTAGGGCAACCGGTCAACAAAGCCCGCCTGATAGAGCGCGGTGATATCGCTGATGCGCTCAGGCGTGAAGCCCATGGCTTCTGCCCCGGACACATCATCTCCCAGCAAGCCCTGAATTGCCGCACCTGAAACCATCAGCAGCCCGGTGAACGCGATCAGCCCGAGACCCAGCCCGATCTGTCCCATGGGGGTCATGCGACGGGCCGTAACGACCACCATTCCTGCCAGGGCATAGGGAACCAGGATATCGCCATACCAGAACAGGTAGGCGTGGATCATGCCGAACATGAGCAGCCAGCCCATGCGGCGCCAGTGGCGCCTGTGCGCCGCGTCTCCCGTGCCCAGCATGAGAATGATGCCGGCCCCGAACATGGCGGAAAACAGGGTCATGAACTTCATCGAGAAGAAGGTATGCACAAACCACCAGACTGCCTGATTGGCCGGAGCATCGAAATCACCCTGGACATAGGGGTAATCCGCCGCGACATAGGTCATGGCGAAAAACTGGACATTTACCAGCAGGATGCCGAGCACGGCCACGCCTCGTAACGTGTCCAGGCACTCAAATCGTGTCGCGCGCGGCGAAGTCGGCATCAAATTCCCCCACTCAGTGATTCCGCCCGGTTTCTGCCCCAATCTTACAGATTTTTCACCGGGATCACCTCCATTGTGAATTGTATCGCCTGCAGCGCAAGCGCATAACGCAACCGTCCTTATTCGTGCGGGAGCTGAGGATCAAATGTCTTGGATTGCAGATCTAATTGAGTGGTTGGCCATTTTGTCGATGACCCTGATGGGCATTGAGGTCACCCGAACGGACGGGTGTTCGGACGGCGTCGCCGAGTTTTCAGCGATCGGGAACACTCGCGAGATTTTCGAGTACATTCCCGGCGACCGGATTGCCTATGTCCTGGCTGATTGCGACAGCGGAACTTCCGGGGATGTTCGTTATGAGACCGTCCGCAACACGTTGACGACAGTCTACAAGAGCTGATCCCTAACGAAATCGCTCTAATTTCCCCGGACAAATATCGAGTTTGCATAGTTTATCTGTGTCTAAGCTGCGCCAGACGGCGTAAGCTTGTTATAGATTGATTAACCCGATGGTTTTTCCGACGCAGGGCTAGAGCGAAGAAGTCGCGCGCCCGGTCAAGAAGAGACACCCATGACCGGAAATACGCAAAATAAAACAAACACTTTATCAGATATCGACATTCTGCCTGACGCCGCCGATGCGCCTTTGATGGCCAGCATCGACCAAGCGATCAGCGACGAATCGGGACGGTCGAGCAGGCGACGACAGACAGCGCGCAAGTCCGCACCCGGCACCTGGCTGGTCTGGATCGGCAATTCCTTTGGCCTGTTATGGATTGGTGCTGCAGGAGCATTCCTGTGGGGATATCTCGGAATTCAGAGCCTTGAGAGCCTGACCCAGTTCGGCTTCGGCCAGCTCACCGGTCTCGCGGCCTTTGCGCTCACACCAGCCCTGCTTTTCATCATGTGCGGACTGATGGCCCGTGAAATCGCGCGCAATTCGCAAAATACCGATCGCGTCGAAGAGGCCATCCACCGCCTCGCTGATCCGGCTGCCTATACAGAAGGTCAGGTCCGCAATCTGGCGACAGCGGTTTCAGGTGAGGTCGAACGCATCAATTCCTCGATGGACAGCGCCCTTGCGCGGCTTGCAGCCATGGAAGAAGTCATCAATCACCACGCGGAAACACTGGAACAGTCCGCCGGCGATGCGCATTTGCGCACGGAGACTCTGCTGGGCGGCCTGCGCAAGGAGCGTCTGCGCCTGAGCGAGGTCTCGGAATCACTGGATGACAAGGCCGCGCTGATCGCAGCCGCCATTTCCGACCAGTCCAAAATGGTCGCTGCCGCTGCGGAACTGGCGGCCACCCAGGCCGATGACACAGAGCAAAAGATCCTGGCGAGCGTTGAAACGCTCAATGATGCCAGTGTGAAGATGTCCGACCGTGGCCAATTGGTGTCGACCAAGATTGCCGAGCGTGTCGAAAACCTTGGCGAGATGTCTGACACGCTGAAGGAACGCGCTGAAAGCCTGGATGCCGCCTACGCGAAACATCGCAAACGCCTCCAGGATGCCGGCGAGGCCATGCGCCAGGAACAGGAAAAGATCGCCGCAGCGCTCGACTTCCATCGTGCCGAGCTGGAAACCATGGTGACCACGGCGCGAGATGGCGCTGAGGCCCTCAACACCGCAACCACGGACGGTGCAAGCGCCTTCCGGGATGCGGTCGAAGATGCCCTCAGCCGGTCCCGCGACCTGTCCGGCAATATCCGCAAGGAATCCGACTACGCCGCTCGTGAACATGAAAGCGCGCTGGCCCGCCTGGTCGCATCTGCCCAGGAAGCCAAGGCTATTTCCGAGGCCGCCATCGAGGCGATCGAAGAACAGGCCGACGCCGTGGCATCCAAGGTCCAGCAGGCCAATGAAGCCGCCTATGAAGCGGCCAATCGCTCTGATCAGGCCTTCGAAATGCGCCTGGCCGAGGCCGAGAAGCTCACATCCAAGGCCTCACAGGCGGCCGATGATGCCGCCGAATCCGTGCGCCGTCGTCTGGAAGCTGTGCTGGCCTCTGCTCGTGCCGAGACCCAGACCGTCGAGCGTCACGTCGAGGGCATGACCGAGCGCCTGGACCAACTTCCGGAACTGGCCCGTGGCCGAGCGCAGGAGGCTGCTGATGCGCTGCGCCGCGGTCTGGAAGGCCTCAATGCAGCCGCCATGGCTGCTGCGGAAGAGGCGCAGGAGATCGACTCCGCCTTCCAGGCCCGTATCCGTCAAAACTATGAACTGCTTAGCGACTTCATGTTGCGGATGGGCTCCGTTGCAGGTGGCCGTCGTGCGCCGGAACTGGGCCTGAACGAAGTACCCTCACCGCTGCCGCGCCGCGCGCGTGGCGAGGAGGCCGAGGGCAAGGACGCTGCCCAGGACGACACGGCACCGTCCAAGGACGAGATGCACCGCCCTTTGACCGGCATGAAAGGTTCGGCAGACAATAGTGTCGGCTTTCCGGAACGTGACAACAGCGGTGTGCGCAAGGATCCGGGTTGGCGCTGGAAGGACCTTCTCTCCTCCATGCCGGAGGAGGATGACGGCAAAACGGGCGGGCGCTAACCGCGCGCCCGGACCGCCGTTCCTGTCCAGGACGAAAGTTCACCGGCAAGATCAGTCGACGCTGCGTTGAACGCCTCCACGATGGCGCTAACGCGATTATCGCTGGCACGACGGGTGACCGTGAAAACACGTGCACCGATCATTTCGCGCCCGCGTTCCTCGACCAGGCGCGCCATGATGCGCACTCGGATCAGCGGCGCACCGCTTTCACCCTGATCATAAACCGCCTCGAATGAGCGCAGGTCGAGGCGAAGTTCATACTCGCTCCGCACGGCATCCGCAGGATAGACCGGCTCAACTCCATTCTCCGCGGCGTGGAACGTGTCCACGACCAGGCTCTGCAGGGCGATAGGCGCCGGAGAAATCCATGCCGCGCCGGACAAATAGGCCAAATGCCCCTCTGAACGCTCGATCGCAATATCGTCACCCGACAATCCCGCCGGGGCCGTTGGACGCTCGATTTCCACGATCACGCCCGGAAGCTGTTCACTGGCGCGCGGGATTGGTGAGGACAGGCGATATACGGCGACCGGCTCTGCCTCAGGCAAAAGCGATACACAGGCCGAGGCGGACAGCGCCGTCAGGCCAGCCAGGAGAAGTTTGATTGAACGCGATGCACTCATTGCGGAATCTCCACGGTCTCACGCGGTGAACCGGCGATAAATCCGCCGGGATTATTTTCAAGATCAGCTGAAATGCGCTCCAGCGCCTCGGTCAGGCGTTGCAGATTGGCCGCGGAACGCGTGATATTGTTGAGGCCGTTGTCAGCGAAGTCCTCCAGCGCCGGCGTCACGGCCTGAACCAATGTATTGGTGTCGACAGCCGCCTGGTTGACCGCCATCGCTGCAAGTGTCGTCTCGTTGACCGCAGCGGTCAGGTCATTGGCCACAAATGTGGTCGTCGTCTCGGAGAATTCCTGCAGTGATTGCGCTGCAACCGATATATCCTGGGCGGCCGTATTGATCTGAGCCAGGGTTTCCCGGGCATCCTCGATCAGAGCCCCCTCTTCTGACAGGCGCTCAGTGATTTCGCGCAGATTGGCCAGGGTTTCCGCCACCTCGTCCACATTATCCTCGCTCAAAAGGTCGGAGAGACGGATGAGCGCAATCTGGGCCGCGTCCAGCACATCCTCTGAACCTTCAACCAGACCTTCAAGCTGGGCTCGTCGGGCGAAGATGCGCGGTGGCGGCCGACCAATCTGGCTTTCCAGGCGCGGCGCCTCCGGCGACCCCCCGGAGATCAGGATGTAGGACAGCCCTGTCAGGCCCTGAGGTTCGAGCTGAGCATAACTGTCGACCCGCAGCGGCGTTTGCGAGAGCACTTCGATGCGTGCGATCACCCGGCTCTGCTCGTCCAGCCCCAGCTCCTTCACCTCGCCGACCTGAATACCGTTGAAACGGACCTCCGCAGATTCGCGAAGACCTCTCACGGGGCCGTCGAAGACGATGTCGTACTGGGAAAATTCCTCCGAGGTGACCTTGGCCATCCACAAAGTGAACAGGATGCCTGCGGTGATCAATGTCACCGCAAACAGGCCGACGAGAATGTGATGTGCTTTGGTTTCCATCTCTTACCCCCCTTGTCCCGCGAGTGCGGCTCGGCCGCGCGGTCCATGGAAATACTCCTGAATCCAGGGATGCGGGTTGCGCATCAAGGCTTCAATCGGCGCAACGGCCTCGACTTTCTTGTCTGCCAGTACAGCGACACGGTCGCAGATGGCATGAAGACTGTCGAGGTCGTGCGTAATCATCAACACAGTCAGGCCCAGGGCCTGTGACAATTCCAGGATGAGGCTGTCAAACGCCGCCGCGCCAATCGGGTCAAGACCCGCGGTTGGCTCGTCCAGGAAAAGGATATCGGGGTCCAGCGCCAGGGCACGTGCAAGCGCCGCGCGCTTGCGCATACCACCGGACAGTTCGGACGGATAGCGGTCCGCCGCATCCGGAGACAGACCGGCCAGGCCGATCTTCATGCCCGCGATCTCTTCCATCAGCGCAGGGGGCATAGAGACATGCTCCCGTAGGGGTGCCATGACGTTTTCACGCACCGTCAACGAGGTAAAAAGCGCGCCGTTCTGGAACAGCACCCCCCAGCGCGAATTGACCTTGCGCCGCTCTGCGACGGACAAGCCGCCATAGCGGTGCCCCTCGAAAAACACATCGCCGCCATCGGGTTGCTTCAGCCCCAGGATCGTATTCAGCAATACCGTCTTGCCGGTACCGGACCCCCCTACGAGGCCGAGGATTTCCCCGCGACGAATGTCGAGATCCAGATTTTCGTGAATGACGTGGGGTCCAAACGCCGTACGCAGGTCCCGGACTGAAATAAGGGCGTCCTGCGTCATATGCCCAGCTCCAGATAAAGCATGGCGAACAGGGCTTCCAAGACGATAACAGCGAAGATCGACTGGACCACCGACGCGGTCACACGACGGCCCAGCGATTCCACATCGCCGCCGACCTGCATGCCCTGACGGCAACCGATGATGGCGACAACCAAACCGAAAACAGGCGCTTTGGACATTCCAACAAGGAAATGGCTCCAGTCGAGCTGTTCATGAAAACGGGTGATGAAAAGCGACGGCGAAATGTCCTGGGCGCTCCAGGCCACGAGCATGCCACCGAATATGCCGGCAATCATGGCCCCAAAGGTCAGCAGCGGCGCCATCAGGGTACACGCGATGACCCGCGGCAGGACCAGCACCTCAAACGGATCGAGGCCCAATACGCGCATGGCGTCGACCTCCTGCTGCATCTTCATGGCACCAATTTGCGCGGTGAATGCCGAGTCGGAGCGGCCCGCGAGCATGATGGCTGTGATCAGAACACCAAATTCGCGCAGGACCGCAATGCCGACGAGCTCGACGGTGAACACCGAGAAACCCAGACTTTGCAGAAGATTGGCGCCCATATAGGCAACAACGGCGCCGATAAAAAAGGACAGGGTGGCGATGATGGGCATGGCGTTGACGCCAACCTCCTCCATCGCCCAGATCGTCGGCGTCAGGCGCAGGCGAGACGGCACAAACAGGCTGCTCATACCGGCCAGAATGGTGCGCCCCAGGAAGCCCACCGTATCGAGAAGCTCGTCGATCATCGCTTCCAGCCCGGCGCCAATACGGGCCAGGGCATTGCCAAAGCCGAATGTGGCCGGCGGTTCGTCTGCGCAAACAGTTGTGCGCGAACGCACTTCCTCGATCAGACGTCGCGCTGTGGGGTGGTCGCCTATGAAGTGGAAATCGCCATCGGGCTCACCGCACCGCCGGGTCACCCGGCCGATGATGAACGCACCGGATGTATCCACCCGCCCGAGATGGGTCAGATCGATGATGATATCGCCGGGCGCTGTCGTTTCCTCGACACGTCGCAGGTTGGCGTCCGTGCTGCCGATCGTTTCGACAGTCCAGTCACCATGCAGCTCCACGATCGTCTTGGCGCCGTCCTGGCGAACGACGACACCGGCCGAATCAACCTGTGATAATGCTTTACCCCTCATGGGTTGGCAGCCTAGTCGATTTCTTTGTCGTGCGGGAGTGCAGAAAAGCGACGAAGTGCAATTGCCGCCGCGAGGCCGATTGCGGCCGGAACAAGCATGATCACAAAGCCGCCGAGGCCTGCCCAGGCATAGGCATATCCTGAAGCCACAGAGGCCAAAGCCATGATGACGCCTCCTGAGAGCGCGGAGTTGATGGCCTGAACGGTTGCCGTGTGTCGTTGAGGAATAGAGTCTACAGCAAAGCGCAGGAAACCGATATACGTCGCGGCAAAGGTCAGCGCGTGCAGCAGCTGCAGCATGAAGAGGAAAGGCAGCGGTGGCCCCAGCGCCGTCAATCCCCACCGCACAAGCGACCCCAGTGCACCAAGGCCCAGCAATTGCGCGGGCGACATTCGCCCCAGGACGCCCTTGCCGGACCACCAGAGAAAAGCGATCTCGATCATCACGCCGGTTGCCCACAGCGAACCGATGACAAACTTGCTGTGACCTTGCGCCTCCCAAGCCAGGGTCGAGAAATAGTAGTAAAATCCGTGTGCGCCCTGGATGCATGCCGATGCCAGCAGCGCCCACCCGAGGGGGCCGCGCACCAGGCGGCCAAATTGCACCCAGTCAATTTTCCGGCCAGCCTCGGCGTCCGCCGGCTCACCCTCTGGCAGGGTGAAGGCTGTGATTGAGACAAACACTGCGCCGGTGGCCACAAACACGATCACGCTCTCACTGCCGGTGAGGTCCAGCAAAGCTCCGACGATGAAATTGGCGATCACGAAAACGGCGGAGCCGAACGCCCGAACCGGACCGAACGGGATCTTGCCGGCCTGCGATTCCCGCATGGCAAACGCGTCCACCAGCGGCACCTGGCCGAAGAAACAGGCAGAAGCGAAAAATGCCAGTACCAGCAAGGGCCACGGCGAGCTGGTCGGCAGATGCATGACAAAGGCCACCATTGTTGTCAGCGCCATGGCGCTGATCGGGTGGCGTTGCAAACGGGCCTTGTCCGACCAGCGCGCAGCAATCGGTGAAATCAGGAAACGCCCGGCATATCCGGCGGCACCGATCCAGCCGATCCACTCTGCCGAAATCCCACGCCCCTCCAGCCAGACCGGAAAATAGGGCAGGAATGCCCCCAGGGTCAGGTAAAAGGCGCCAAAATAGGCCGAAAATCTGAGTGTGTTGGCGTTCATGTGTATCGCGTCCCGAGGGGCACGCCATAACCTTTCCAGACAGCGCTGCATAGGTGTCAAACGCTTGGCGAACAGCGTTCACTTCTATAGGTTCCCCGCAAAATCGGACACAGCCTCATCAGATGACTCTCGAAACGACTGCACATTCCTCCTCCCAGATGGCAGCAGACAGCGATCCGGTTCGCCCGCTTCGGGTTCTGGTCAGCGGTTATCGCTCCCACCCGCATGTTGGCGGCCAGGGCGTTTACATCCGCGAGTTGACACGCGCGCTATCAGGACTGGGCCACATGGTCACGGTGATTTCCGGCCCGCCGTACCCCGAACTGGACAAAGGCATTGATCTGATCGAACTGCCATCACTCGACCTGTTCGAAGAGAAAAACGCCTTCCTCGCCTTGCGCCCCCAGCATCTCACAAATCGTGCTGATCTGTCAGAATGGCTGGCGCATAATTCCGGCGCCTTTGGCGAGCTTTATTCCTTTGGCCTGCGGCTGGAGAAATACCTGCGCCAGCACGCCGGTGAGTACGACGTGCTGCACGACAACCAGACCCTCGCCTCGCCATTCGTGCGCATTGATGAACTCTTGCCCGTCATCACCACCATCCACCACCCGATCTCGATCGATCTGGATTATGCGGTTGCCGCCGGCGAAAGCTGGTGGAAACGCGCCCTCACGCGGCGCTGGTACAGTTTCGTGAAGATGCAGGCCAGCACCTCGCGGCAATTACCGCGCATGCTCGCGGTCTCTGCAGCGGCACGGGACAGTCATGCCGAGCATTACGACACACCGACCGAGCGTGTGCGGGTTGCCTTCAACGGTATCGAGCACTCCATCTTCCATCTCGACAGCGCGGTCGAACGCGAGCCGGGCCTGATCGTGACCACGGCGAGTGCCGATGCGCCGATCAAGGGGCTGGATGTCCTGCTGGAGGCGGTTGCCCGCGTCGCGGCAGCGCGCCCGAACGTCAAGCTGCGCATCGTCGGCACGCTGCGCAAGGGACCGGCAAAACGCGCGCTTGAGCAACACGGTCTGACCTCCCGCGTTGTCGATGGCGGCGGGCTCAGCCGCGAGGATGTGGCAGAGCTTTATCGCCGTGCTCATGTCGTCGCCTGTCCGGCACGGTTCGAAGGATTTGGTTTCCCGGCCGCCGAAGCCATGGCCTGCGGCGCGGCTGTTGTGTCCAGTGATGGCGGGGCGTTACCGGAAGTCGTTGGTGATTGCGGTCTGGTCTCTCCTGTCGGTGATGCGGGTGCAATGGCCGCCAATCTGGCACGTCTGCTGGACGATCCGGGCATGGCCACCGAAATCGGACAGCGCGCGACTGAACGGGCACAGGACCTGTTCCAGTGGAAGCACCATGCCCTGGCGGCCTCGCGCCTCTACGCCGAAGCACTTGCTGAACGTGGAGCCCGCTCATGATGGTTACGGTTCGCCTCGAGGATCTGGACCTCGAGCCCGGCATGCGCGTCCTCGACCTCGGTTGCGGCCGTGGGCGTCACCTGCACGCGCTCTACTGGAATGACATACCGCTCGAAATCGTCGGGCTCGACCTTTCCCACGGCGAGGTCAAAGCCGCGTGGGAAGGCTTTTTCGAACTTCCGCCGCCCGATCCGGCATCCGATCAACGCTCAGCCTCTGTGACCGCAGGCGATGCGGGGCGTTTGCCCTTCCCGGATGATTGTTTCGACCGCATCATTTGCTCCGAAGTGCTTGAACACGTGCCAGACCCGGATCTCGTTCTCTCGGAAATCTCTCGCATCCTGAAACCGGGCGGCCTTTTCATCGCCTCGGTGCCGCGCTACTGGCCGGAGAAAATCTGCTGGGCGCTCTCGGAAGGCTATCAGAACACGCCGGGCGGACATGTGCGCATCTTCCGCTCCTCGCAACTCAGGAACTCGGTCGAGAAACAGGGTTTCAAACGATTTGCACGCCACTGGGCGCATAGTCTGCACAGCCCCTACTGGTGGCTGCAATGCGCGCTCTGGGACAAGCGTGAGGACAGCGGTCTGGTCAATACCTACCGCAAATTCCTCGAGTGGGACCTGTTGCAACGCCCCTGGCTGACGCGTTTCCTCGACGGGTTGCTCAACCCGCTCATGGGCAAGTCTGTGGTCATGTATTTCCGCAAGGCCGGATGATGGACACGTTACGTATCATCGCCGACAGCGCGGCCCATATCTGCAGGCTTCAACGACCGGACGGGTCCATACCCTGGATCGATCGCGGTATCTGGGACGCGTGGAACCACGGCGAAAGCGTTATGGGTCTTGCGATTGCCGGGCATGCCGAGGAAACGCTCAAGGGCCTGGATTGTCTCTTGGTCAGACAGGACACAGACGGCGGGTTCACAGGCGACCTTGGCGCGTCTGTGCCGCTGGATGATGACAATCGCCGGCTCGCGCCCGGCGCGCCCGAGCAGGCGCGAGACACAAATTTCACAGGCTATGTCGCCGTCACAGTCCTGCGTAGCCTGCTCGCACTGAATGCGGCGAACAAGGCCGAACGATACTGGCCGATGGTCGACAGCGCGATCGAGTTCGTCCTGCGCCATCAGAACATCCGAGGTGACATTGTCTGGCGCGGGCTGGAGCCGCATGAAACGCTGGAAGACGTGGACAGTCTGCGCGCGGGCAATGCCAGCCTGTACAAATCCATCGAATGCGGCCTGCTACTGGCGCGGCTGGTAGGTGCCAAACGCCCCCATTGGGAAAGCGCGCGGCGGGCCGTCGGCGCGGCATTACGCGAGAACGATGCGCGGTTTGACCGCTTCAGCACTGATCGGCGTCGGTATGCGATGGATTGGTATTATCCGGTTCTGACCGGCGTGCTCCCCGCTGAAACCGGCCGGGCGCGGCTCTATGCGCGCTGGAACGAATTCGTCGAGGCCGGGTTGGGCTGTCGATGTGTGACGGATGAACCCTGGGTCACCGCTGCAGAGACGGCTGAACTTGCCCTCGCCTGCCTTGCAGCCGGCAAGCGTGATGAAGCCCGCAGCCTGTTGGAAAACCTGGAGCCGCTGCGCGCCAGCGAAGGCGGTTACTGGATGGGTTGGCAGTTCGCGGAAGATGTCATCTGGCCCTATGAGCGACCGTCCTGGACCGCAGGCGCCATGATCATGGCTCTCGATGCCCTTGAGGGGCTGACATCGGGCTCGAACCTTTTGATCCGCACCGTGTTGCCGGAAATGCCGGAAACGCCATCTAGGCCAGACGGCGAAGGACTTCCAGCGTTCCTGTTCGACTGACAACTTCAAACAGCCCGCTGTCACGCGCAAGTTTCCAGATCTCGTATGGAGGACGCCCCCCATCTTCCGGGTTGGGAAACACGTCGTGGATGGCCAGTATGCCGCCGCTCACGATGCGCCCCGCCCAGCCGCGGTAATCAGCCAGCGCAGCGTCCATGGAATGACCGCCATCAATGA
>CBFHQE010000076.1:0-14908 GCA_965657935.1 Maricaulis sp. | reverse complement strand
CTGCGCCAGGGGGGGCGTTTGTTGATCGTTGATTTTGCTCCGCACCAGCTCGAAACACTGCGCGAGGAACAGCATCACCGCCGTCTGGGGTTTTCCGACGAGGAGATGAACGAGATCATCGAACGTGCCGGTCTGAGCCAGGTGAAACAGGTCGAGCTGCATCCGATGGACAAGGACAATCAGCTGACCATGAAGATCTGGGTGGCCGAAGCGGTCTGATCCGAGAAAATCGCGAGAGAAACTGGAAATTTGCTGGACGAAACCATTCGTCGGGAGTAACGCGGCGCGTCATTTTCTGGAGATACGCTGATGGAAGACGCGTTTCTGTTGGGGTGGGAAGAGTGGGCAGCCTTCCCAAAACTCGGATTGCCGGCCGTCAAGGTAAAGGTGGATACGGGAGCGAGAACGTCAGCTCTACATGCCGTATCGGTCGAGCCGTTTGGTCCGATCGATAAACCGCAGGTGCGTTTCATCCTGCACCCAGTCCCAGAAAAGCCGGAAATCGAGGTTGTTTGCTCGGCGCCAGCGCTGGACAGGCGTGAAGTAATTTCATCGAACGGTGAGCGGGAGCTCCGCTGGGTGATCGAAACCCCGGTCAAGATCGGCGAGCGTGATTGGCCGGTCGAGCTGACCCTGACCAATCGCGAGACGATGGCCTACCGCATGTTGCTGGGACGCCAGGCGATCCGCGAGGACATGGTCGTGAATCCGGGCTTGTCTCATGCCCAAGGCGAGTTGAGCTATGAGCTTTACAAGGACTTTCCGCGACGGCGCCCGGTCAAGCGTCCGCTGCGCATTGCAATCCTGACCCGCGAGCCGAAGAACTACTCTTCCCAGCGCTTGAAGGATGCCGCAGAGACACGCGGGCATGTCGTCGAGATGGTCAATACGGCACGTTGTACCCTCGCCATCGATGCGGCAGACCCGAAAGTCTATTATGACGGCAAGCCCTTGCCGGCCTATGACGCGGTCATTCCGCGGATCGGAGCCAGCATGACGTCGTATGGCATGGCGGTTCTGCGCCAGTTCTCCATGATGGGAGCGTATTGCCTCAACACCTCCGAAGCCATCGGTGCCTCACGGGACAAGCTGTACGCTCACCAGATCCTGGCCCGGTCCGGTATTGCCATGCCCGTGACAGCCTTTGCGCACTCGCCGAAGGATACCGGCAATCTGATCTCGCACGTCGGCAGTGCGCCCCTGGTGGTGAAGCTGCTGCAGAGCACGCAGGGCCGGGGTGTTGTTCTGGCCGAGACCAAAAAGGCCGCAGAGTCGGTGATCGATGCCTTCCGCGGACTGGAGGCGAACTTTATTGTCCAGGAATTCGTCAAGGAAGCGGAAGGCGCGGACATTCGCTGTTTCGTCGTTGGTGGTCGGGTCGTCGCCACCATGATGCGCCAGGCCGAGGAGGGCGAGTTTCGTTCCAACCTTCACCGTGGCGGCGAAGCCAAGAAGGTTCGTATTACCAAGGAGGAGCGCTCCGCGGCTGTGCGAGCGACCAAGTCGCTGGGGCTTTCTGTTGCGGGTGTGGATTTGTTGAGGTCGTCGACCGGACCCAAAATCCTTGAGGTCAATTCCTCACCGGGCCTCGAGGGCGTGGAGCGGACCTCGGGGAAGGATGTCGCGGGCCTGATCGTCGAATATCTCGAAACGCACGTCAAACCCATCGCCCGGCGACGGAGCGTGGCGCGCTGAGGAAGAAAAAACCCCGGAACACGTGTTCCGGGGTTTTCATTGCGTTCTAGCGAACGCAGATCGGGTCCGGATCGCCATCCGGGTCGCCGTTCACATAACCGTCCACAAAGAAATTGCCGGTCATGAGAATGCCGGCGAGATGCGGCGCTGCCATCGATGTCCCTTACAGGGTTGCGTATCCGCCATCACTATAGGTCGACAAAACGCCGACCCCGGGATTGGCACAATCCACCGGCGGATTTCCATAATTGGAGAAGCTGGCGAAACTGTCGCCCTGGGAGAAGGCGGAGACGGTGTAGATGTTGGAGCCGTTTGCGCGCGCGGGAGAATGGTTGGCGGCATCATCGGACTCATTGCCGGCGGCCAGTACGAACAGGATACTGTTGTTCGAGGCTGCGATCACCGCGTCGTCCAGGGCCTGGGACACGCCACCGCCGAGGCTCATGTTGGCGACGTCGCCCGGTGCCGCGTTGACAGCAACATAGTCAATGCCGGCGATGACGTCTGACAGGCTTCCGCTGCCGTTATTGTTGAGCACGCGAACGCCGACGATCGGTGCGCCCGGGGCAACCCCGATCACGCCGATATTATTGTCGATGGCACCGATGGTGCCGGCGACATGCGTGCCGTGGCCATTGCCATCATCCTTGGTATCGCGACCGCGGGAGACAAAGTTGGCGCTGCGTGCCGTATCTACGTTCAGGTCCGGGGGGGCCTGGTCCACGCCGCTATCGATGACCCAGGCCGTGCGTCCGGCCACTGGCGGCAGGCCGCCGTTCACGCGGGTAATGCCCCAGGGCGTGCTCTGGGCGGGATCACTGCCTCCGCCATCATCGCCGCCGCCATTGCCCGGACCTCGACCCGGCGGCGGCGCCACGATCCGGTAGACGGAGTCGGCCTCGACATAGGCGATGTTCGGCACAACTTCGGCGATACGCCGTGCGGCTGATTCCGGCATGCGGGCCGAGAAACCGAGAATGGTGTTGGTGTAGACATTGGACGCCCGGCCATTGCTGGCAATCAGGGCCTGTTCGGCCCGGCCACGTACTTCACGGGCTTCTACCGAATTATCGAACACGAAGATCCAGCTATCTCGGACCATTTCGAGTTCCTGCGGCGTCGTCTGCGCGAAGGTCGCTGTGGCTGGCATCAATGCCAGGCTGCTCGCAAGCAGCAGTGTTTTGAGTTTCATAAACTGTCCCCTTTGCCTAAGTTATGAATACCAATATTCAAACTGTTGCTTGCCTGTAATGATTTGGCAGCAAATCAGGGGGTGCGTGAGAGGGGTTCGCCTCTGAGGGGTTGAATCCGGGGTGCGACAACCGCACCCCGAACCCGTATTCTGGTCCTAATTTAGTCAGCAGTCGGAATAATTACCCGGTCCACGACATGGATGATGCCGTTGCTGGTCTGGATGTCAGCCTGCACCACCTGTGCATTGCCGACACGGACGCCGTCCGTCGCATCGATCAGCACCGTGGATCCTTCCACCGTCTCGACAGCCAGGATCTGGCCGGCCAGCTGGTCTGCCGTAATGGCGCCCGGAACGACGTGATAGGTCAGGATATCGATCAGCTCGTGGCGGTTTTCCGGACGAAGCAGACGGTCGACTTCACCGTGCGGCAGGCCGGCGAATGCTGAATCGAGCGGTGCGAACACCGTGAACGGGCCATCACCCTTCAGCGTGTCAACGAGTCCGGCGGTCTGCACGGCAGCGACCAGCGTGTTGAACTGGCCTGCGCTGACCGCGGTGTCGACAATGTCGGCACGCATGGTGGTGTGGGCATTATAGTTACGCTTGGCGTCGTCTCCGGCCAGGGCGGGAGCGGCGAACAGGGATGCAGCAATCGCTGCGCAAGTAACAAGACGCATGTCTTTCCTCCTGAGATCAGGTCTGTGTGCGAGGGCGGGCAGAGGCCTCTGCCGCACCCGTCCGGGGGCGTCTCATCGATGTGACGTGAAGATCTACGCAAGCGGTTGGCGATTGGATGATTTCTTGCGTCGTTTTAATGATCTAGACAATTGAGACCGCCGCCGCCGGGGGTCTCGATTTCGACCTGTTCGCCGGCGACCACCTCTATGCTGAATAGCCCTTCCAGCTCCTCAACCGACCCGTCCTTGCCGATACGGCGCTGCGAACCCGGCCGCGCGTCAGGCGCTCCATTGAGCCCGAACGGGTGCTCCTTGCGACGGGAGGAAAGTAGGGATACCGCCATCGGTTCCAGGAAGGTCAGGCACCGCGTGCTGCCATCGCCTCCCTCGACATCGCCTTGCCCACCCGACCCTTCGCGGACACGATGATGCTCGACCCGCACCGGAAAGCGTTGTTCCAGCACTTCCGGATCGGTCATGCGCGAATTTGTCATGTGGGTGTGGATGGCATTTTCGCCTGGGAATGCCTGGCCATCATGCCCGATTCCCGCACCGGACCCGCCGCATATCGTCTCGTAATATTGATGTTTCGCATTCCCGAAGGTCAGGTTGTTCATCGTGCCCTGACCAGCGGCGAGACGGCCGGTGGCTGCGAACAGCGCGTCAACGACCAGCTGGCTGGTCTCCACATTGCCGGCCACAACAGCGGCAGGCGGTTTCGGGTTGAGCAGGCATCCTTCGGGAATGATCAGTTCGATCGGGATGAGACATCCTTCATTGAGCGGGATGCTGTCGCCAACGAGGCAGCGGAAAACGTAGAGCACCGCTGCCCGAGCCACTGACGCAGGGGCGTTGAAATTGCTCTCGCGCTGGGGCGAGGTCCCCGTGAAGTCGACAACCGCGCTGCGCTGATCCGGATCGACTGTTATGGAAACACGGATCTTAGCGCCGTCATCCAGGCGGACGCAGGCCGACCCGTCATCCAGCGCGCCAATGACACGACGGACCGAGCGCTCTGCATTATCCTGAACGTGCTGCATGTAGGCCGCCACAACATCAAGGCCATTATCGGCGATCAGGCGATGCAATTCCTCCGCGCCGCGCGCACATGCGGCAAGCTGGGCCTTCAGGTCGGCGATGTTCTGATCCGGATTGCGCGCGGGCCAGCTGCCTGTTTCCAGAACGTCCCGGACGACCGGTTCGAGGAATTCACCCTGTTGAACAATGCGCACATTGCGAAATTGCACGCCTTCTTCGTCGATGGTCGTGGAGAACGGTGGCATGGAGCCCGGGGCAATGCCGCCGACATCAGCGTGGTGACCCCGTGAGGCGACGTAGAAAAGCCGCTGACCGGTGTCCTCGTCGTGGACCGGGGTGACGATGGTAATATCGGGCAGGTGGGTGCCGCCATCATAGGGCGCGTTTACCGCGACGGCGTCGCCGGGACCCAGGTCGGGGTGAGCCGCGGCGGCGGCCTGAACCGATGCGGACATGGAGCCCAGGTGCACCGGCATGTGGGGCGCATTGGCGACCAGCCCGCCATCGGCGTCAAACACCGCGCAGGAAAAGTCCAGGCGCTCCTTGATGTTGACCGAGTGGGCTGTGCGTTCCAGCGCCACACCCATCTGCTCCGCGACACTCATGAAACGTTTGTTGAACAATTCCAGGCGCACCGGATCGAGCTCGGTGGAGCCGGTTTGGGTGTCTGCATTGCCGCTGTGTTCAAGCACCAGCATGCCGGTATCATGCCGGCGAGCGGTCCAGCCGGGTTCCAGAACGATGGTGGAGTTGGCGTCGAGAAGCAGGCCCGGACCCTCGATCTCGTCGTTCTGTGAAATCCGGTCGAGGGCGTGGACAGGAACATTCTTCTTCATGCCGTCGATATACATTGCGGCATGCGCCTGAGCGCTGGTTTTGTTGCTGTCGGCGAACGCGTGACGGGACAGGCTGGCGCTGGCGGGCGTGGCGGAAACCTCGACCGTGATCGACTGGACGACCAGTTCGCCTTCAGGCCGAAAGCCGAACAGGCGAGTGTGGGCAGCGTCGAACTCGGATTTCATGCTGTCGCGGTCGGCCAGAGCAACGGGCAGGGCGCTGTCCGAGCCGGCGATATGGATATGCAGCAGGACGCTGCGGCGCATGTCCTCGGCCTTGATTCCGGACGCGGAGAGGGCCGCACTGGCGTCGCCGACAAGCCGTTCCACCGCAGTGCCAACCGGCTCCAGCGCGTCGGCGAGCGGCTGTCCAATGGCGGCCTGCCGGGTTTCCACCAGGTCGGCGAGGCCGATGCCCAGGGCGCTGAGCAGGCTGGCGTGTGGATGCAGCAGCACCGTCTTCATGCCCAGAGCTTCCGCGACCCGGCAGGCATGCTGGCCTCCCGCGCCGCCGAACGCCGACAAGGCATAGGCCGAGGGATTCACACCCTGGCCGATCGAGATCTGCTTGATGGCCTGGGCCATGCTTTCGATGGCCACTGCCAGGAAGCCTTCAGCTGCCGCCTCTGCGCCGGGAAGTCCCATCTGATCAGCAAGCGCCTGCAGTCGATCCCGGCTGGCGTTGACGTCGAGTGGAGCATCGCTCTTCGGGCCAAAAACATGCGGGAACCAGTCGGGCTGGATCCGGCCGAGCACGACATTGGCATCGGTCACGGCTGCAGGGCCTCCGCGGCCATAGGCAGCCGGGCCGGGCATGGCGCCGGCGCTTTCCGGGCCGACGCGGGCGCGTTCGCCATCAAAATGGAGGATGGAGCCACCGCCTGCAGCGACCGTGTGTACCGCCATCATCGGAGCACGAAGGCGCTGGCCGGCGACAATGGTATCCTGGACCCGCTCGAAGCGCTCGCCGTCAAATCGGGACACATCTGTGGAGGTGCCCCCCATGTCAAAGCCGATCACCTTTGGATAGCCGCATGCCAGAGCGGTCTTGGCCATGCCGACGACACCACCGGCCGGTCCGGAGAGGACGGCATCACGGGCGTGAAAATTCTCAGCAGCGGTCAGACCGCCAGACGATTGCATGAAATAGAGCGGGGTCGCGTCCAGCCCCTTTGCGACGCGGCTGACATAATCGATCAGAACCGGGGTCAGATAGGCATCGAGAACTGTGGTGGAGGCACGCGGGACAATTTTCACCAGCGGGCTGGCGACGCTCGACCGCACAATGGTCTTGAAGCCGATGGTTTTGGCCATTTGTGCCGTGTGGTCTTCGTGCGTTGAATTGGCATAGGCGTGCATGAAGCAGATCGCCACGGAGCGGATTCCTTCATCGAAAGCGGTGCGGAGCGCTGTTTCCACGGCGCTGGCCGGCAATGAGGTCAATACCGCGCCGCTGGCGTCGATGCGTCCCACTACTCCCTCAACCCGGTCATAGAGTGGATCCGGGCGACGAAGATTGAGTGCGAAAATGTCCGGACGGGTCTGGTCACCAATGACAAGCAGGTCCTCAAATCCGGCGGTGACGAGGAAGAGTGTGCGTTCTCCCTTGCGTTCGAGAAGTGCGTTGGTGGCGACAGTCGTGCCCATTTTCACAGCGGCTACAGGCGCGCCGGCGCTCAGCCGGCGAACGCCTTCGCTGGCGGCGTCGATGTAATCGGGGCTTTCCGACAGTAATTTGAGCGCCGTCAGATTTCCCTCGGGCGATCGGCCCAGCACATCGGTGAAGGTGCCACCGCGATCAATCCAGAATTCCCAGCTGCCAGAACCCGCTGTCACACGCTCTCTCCCTGTTCTTGCGGGCGAGCCTAGCGGGGCCGGTCCTGCGTTCAAGCTGCTTGTGCTGCATCCTGCGGAAATCCGTCGCACTTGAACTCTGGTATTTGAAAGTGAAGATTTCTAAATAGCCCTGAGGACGGGAGAGACATGGGTTTTTGGCGAAAGCTCGCAGCGCGACTTCAAGGCAAGGATTGCTTCCTGGCCTGCGACGGCTGTGATGATGCCAATGACCGCACGGTCGGTGATGCTGATTTCGCGATGGCCCTGATCGGCCTGGGGGCCAAGATGGCAAAGGCAGACGGCGTCGTGTCCCGCAGCGAGATCCGCGCCTTCTACGAAGTGTTCCGCCCGCCGCCGGAAGGTCGAGAACCACTGGATCGGGCTTTCGAACTGGCTATGCAGACAACGCTGGGCTTTGAAGGATATGCGCGGCGCCTGGCGCGACGTTTCCGCTCCAATCCGGCTTTGCTTGAAGATGTCATCGATGGCTTGTTCCATATCGCCAAGGCGGATGGCGCGGTGACATCGAGCGAGGAAGGTTTCCTGGCGGATGTTGCCGACATATTCGGTTTCTCCGCGCGCGAGTTTCGCCGCATCCGCATGGGTCATCTCGGAGCACCGGATGATGATCCCTATGTCATTCTGGGAATCGAGGCCGATATCGCAGATGCGGATTTGAAGCGCGCCTATCGCAGAATCGCCTCGCAGAACCACCCGGATCGAATGATCGCTCGAGGTGCACCGCCGGAAGCGCAACGCCTTGCAGGTGAAAAAATGGCTGTCATTAACCTCGCTTATGATCAAATTCTCAAGGAAAGAGGGTTAATTGTCGGTCTGTCCAATTGACGTCGGCGCGTTTGATGCCAACATATTGGGTAGACGAAAGGACGTAACGCAAAGCAATGACGAACACACAGAACTCTTCCGGACAGTTTTTCGGTAATGGCGCAGGAGGTTTCCTGCGTGATATTCTGGCGGCGGTTGTTGCGATCGCGGCAGCGGTACTCGTGTTTGTGCTCGCCATGATGCTTACGGCCGCTTTCCTGTTTGTCTTTGGAGCCGCCTTGCTGGCGGCCGGTGTCTACTGGCTTTGGCGCAAGGTGAAACGTCCGTCTGCCGCCCGTGAATACGGTGAAGACGGCGTTGAGATCCTGGTGGCGACCCGCGGGCCGAAAGGCTGGACGGTAGACGGCACAGATCCGTCCAAATCCTGATACACATCAATGTGAATGGCCGAACTCGGGCACGCTGCTAGCGTGGCGACAATCGTGGAGTAACGAATGCGCCGTGTCCTTCTAGTTCTCGCTATCCTGTTGCCCCTTTTGCTGGTTGGCTGTGTCAGCATGGCGCTGCCGAAAGTGTCGTCGCGCGAGGTCAGCATGCCCGCGCAGCCGGACATCGCGACGATGTCATCCAGCCGCGAGGCGTGGGAAGCGCGTCGCCCGGAACTTGAGCAGCTCTTCCAGAGCGAAGTGTTTGGTCCTTACCCGGCCGAGGCGGTTAGCGAGGTTCTTGATCGCCGCGTGATCGATGCCAATGCCTATCAAGGCCGGGGAGTGCTGGAAGACTGGCATCTCTCGATGGCTGGATTTGAGACCTATGTCGCGACTGTCCGCCCGAACGGGATCGACGGTCCTGTCCCGACCATCATCATGCAAATGTTCTGTGGCACCCGCGCGGCCCTGGGTGGGCATGAAGAGATGCGGCAGATGCCGGGCGCGCGCAATTGTGACGGCTCCAGCTGGATGACGGTTCCGATGTTGTGGGTTTTTGGTGAGCATATTGCCGAACCGCCGGTCGCCGACATTCTCGATGCGGGGTATGCAGTCGCATTCGTTTTTGCCGGAGATATCGTCCCTGACAGTGCGTCACGGGCCGCCGCGCCGCTTGAGCGTCTTATCCCGGAAGGCGATGGCGGAGCCATTGCGGCCTGGGCCTGGGTCTATTCCCGCGTGATTGATGTGCTGGATGAAGCGCCTGAATTTGATGAGACGCGCACCGCCGTCTGGGGGCATTCGCGAAATGGCAAGTCCGCCCTGCTGGTTGCTGCGTTCGACGAGAGGGTGGACCTGGTCATTGCCCACCAGGCCGGAACGGGCGGGACAACGCTGTCTCGCAGCCACAATGGCGAAAGCATTGCCCAGGTCACCGAGGGTTACCCGCACTGGTTCACACCGAATTATGCAAATTATGCTGGCCGAGAAGACCAGCTTCCGGTCGACCAGCACCAGCTGATTGCCATGATGGCACCGCGTCCGCTGATGATTGGAGGGGCCTGGCGGGATGCCTGGTCCGATCCGGCGGGCAGTTTCCGGGCCGCCCGGGCCGCCAATCCGGTCTATGCACTTTATGGCTCGGAGGGGATGACGCAGACCTCGCTGGGGGATTTCCAACCGGACGCTGATATCGCCCAGTTCATGCGACGCGGGCTGCACGGGGTTCGGCCCGGCGATTGGCGCGCATTTCTGGCTTTCCTGGATGCACATTTCGAACCGGAACGCCGACCCGCTCAGTAATCACTTGTTTCTCGCGGCGACGCACGCGAAGAAGACGTATGAAATTGCGCGATTTTTTCGCCCTGCTCGCGGTCTGCGTCGTCTGGGGTCTCAATTTTGTGGTGGCCAAATTCTCGGTGACTGGTGCGCCGGGCTGGGTTCCCGGCTTTGAAGGCAGTCCGCCGATTTTTTTTGCATTCCTGCGTTTCGCTTTGCTTTATGCTTTCCTCGCGCCCTGGCTGAGGCCCGGGCCAACCGATATGAAGACCATGATCGGCGTCGCCATGTGTATGGGCGCACTGCAATACGTCCTGATATTTTTCGGTCTGCAGACTGCGACGCCGTCCGGCATGGCCATCGCCCTGCAGCTGGGTGTGCCGTTTGCCACCATCCTTTCCGTGTTCATGCTCAAGGAACAGATCGGCAAGATTCGCCTGGCCGGAATTGTTGTCGCTTTCGCGGGGATCATGCTGGTGGTCATCGATCCGGGCGGGGCGACGCTCGAGCTGGGACTGATGGTCGGGGTGGCTGCCGCATTTGTTGGCGCGCTCGGAATGATTCTGGTGAAGCGCATGCCTCTGGATTCTATCCGGATGCAGGCCTGGATCGGCCTGATATCCTGGCCCCCCTTGTTGATCCTTTCCTTGCTGACCGAGCGGGATCAGATCGCCGCAACCCTCGCCGGTGGGTGGCCCTTCCTTGCGGCACTGCTGTTTACCGTCGTGCTGGTGAATATTTTTGGCCACGGCGTGTTCTACCGCTTGCTCCAGAAATACGACGCAACATTGATTGCCCCTCTAACCTTGATGGCGCCTCTGGTCGGGGTGATTTCCGGCCTGGTGATCACCAATGATCCCGTCGGCTGGCAATTGCTGGTCGGGGGCGGATTGACCCTGACGGGCGTAGGCGTGATCGCCTTCCGTCAGAACAAGACGCTTCCAACCGCTGGCCTGGCGCGGGAGAAAACGCTGTGAGCCTGGACTTCATTTCCGCGCCGTCGCCCAATTTCAATGATCGAAAACTGCCGATCTCGCTGATCATTCTCCACTATACCGGGATGGAAACCGGACAGGCTGCGTTGGAGCGTATGTGCGATGGCTCGGCCGAGGTCTCCGCGCACTACATGGTCGAGGAAGATGGCCGTGTGTTCCGGCTGGTGGCAGACGAGAAGCGAGCCTGGCATGCGGGCGTCAGCTATTGGCGGGGGGAGCGCGATCTCAATTCCGCCGCGGTCGGCATCGAGATCGTCAATGGGGGACATGATTTTGGCCTGCCCGACTATCCGGCCGTCCAGATTGAGGCTGTATGTGACCTGATTTCCGAACTGATGGAGCGACACGGTCTAGGCCCGGAGTGTGTCATCGGCCATTCCGATGTTGCCGCTGATCGCAAGGAAGACCCAGGAGAGCATTTCCCCTGGCGGGTGCTGGAAGAGCGAGGCCTGGCTGTCCGATTGACGGGTGAGACACCAAGCACCGCGATCCAGGACGACCTCGAGCGCGCCGGATATAACCCTGAAGCGGCGTTGCCGGATACCGTTCGGGCCTTTCAGCGCAGGCATCGGCCAAACCGCGTGGATGGCCAGGTTGATGATGAAACTTCGGCGTTGATTTTTTCGGCTGCGCAAAAATACTGCTGAAACAAAGCAAGGGGACGATGAATGCCTCCATCGTCCCCCGCCACCCGGATCGGGTGGAGCGTCTCATGAGTGCTCGTGACTTCACTCCCAGAGACTAGCCGGAACTCTAGAAATCCCGGATCCTGCAAACACTGTTTTGGGGAGCGATATCCGCATGAGCACGCGCGCACGTACTGGTTCACGCTACGCTGTTACCAACGCAAGATCACTTCAGGGTGCCGCCCTCCCAGACCTTGGACCCACAGATAGGCCATGAATCATTGCTGTCGAGTGTACAGCTGGAAACAAATCGCCGCTCATCCGGGTGGGGTAAGACGCGACAGCCTGTGTCTGCATGTTTACCCGCGATGAGCGGCAATCTGATTTTTAACGACCGGAGGGCAATTCCGGCTACCCTTTTGAAAGCAAAAGGGGCGGTGGTTTGAGCCACCGCCCCTTCGCTACCGCGGAGGGAGGTAATTCGCCCGTTGGGTGCTCGTGACTTCACTCCTAGGGGCTGACCGGAACCTTAGAAGTCCCAGCTGAGACCGACGCGTACGGAACGGGTCACCGCGTTGACTACACTAACTTTGGAGCGGCCGATTTCAGCCTGGTAACCACCGGTTTGGATCTCGACCTGATCGTAGAACTGGAACGGGATCGTGGAGGTGCCGAGGAAGTTGCGGAAGTTCTTAACAGGCATGCCATTGATGTAGAACGCGTTCTCGCCAACAGAGGAGCCACCGATAGACGTGCGAGTAGCGAGCGCGACGGTGTAGTCAGACGTGCCACCAACGGAAACGCGAACGGCGTCGTCAAAGATCGACTGAAAACAGTCTCGGCTGATGGTGATGGAGTGTGCGCGCGCCTGTTTCCTTGCCTTTTGGTTTCGCTTGCTGTTTAAGCGCGCGATCAGGCGGCTGGGCGATCGCGGTCACGAGGCTGGAAACGGCGTGATCGAGGAAAGTCCGGGCTCCATGGAATCAAGGTGCCGGGTAGCGCCCGGCGGGGGAGACCCCAGGGAAAGCGCAGCAGAGAGTAGACCGCCTTTCGAGGTCAATGGCCGAGAGAGGTAAGGGTGAAAGGGTGCGGTAAGAGCGCACCGCCCCGACCGTAAGGAAGGGGGCACGGCAAGCCCCACCTGGAGCAAGACCGAATAGGGATGAAGGCAGCTTCGAGCTGCGCGCGGGATTCCACGTGTCATCCGGGTAGGTCGCACCAGCTGCGTCGCAAGGCGCAGCGCAGATGAATGATCGTCGCCCCGCAAGGGGAACAGAACCCGGCTTACAGGCCGCCTGATTTTATTCTTCCTCAAATGGTTAATCGTAAACGGGCAAGTCGAGTGCGGCTCAATATTTATGCACGCATTCTCTCCTTTTGTTCCGGCTTTTGAGTGGTGCCTCGGCGTTTCTGCGCGCCCGGCTGTGGATATTAACTTAATGTTCCGTCTTTGTTCGAATTCCATTGGTTAATCGGGGTGTTAATCCATGAAAAACCATTCGTTCGACATTGTTTCCCATCAAATCCCATGTTATCCCATCGTTAACCATGAGACGGTTCGTGCGGTTAGCTGGGGAGTAGGCGGACGTGTTCCTGTCCACCACCATAAATGGCGTAGATGCGAAGGGGCGGGTTTCCGTGCCGGCGGATTTTCGTGCGGTGGTCGGTGGTGGTGCGTTTGACGGCATTGTCGTCTGGCCTTCCTTTGATGGTCGCTATCTCGAGGGCGGCGGGCAGGCCCTGCTCGAGCGCTACCAGACGCTTATCGAGGAGATGGACCCCTATGATGATGCGCGTATAGCCTTTGAGCGTGCGATTTTCGGTGCAGCGCGCCCGCTTTCATTCGACGCCAATGGTCGTGTGACCCTGCCACGGGAATTTATTGATCATGCCGGCCTTGAGGGTAAGGCCACATTTGTCGGACTCGGTTCCCGGTTCGAGATCTGGTCGCCTGACATCTTCGAGGCTCACAAGGCCGATGCCCAGACGTTTGCGCGTGACAACAAGCGTGCGCTGAAGCTCGCCCCGCGTCCGGGAGGTGCCTCGTGAGCCACTATCCCGTGATGTTGAGTGAAGTGTTGGCGGGTTTGAGCCCAAAGGCGGGCGAGATGCACCTTGATGGCACATTCGGTGCGGGCGGGTACTCGCGCGCCATTCTCGGGGCGGCCGGCTGTTCATTAATCGCTGTGGATCGTGATCCCTCGGTTGCGCCGGTGGTTGATCAGTTTCGCAGCGAGTTCGGGGGCCGTTTCAAGTTTTTCGCGGGGCCGTTTTCCGAGCTTGAAAATGCTGTTGCCGGGAGTGGTCGCGAGCACATTGATGGCGTGGTGCTCGATATTGGCGTGTCGTCGATGCAGATCGATCAGGCCGCGCGCGGATTCTCTTTCAACAAGTCCGGGCCGCTGGACATGCGGATGTCAGGTGCAGGGGCCTCGGCGAGTGATGCGATCAACCTGCTGAGCGAGCGGGAGCTCGCGGACATATTTTATGTCTACGGCGAGGAGCGCAAATCCCGTCGGGTTGCACAGTTTGTGGTTCGCGCGCGCGGCGAGAGCGCAATCACGACCACGGATCAGTTGGCGGGCATTGTTTCCCGCGCAATTGGCGGAAAACACATGAAGATTCATCCTGCCACACGTGTGTTCCAGGCGCTGCGCATTTTCGTGAATGATGAGCTGGGCGAGCTCGCGCGAGCCTTGGAGGCGGCTGAGCGTGTTTTGGGGCCAATGGGGAGGTTGGTGGTGGTTACGTTCCATTCACTGGAGGACCGCATGGTTAAGACCTTCATGCGGGCGCGTTCTGGTCTGGCTGGCGGCGGTGGTTCCCGTCACAACCCGGTTGCTGTTGAGGGGCCGGAGGCAACGTTCTCGCTAAAGACCCGCAAGGCCTTGACGGCGTCGGAACAGGAATTGTCCGAAAATCCCCGGTCACGGTCTGCGAAATTGCGTGTCGCCGTTCGCACGCATGCGCCGAGTTGGCAGGAAGAGGAGTTCGTGATGCCCGGAGTTGTGCCGCTATCCAAGCTGGAGGCCGCGCTATGATCCGCGTGTTGAACGGAGTCGCCCTGCTTGTCGCTGTAACGCTGGCCGTCGCCCTTTATATCGCCAAGACCGAAGCAAAATCCTCACAGGAGCGTCTGGAGTTGATCCAGGCCCAGCTCGCCGAGGAGCGTCGGCAGGTCAACGTCCTCAACGTCGAGATTGCTCACCTGGAAGAGCCCGAGCGCCTGCGCGCGCTGGCGCGCCGGTATCTGGGCCTGGAGCCGCTCGATCCAAGTCGTGAGATCGAGGTGAATGATCTGCCCATGCTCACTGACGTCGATGAGGACGAGGGCTTGCGTGAGGACATGCTGCTGTCCAGTGACGGTGGCGAACTGGCACTTGCCGATGCCGCACCGGCGGGAGGCCCTGATCGATGAAGCTCTGGCCATTTCGCCGGCCTGTCTCAACCGAGACAGTCACTCCAGCGCTTCCGCCCCTGGCGGAGGCTGCACCGGCGGACATGTCACGCTTGCTTCG
>CBFHQE010000075.1:0-14909 GCA_965657935.1 Maricaulis sp. | reverse complement strand
CGGATGGAGACTTCAAAACCACCATAGGCGTAGAGCAGTGTCGGGGTGGAACCATCCATAACCGTGTCTTCACGGCGAACCACAAAATAGGGGATACGAGTGCCGTCAGCCGACGTGGACTCCAGCTGTTCCACGATCAGACCCTCGGCATTGAAGCGCTCCGGGATGGATTTGATTGGATTGACGGTCATGTCCGCGACATTGCCCATATAGAGCGTGTCAGGCGTCAGGAAGCCTTCCGCATTGAAGAAGAAAATGTCCTCGCCGCTGTCCGCAGAGCTGATCGACAAGGTCAGGTTTTCCGGGACCGGAACGGATTCGGAGGTCCATTCGTCACCCGCGAAGCTGAACGCCTCGATACCGCCAACAACATTCTCGTCGATCGCCATGAGCAGGGCAGAACGGGTCGACTGGATCGAGCCGACGGACTGGCGCTCTCGCGGCATGTAGACGGTGAAGACCTGGGGCAGTTCACCATTGGCCGCGAATTCCGACATGGAGAAGGACAGGACAGAGCCCTGGCTGTAGGTCTCGCCACCCGCAACCGGGGTCCAGTCCTGTTCCAGGGTGAAGACCAGCTGATCCTGGTAGAGCGAGCGAATGGAGGATTTCGCCGGCAACGGCAATTGCATCGGCTCGCCACCATCCGGCAGATGCCAGTAAACCGTATCGTAGAACGTCACGGCCTGGCTCATCATCATGTAGGCCGTGCCGTCACTGTCTTCCATGCGGAAGCCCCACATGGCAACGTCGGTGCGATCACCGCGAATGACCTCGGTCGCGCTCTCGTAAGGCGTGCCACGTTCCCAGCGATAGGCGACACTGGCATAACCGGAATCCGTGCTGTCTTCCTCGCCAATGGCCAGGCCGATCATCACCGTGTTCTCGTCAATCCAGTCAATGCCACCCTTGGATTCAGGCGTTATGAACCCGTCCTCGACAAAAGCACGCTCGGAAATCAGAAATTCGCGGCGCACAGCAGCGTCGGAACCGCCGTCCGACAGCGTCAGGATACAACGGTCATAGTCCGGAGCCAGGCAATTGGAACCCCGCCAGACCCAGTTGCGATCTTCAGCATCAGACAGCGCGTCGAGATCGAGAATGACATCCCAGTCCGGCGTATCGGTCAAATAGCTTTCCAGCGTCGTGCGGCGCCACAGGCCGTGCGTGTTCTCGCCGTCTTGCCAGAAATTCCAGACATAACCCGCATAGAAGGAGCCATAGGGAATTCGGTCATTGCTCTCATAGATGGAGAGCGCCTCGTCGAAGAGTTCCTGGTAGAGCGCATCACCTTGCAGGCGTTCATAGGTGCGCTCATTTTGACCTTCGACCCAGGCCATGGCTTCAGTGCCCTCCACCTCTTCAAGCCAGACCCTAGGATCATTGCTCGGATCGATCTGGACGATCTGGCGCCCGGTGTTCTCGGCTTCGGTTTCGCTGGTCACCGTTTCGGTGTCTCCCGGCTGTGATGGGCTACAGGCTGCAATCGCCAGCACGCTCAGCGCGGCTGACCAAGTTGCGATACGTCTCGGCATATCGAGCTCCCCTTGAAAATCTCCGCGCGCAGTTAAGACCAGACTGGTGCTGGACGTAAAGCGGGCTCGGCGGTATGCGAGACATATGATCGCAAGAAAAATGAACGGCGCGGGCAACCGCTTCATCCTGATTGACGTCCGGGGCCAGGCCGGCTTGCTGGAAATCGGCGTGGAAACCGTACGCCGCTGGGCGCGACAGCACGCGTTTGACCAGTTGCTTGCCCTGGAAGACAGCGATACGGGCGACGCCTTCATGCGTATCTGGAACGCCGATGGCGACCAGGTCGGCGCTTGCGGCAACGGCACGCGTGCTGCCGGCTGGGTGCTGTTGCAGGAAAGCCGTGCAGACACGGTCGCGATCGCGACGGCGGGTGGACTTTTATTCGCCAGGAATGCCGGCGAGATGCAGGTCAGCGTCGATATGGGCCAACCCCGCCTGAGCTGGCAGAATATCCCGCTATCGCGCCAACTGGACACGGTGGAGATGGACGTCAGCTTTGAAGCGGACGGCATCGTGATTGAGCGCCCAGGCGCTGTGAATATGGGCAATCCACACGCCGTCTTCTTCATCCGGGATGTCGAGAGTTTCCCGGTTGAGCGGCTGGGGCCGGAAGTGGAGCTGGACCCGGTCTTCCCGGAGAAGGTGAATGCCAGCTTTGCCCAGATCTACGACAGATCCCACATCCGGCTTCGGGTTTGGGAACGCGGGGTCGGCATCACCGCTGCTTGCGGAACGGCGGCGTGTGCAACCCTGATCGCCGCCCATCGTCGCGGACTGGCCGAGCGTCAGGCCTCGATCATGGCAGATGGCGGCGAACTGATCATAGAGTGGCGCGAAAGCGACAACCACGTGATCATGACAGGCCCGGTTGAAGACGAGGGCGAAATCCACCTGACGATGACAGATACCGGGAGTGAAACAGGATGAGCGAAGCAATCTGGACAGTCTATCTGTCAGGCGAAATCCATACCGACTGGCGCGAACGCGTTATCGATACGGTCAGGAGCATGAACCTGCCGGTCGATTTTGTGGGCCCGGTTACCGTCCACGAGGATAGCGATGATTGTGGCGCGGTTATCATGGGCGAAGAAGACACGCCCTTCTGGCGCGACAACAAGGGGGCGAAGCTCAATGCCATCCGCACGCGCACCCTGCTGGACCGGGCGGATATCGTGGTCGTACGTTTCGGTGAGAAATACCGTCAGTGGAATGCCGCCTTTGACGCCGGCTACACTGCCGCGATCGGAACCCCCCTCATCACCCTGCGCGATGACAGCCTGACTCATCCCATGAAAGAGGTTGATGCCGCCGCGCTGGCCACTTGCACCGAAGCTGAGCAGGTCGCCAGCATTCTGGCCTATGTAATCGATGGCACGTTGAAACGATGACAATATCGTCATGATGCGGAGCTTTGGCCCAAACCCGCTCCTTTGGTAAGCTGCCCGGGGAAAACGCATTCAGGATTGCGTTTCTGGGGAGCTTTAAACGTGCGAAATCAAATTCTGGCCCTTGCGGTCTCTCTGGGGCTCGCCGCACCTGCACTGGCGCAGGATGCGGAAACGCCAACACCACAAACAATCTCAAACGAGTTGTTTGCGCTCGCCCAATCCTATTTTGGCCAAGGCGATCTGGAAGCGGCCAAGCGCACGCTGGAAGCGGTGCTGGCGCTGAAACCAGCTCACCCGGCAGTTCTGCGTGGGCTGTTTGCAGTGGCGAACCAGGCGGGCAATGCCGATGACGCCTTTGAAGCCCTCGATGCGATCATTGCGGCAGGTCTGGTCCATGATCCTTCTCGCGCTGAAGACATGCTGCGCGAAGCAGACGCACCACGTTATGAAGCCATTCTCGCGGCGCTGGAGGCCAATGGCACACCGACCGGTAACGCAGAGCGGTTCGCTGTTGTGAACCTGCCCGACGCGCTGATCGAAGGCGTGGCCATGGATATTGAGACGGATCGCCTCTTCCTGTCCTCTGTGGCCCAACGCCAGATCATCCTGCTGGAGCCCTTCGCGCGCGACGAACCCATCGTGTTCGCGGATCGTGATGATGGTCTTTGGTCTGTCTTTGGCGTCGCCGTTGATGACCGCACGCGCCTGGTCTGGGCAGCGTCAGGTGTCGTTCCGCAGACCCCGATGGGAGAGGGCGAGGAAGACGGCACGGCCCTGTTCGCCTTTGATCTGGTGACCGGCGATCTCTATCGGCGTTATGAAATCGAAGGTGCCGGGCAGATGGCCGACTTTGTGGTCCGTGACGGCATTGTCTACGTCTCCGACAGCCGTGTCCCGCGGGTCTACGTGCTCAACAGTGTGTCCGGTGATCTGGAAGTCCTGGCCGAAGATCCGCGCTTCGTGAATCTCCAGGGCGTCGCATTGGCCCGAGGCGCCCTTTACGTGGCGGATTATTCGATGGGAATCTGGCGCGTTGACCTTGGCAACGGCGCCGTGACGCTGGTCCGGCCGAATGATACCTCGCTGATCGGCATCGACGGCCTGCTCAATACACGAGACGGCCGCCTGGTGGCCGTTCGAAACGGCGCGAACCCGCACCAGATGATGGCGATCGACCTCAATGACGCGGGTACAGCGGTGGAGAATGTCGACGTCCTGTTGCGCGGGCATCCGGACATGACACCGGGCACAGAGCCGACTCTGGTCGATCTGGCCGATGGCCGAGCCTGGCTGGTCGCCAATGGCGCCTGGCCGCTATTCCCCGGTGATGGCAGCGAGCCGGATCAGGTACGCCCGGAAACGATCATCCTGGAAATGGATTTAGAGTAAACGTCGCGGTCAGACTCCGTTCAGCAATTTCTCATAATCTTGGGTCGCTCCACGCTGAGCGAAAGGAGGCCAAGATGATGGAGATTGACAGGGATTTCGCATCCCAACTGAAAGGCAAGCGGCTGACCACAGCAGAGGTCCTGTACTATCTGCCCGATCACCCCAGCTTGCTGCAGAGCTTCCTGTGGCAGACCCAGGACCTCGCGCCCCGCTATCCGCGCCTGCTGCGGTTCCTCGATTTCTGGCGCCAGGAGGTCCACGCTGTCATCCACACTGTGCGGGTGGCCCATCGCGGCCTCATCGGGCCCGCAGAATGGTCCCGGGCGGACATTGAGCTTCGCCTGAACTAGGCCTGTGCGACGAATGGCGCGCGTGATTTTTTGCCCGTGCCCTTCCATCTGCCGCCTATCCGGTCATAATCCATCAGCGAGGACGATTTGCGGTGGAGTTTCAGATGAAACGTATTCTCCTGTCACTGGTATTGGTGGCAAGTTTGAGCGCATGCACAGCCATGCCAACGCCCTACCAGGCCGCGAGTGGGTCGCGTTGGGGTTTTGAGGAAAACCAGATCGAAGAAAACCGCTTCCGGGTCTCGTTCGGTGGCAATTCCCGGACCGATCGCGAAACGGTGGAGACCTATCTGCTCTATCGCAGTGCCGAACTCACTGTCGAACAGGGCTATGACTATTTCGAGCTTGTCGAAAGAGCCGTGGATTCAGAAACCCGCACCCTGGGGCGGCATCCGCGATACGGAGGCTTCTCGGTTCGTTATGCCTATTTCCATCCGCGCTGGGGGTGGCGTGGCATCCATGACCCCTTCTGGGATGACTTCCATGAGCGCGAAATCACCCGTTTTGAAGCCAGCGCTGAAATCTTCATGGGGCGGGGCGACAAACCCGATCATCCGCGTGCTTTTGATGCCCGCGACGTTCTCGCCAATCTCGGAGACGACATCGTACGACCGGAAGTCGAATAGAAGTTCCAGATTTGCGCAAAAGGGCCGGGTTCAACCCGGCCTTTTTTTTGATGCGCACATCGCGACCTGAAAACCACAATCCGCGACATTTTGTTCCCACCTGCAAAACTGCTCTTGCAATCCATTCGCAGTTGTTTAGAACCGCTCTTGAAAATCACTCGCATTGACAAGGTCGCGTTATGTACAAGAAAGTCGGTCTCATCCTCTCGAGCATGCTCGTCAGCGCCAGCATGGCAGCCAATGTCGCTGCTCAGGAGATCAACGACCAGATCACAGTCCAGGGTCAGTATCTCTCTCTCGACCAGCTGGATTCGGTAAAGACCCCTACCCCGATTATCGACGTGCCTCAGAGCCTGTCGATCGTCTCCGGTGTTCAGATCGCCGAACAGGGCTTCACCAATCTGGGTGACATTCTTCGCTACACGCCGGGTCTGTCGATCAGCCAGGGCGAGGCGCATCGCGACGCGATCAATATCCGCGGCAATCAGACAACCGCCGACTTTTTCCTCAACGGCATTCGCGACGACGTCCAGTATTTCCGCCCGCTTTACAATCTGCAGCAGGTTGAGATCCTGCGGGGCTCCAACGCGCTGCTCTTTGGCCGGGGTGGCGGCGGCGGCGTCATCAACCGCGTGACCAAACAGCCCGAGCTCGGCGAAAGCTTTACCGAGATTTCTGCAGGTCTCGACACGTTTGGAGCCTATGCCCTGACCGGCGACACGAATATCGAACTGTCCCGCGATGCAGCTTTCCGCCTCAACGCCTTTGTCGAGGCGCTCAACAATCACCGCGACGCCTATGATGGCACCCGTTATGGCGTTAACCCGACGCTGCACTTCGATCTGAGCGCTGACACGTCGGCCGTCCTGTTCTACGAATATCTGAACGATGACCGCGTTGTTGATCGAGGCGTGCCGTCCATTACCGTGGCGAATGGCCCCGACGTTCCGCTGGAAGGTTATACCAACACCTTCTTCGGCTCCCCGGACCAGAATTTCACAACGCTTGAAGCCAATATTCTGCGTGCCCGTGTCGATCACACATTCAACGGCATGCTGCGCGGCAATCTCACGGCTCAGTACGCGGATTACGACAAGCTGTACCAGAACCTCTATCCGGCCGGTCACGATGCCGGCACGAACGAGATCAAGCTGGACGGCTATCGCGACCCGACACAGCGCGAAAACATGATTGTCCAGGCCAATTTGATCGGCGAGTTCGACACCGGGGCCTTCGGCCACACCCTTTTGGTGGGCGCTGAATTCGGCTCCCAGGACACCCATAACCGTCGTTTCGACAATTTCTTCACCGCCAGCAATGATGACCAGATCTGGATCCCGCTTGCAGACCCGATCACCATCCCGGAATTCGGTTTCAACGACCTGGTTCGCGACCGTGAATCCAGCGTGGAGTTTGCCTCCTTCTATATTCAGGACCAGATCGATATCGCCGACAATTTCAAACTCGTCATCGGTGCTCGCTTCGATGAGTTTGATGTGGCTGTTTATGACCGTGTCGCCGATGCCGGTTCAGCGACCGACAATGGCCGCCGCAATCGAGTTGATGAAGAGATTTCCCCGCGCTTCGGCTTTGTCTGGAAACCTGCGGACCACGTTTCCATCTACACCAGTTACTCGGAAACATTCCTGCCAAGCGCCGGCGACCAGTTCCTGACACTGTCCACAACATCAGAAGACCTGGCCCCGCAATCCTTTGAAAACCGCGAAATCGGACTGAAGTGGGATATTCGCTCTGACCTCAGCCTGACGGCCGCAGTTTTCAGCCTCGAGCGCGGCCAGTTCACCTCGGTTGACCCGGACGACGCTTCCATTGTGACCACCGTCCCGGGCAGCACAACGGAAGGCTTCGAAATTCAGCTGGTCGGTGTCGTCATGCAGGGCTGGACCCTGAACGCAGGTTACAGCTATCTCGACGGACAGGTTGAGGGTGGCAGCAATGACGGCAATGTCACGCGCCAGACCCCGGAGCACATGTTTTCGCTCTGGAACCGCTATCAGGCTACCGACCGTCTGGGGCTTGCGATCGGCATGACTTACCAGGACACGTTCTTCGTGCGTGAGGACAATAACGTCCAGATCCCGTCCTTTACCCGTTTCGACGCGGCGGCTTATTATGATCTGAGCGATCAGACCGTGGTTCAGATCAATATCGAGAATCTGACGGACGTGGATTACTTCCCGGACGCGCACTCCAATGACAACATCACCACTGGAGAGCCCCTGAACGCGCGTGTCAGTATCCGACATCGCTTCTAGAGCAACCTCGCAATCAAACAGAAACGGCGGCCCATCGGGCCGCCGTTTTGCTTTGTCGTTTGGACTGAGGCCTATTTCGGAGGCATGCGCGCGCCAGCATCCAGGCGGACACATTCGGCGTTGATATAATCGCTGGAGACCATGAAATTCACCAGGTCCGCATATTCTTCCGGCGTTCCGAAACGCTGCGGGAATTGCAGGTGAGACGCCAGGTTCACTTTCACTTCCGGCGGCATTTGCTGATAGATCGGGGTCTCGAAGAAGCCCGGCAGGATCGTGTTCACCCGAATGCCTTCCTTCGCGAGATCGCGTGCCATCGGCAAGGTCATGCCATAGATTCCGCCCTTGGAAGCGGAATAGGCCACCTGGCCGATCTGCCCGTCCTGGGCCGCGACCGATGCCGTATGAACGATGACGCCGCGGCCGCTATCGCCCAGCGGATCGAGGCTCATCATGCCCTCGGCCGACTTGGCGGCGCACATGAAAGAACCAATCAGATTGATCGAGATGATACGCGTGAACCGCCCCATGTCATGCGCCGAGATCTCACCGGTGGAGCCAGAGCGACGGGCCGTTTTCTCTGCACCGCCGATACCGGCACAATTGACCATCACACGCTCCTGCCCGTGGGCGGCACGGGCTTTTTCAAAGCCGGCATTGACGCTGTCTTCGTCGGCAACATTCACGTGACAGAACACGCCACCGATCTCGCTGGCGACCTGTTCACCACGCTCGACGTTCATGTCAAAAATAGCGACTTTTGCGCCCTCGGCCGCCAGGCGGCGTGCCGTACCTTCGCCCAAACCGGAAGCACCGCCGGTCACGATGGCGGCGATGGAAGAGTCAAGTTTCATCGGAAATCATCCCCTCGACGTTGAATTTATCCATCGGACATAACGCGTCATCGGCGAAAAGAAAACGCGCGACCTGCTTCCAGGTCGCGCGTGTCGGGAAGAGAACAGGCAGACTGGGAGGACCGCCTGTCCAAATGACCTGTTTTGGTCGTGAGCGTGACCAGAACCAGGTCAGATATACATATCTCCACTCAGGCAAGGTGACACCTGGATAGGAGTGATCACCCGACCTGCGTTTCGATGCGCCCATTTAACCATATTTTACTCGCGGGTATATGCGACACCCCGGCGCAGGGAAGAAGTGGCGCAGGCAGATTTTGGTTCGCTTTCCCCGCGCGTAATGTTAGAGGCGCCAAATCACTCGCGGTTTGCGGAGCCCTGACCATGACCTCTCCCACAGCCTTGGCCATCCATGGCGGCGCCGGCGTGCTCGGCAATCATGACTATCAGGAGGTGCGCGCGCATCTCGCCACGCTGGCGGAACGCGGTCGCAACATGTTGCACTCCGGCGGTCGGGCCATCGATGTCGTGACCGCCATGGTCGAGGACCTGGAAGCTTCCGGTCTCTACGTCGCCGGTAAAGGCTCCTCGCCCAACGCGGCCGGTCGTTATGAGCTGGACGCGGCCATCATGGAGGGTGCGACGCGCGCCGCCGGCTCGGTCGCGACACTGACCGGTTTCGTCAGCCCGGTCCGGGTCGCCCGCGCAGTCATGGAAAAGACGCCCCATGTCATGGTGGCCGGCAATGGCGCTGTGAACTTTGCAAGCCTCGGCGCCTTTGAGCGTGTTGAAAGCGTGAATGATTATTATGTGCCGGCTGCCGAGCCCGATGATCGCGAATTTCCGACCGGTACAGTCGGGGCCGTGGCGCTGGACGACCGGGGACGCCTCGCTGCGGCCACCTCGACGGGCGGCACACTGAACAAGCTGGAAGGCCGGGTCGGCGACTGCCCCATCATCGGGTCGGGCACCTGGGCGGATGACCAGGTCGCCATTTCCTGTACCGGCCAGGGCGAGTTCTTCATGCGACTGGCGGCCGCCAAGGATCTGGCCGCCCGGATCGAGTTCGGCGGTGCCACCGTGACCGACGCCACCCGCGCCACTGTAGATGCTGTTGGCAAGCTGGGCGGAGAAGGCGGTATCATCGCCGTGGGACGTGACGGCACGGTCGTCGATATTTTCAACTCTCCCGGCATGAAACGCGCGGTTGTCGACACCGCCGGCGAAATTCGTGTCGCAGTCGACTAGGGTTTCTCCATGCGCGGATATTTTGCCGTAGGCGCGGAAGGCATTTCCAAACCGATGAATCTGGGTGCCATCCTGCGCACCGCCCACGCCTTTGGCGCCAGCTTTGCCTTTTCCGTCAACGCGCATCACCGGTTGCGCGAGATCAATGACGCCGATACGTCCAAATCCATGGACCATCTGCCCTATTACGGCTGGGACGGGCTGGATGACATGCTGTTGCCATCAAATTGCCAGCTGGTGGGCATTGAATTGACCGACGACGCTGTGGAACTCCCCAGCTTCCGGCATCCCAAATGCGCGGCCTATGTCTTTGGTCGCGAGCGCGGTTCGCTGACCCAGGACATGCAGGACCGATGCGCCCACATCGTGAAAATCCCGACCAAGTTCTGTGTGAACGTCTCCGTCGCCTGCGCGGTCACGCTTTATGATCGCACCGTCTCGATGGGCGGCTATCCTGAACGTCCGCTGATGCCGGGCGGACCGGAACTGAATTCACCGGACAGCTGGAAGAAATTCGGATCGCATCGCTAACCTCCCGGCAATCTCCTGACGGTAAATTCCGGTTAACCCTGCCTTGAAACGGCCATCTCGATGCGCTTGTTTCGTGTTTGTTGCGTTTAACCGGAGTGTCGCCGTCCATGCGCCGTCTGCTTGCTGCCGCCCTTCTCTCCCTGACCAGTTTTGCCCCAGCCGCCCTGGCCCAGGCCGATCCGCAATTTCGCGGCGAATATACCGACTGGCGTGTTTTCACACGCCAGACCGATCAGGGCCTGGTCTGTTACGCGCTCAGCCGTCCGACCGACAGCGCGCCGCGCAATCACGAACACGGTGCAGTCTATTTCATCGTCTCCAGCTGGCAGAACGGCGCGGTGACGGAACAGCCGAATATCCTTGTCGGCTATGACCTGCGCCCGACCAGCCCACCGGAAATCCGTATCGGTTCCAGCCGCTATTCCATGTTCACCGACGGCCAGGAGGGTTTCCTCGACCAGCTCGACGACGAGCCCCGTGTCATCCGCTCCATGCGTCGCGGCTCGGTGATGCGCGTCCAGGCGACCACGACAGACGGTGTCTCGGCCGCCTATGAGTTTTCTCTCAGCGGGGTGACGGCAGCCCTGCAGCGCGTCGATGCGCTGTGTTAGGCAAGAGTGACGGAATGCCTGCCTCCCCGACCAGCGCCGCGCTTAGGCTTTCAGCGATGCGCGCATTTCTCGGCCGGATAGATTCCGCGATCCGCCTAATCAAGATTTCCCTTCGCAATGAAGAGATCTGTCTCGTAATCGTCTGTTATTCTGAGCTTACACCTGAAGCGAAAGAGGACATTTCATGCGCTGAAGCTGAGATCATGGCAGATTTTCCCGACATTTGCTTCAAGCGTGAAATAGAGGTTTCGGCAACCAGCTTGCCCAATGAAGACTGTGTTGCTTCAGGCTGGATATATCTAGCAAGAGAAAAAGGGTAGGGCGTCTCGGGGAGATAGGTCAAAATGTCGAGCCCATTTCACCCGGTCGATCCGACACCCCAATAATTTATCGATCTTCGCGCCAGGATTAGGAATCCGGCGTATTCTGTGATAGATGCCCCGGCCTGCTGCAGAACCGAAGACGACACTCGATGAACCACGCGCTGAACATTTCCGCCGCCAACCCGAATGCCCCTCGCCTCAATGAGGGCGAGACCGCGCTGCCCACCTCGCTGGCCGGCATGACGCGCGCGCAATTGCGCGAGGCGGCAATCCAGATCGGTGTGGACGAGAAAAAGGCCAAGATGCGCGCGGAGCAGCTGTGGCGCTGGATCTATCACTACGGCGCCCGGTCCTTCGACGAGATGACCAATATCTCCAAGGATTTGCGCGCTAAAATGGCGGCGGAGTTCACGCTGACCCGGCCCAGGCTCACAGAGCGCAAGGTCTCTGTCGACGGTACGCGGAAATACCTGATCGAACTGTCTCCGGGCGTGGAATGCGAGACCGTCTTCATTCCCGACGTCGCCAAGTCGGGCGCGCTATGTGTCTCCAGCCAGGTCGGCTGCACGCTCAACTGTACCTTCTGTCATACCGGCACCCAGGCGCTGGTGCGCAATCTGACCGCTGCCGAGATCGCCGCCCAGGTGATGATTGCGCGCGATGATCTGGAAGAGTGGCCGACCTCGAACGAGAACCGCAAGATCACCAATATCGTCTTCATGGGCATGGGTGAGCCGCTCTATAATCTGGATAATGTCTCGGATTCCATCGACATCATTTCCGATGGCGAGGGCATGGGCATTGGCCGCCGCCGCACGACCGTGTCGACGTCGGGCGTCGTGCCCAAGATCAAGGAGCTGGGCGAGCGCACCGGCACCATGCTGGCGATCTCGCTGCACGCGACCAATGATGATCTGCGCGACGAACTGGTCCCCCTGAACAAGAAATACCCGCTGGCCGAGCTGATGGACGCGATCCGCCAGTATCCGGGCCTCAACAATTCCAAGCGCGTGACATTTGAGTACGTCATGCTCAAGGGTGTGAATGACAGCCTTGCCGAGGCGCGCGAGCTGGTGAAACTGCTCAAGGGTGTGCCGGCCAAGATCAACCTGATCCCTTTCAACCCCTGGCCGGACAGCCCGTATGAATGTTCCGACTGGGATCAGATCGAAGCCTTTTCCGACGTCGTCAATCGCGCCGGTTATGCCAGCCCGATCCGCACGCCGCGCGGCCGTGACATCCTGGCCGCCTGTGGCCAGCTGCGCTCGGAAAGCCAGAAAGTGCGGGCCAGCGAACTGCGCAAGCAGCGCCTCGCCGACGGTGAATGACCTCCGCGGTTCTGTATCACTGGAAACTCAAACCCGGCCGCGACGAGGAATTCCGTCAGGCCTGGGAAGACGGCACGCGCCAGATCCATCAGCTGTGCGGTTCGCACGGCGCGATCCTTCACAAGGGTGAGGACGGAACTTACTGGTCTTATGCCTGCTGGCCGTCCGAACACACGCGGCAGATCTGTTTCAACGAGACCGACTGGTTTTCGCAGGAGTGTTTCCAGCGCATGCAGGACTGTATCGAGGAACGGTTCGAGGAGACGCGGCTGGAGCTGACCAATGACCTTCTCCAGGACCGTACGCCGAAAATCGACCCCGTCATCCTGACGACCAAACGGCTGATTCTGCGCCCAATGTCGATCCACGATGCCGAAGCGCTACTGCCTGCGCTGACAGATGATGGAAATATGCGCTTCTGGTCCAGCGCTCCGATCACCACGGTGGACGAGGCTCGCGACTACATTACCTGGAATGTGCACGGCGCCAATATCGAGTGTTTTGCCATCACCGAACAGACGGATACGGCGAGGGCCCTGGGCTGGATCATCCTCATGGACCGGAAGTCGGGTCAGGCCGAGATCGGCTATATCCTGTGCCCGGAAGCACAGGGCAAGGGTTATGCCCTTGAGGCCGGAAAAGCGCTGATTCGACACGCGTTCGGCGTCCGAAAAATCCGTCGCCTTTACGCCGATATCGATCCGGACAATGCCGGTTCAATCGCGCTGGTTGAACGCTTGGGATTTCAATATGAAGGCCGCCTTCGGGGCGCCTGGAAAACCCATATCGGCGTGCGGGACAGCCTGATGTATGGATTGCTGGCACAAGATTTGGCATCTTAAACAGCGACATAACCCGTCTCTTGAGCAGACGGAAGGCGCATTCCCTCGATTGCGCCAGGTCGAAAATCGGTCAAGTCAAACGTTTGAATTCGCCCTACCAACAAGGCTTGGTTAACCTTGTTTTGCTCAACTCGTTGCACTTGAAAACGAGATTCGACTTGACCCGCTCAACCGGCAAACCTTCTGCACTTGCACCGCTGATCCTGATCGTCCTGGCGGTCGTGTGCACACCCCTGCTGGGGCTGGCGGAACCGCTTGCCGGCGATCAGGTTGCCGTCGTTTTCGCGCCCGGCTGGCCCGAGCGGGATGTGCTGCTCGCTTCCGCGGAAGCCGGGCAGAACCTTGTGCGCTTCGGCGCGCTGCCGAATGTCGGCATCGTTGAATTTTCCTCCCAGGCAGACCTTCAAGACCTGCGCGCCGCCGGAGCCCTGCTCCTGTTGGATCCGCAAGTCCTCGGTGGTTGCCTGATCGGAGCGGACACACCCGTGCTCCCATCGTCTCATATCTCCGGAACCGCAACATGACTCGTCTTGATACCCTGCGTGCCCAGGCGCAAAAGGCACTGACCTTCATCTCGATCGGTGTCGCAGTCACCTATCCTCTGATCGCCTTCTTTGTCGCGCCAAGCCGGGTCGTTCCGGGCACGCTCCTTCTGGGCGCGGTGGCGTTGGCCTCATTCTTCAGCTGGCGCACGGTTGGCAACACCGTGGTGTCGCGCGCGTCAACTGCGGCGGCGATTATGGCCTTCCCGGCCGTGCTTGTTTACATGATGAGCGGAGCGAGCTGGCAACTGGACATGCATATGGTGTTTTTCGCCTGCCTGTCCGCGACAGCGATCATGATCGACTGGCGGGCGATCGTCGCTGCGTCTGCGGTAACCGCCGTGCACCACCTGTCACTGAACTTCTTGCTGCCCTGGGCGGTCTTCCCGGACGGTGCGGATTTTGGCCGTGTTGTCTTCCACGCCATCGTCGTTGTCGGTCAGGCTGGCGCGCTGATCTGGATGACCTACCAGACCGCCAAGGCGCTTACCGATGCGGATGAAAGCATGAGCGAGGCGACTGAAGCCCAGTCCGCCGCCGATGATGCAACCTCGGCGCAAACCAATCTCCAGGCCGAAGCAGAGGCACGTCGTGCCGCCATCGCGAAGATTGCCGGCGATTTCGAGCAGGCCCTGCGCGTTGTCGTCTCTTCAGTGTCCGGTGCATCTTCGCAGGTTTCCGGACTTGCCGACCAGCTTAACGGCGATGCACGCGCCACGCGTTCCGGTGCCGAAAGTGCGTCGACCCAGGCCTCGAACACGAACTCGGATGTACAGTCCGTGGCGGCTGCAGCGCAGGAGCTTTCAGCCTCTATCGCCGAAGTCGCTCGCATTCTGGAAAACTCCGACGAGGTTTCCCAACGAGCCGTGACTGAAGCTGAAGGCGCCGGGCGGTCGATCGACGAGCTGCAGTCTGCAGCACGCGAGATCGAGGAGATCATGGAAATGGTTGCCGGTGTTGCCGAGCAGACCAATCTTCTCGCCCTGAACGCAACAATCGAAGCCGCCAGTGCGGGTGAAGCGGGCAAGGGTTTCGCTGTCGTCGCCTCCGAGGTCAAGGCACTGG
>CBFHQE010000074.1:0-14944 GCA_965657935.1 Maricaulis sp. | reverse complement strand
CAGAGGCGGCGAAAGGTTCAGCGCTCCGTGTCCAAACCGATCTACCGACAGCGCAATCTGGTCGAACGCTTCTTCTGCAAACTCAAACACTTCCGCCGGTGCGCAACGCGTTTCGACAAACTGGCTAGAAACTTCCTCGCTGCCGTGGCCCTCGCATCAACACGCCTCTGGGCCAGAAGTTATGAGTCCACGACCTAGTCCTGGGTGTTGCCGCCAACACTGCCGAGATGGGTTACGCCGCGGTTCGCCGCGAGTTGTTCCTGACGTTCTCGCTCCGCGTAGCGGGCCTGGTCCGCGCTGGAACGTTTATCGTGACAATAGGGGCAGCACGTGCCCGGAACAAAATACTCTGATTTCAGGTCTTCAGGGCCCAGTGGCTCGCGACACGCATGGCACAAGGTATAGCTGCCTTCTTCCAGCCCGTGTTTGACAGCGACGCGGCGATCAAAGACGAAACACTCACCCTGCCAGAGGCTTTCCTCTTCCGGCATGACTTCGAGATATTTCAAAATCCCGCCCTTCAGGTGGTAAACCTCGTCTATGCCTTCCTGCTTGACGAATGAGGTCGATTTTTCGCACCGGATGCCACCCGTACAATACATCGCCACGCGGGCGTTGGGGCGGCCTTGCTTGAACTTGCGGAACCAGTCCGGAAATTCACGGAATGTGACGGTTTGCGGATTGATCGCGCCCTGGAACTGGCCGATGCGAATTTCATAGTCGTTACGCGTGTCGATCGTGACGACATCATCCGCGCTGATCAGGTCATTCCAGTCTTCCGGCTCGACATAGGTGCCAACCAGCGCGTTGGGATCTACGCCGGGTATGCCCATTGTCACGATTTCCTTTTTCAGCCGGACCTTGAGGCGCAGGAAGGGTTGTTCGCGGGCCTGGCTTTCCTTGTGTTCCAGCGAGGCAAAGCCGGGAATGGCACGTAGATAGGCCAGCACATTGGCGACGCCTTGCGGCGTGCCCGCGATGGTTCCGTTAAGGCCCTCGGAGGCCAGCAGCAGCGTGCCGCAAATCCCGTTTTCCTCACAGACGGCCTTGATCCCGGACTGGGTGTCGGCATCGGCGGTCAGCGGCGCGAAATGATACAGGGCGGCGACGAGGTATGAGGACATGGGTATTCACCTTTCGCTCGTCCTATAACCGCCGGTCGGGCGAGACTGAAGAGGCCGGTGCAGGCCAAATGGCCGCAGGCGAAATGAAACAGGGCCACAGCGAATGCTGCAGCCCTGCTTGATGGCTCAGTAGACGGGTAGAGATTACTCGTCGTCAGGGCCGGACCGCAGGTCGTCCAGATCGGCGTCCTGCGAATAGACGGCGTAACGCACTGCGGCATCCGGATCGAAGACCTCCGCGGCCAGCGCCCGGATTTCCTCCAGAGTGACGGCCTCAAACTGTGAAGCCACATCGCGCAGGCGATCCATCCGTGCCGGATCACGCTGGGTCCGGGCGAGTCCATTGGTCCAGAACTGGTTGTCTCGCTGTTGCTCGTCGAGGCCTTCAATGATCGGCATACGGGCTCGCAGCAGCTCGTCTTCGGTGATATTGCCCGCAGCCATATCCGCTGCCAGCTCGTCGGCGATCGCGAACATGCGCGTGACCTGGTCGGCTGTGACATCCAGGCCGAGCCATAGATAGCCGTATCCCTCATAGGTCGTGGACGCACTGTGGTTCACGGCGGCGGAATAGGTCGCTGCCTCCTGCTCTCGAAAGAGATCCGTGGCCCGGAGGCGCAGGATTGTACGCAGTAGATGAAGCGTGCGCAGATAGTGCGTATTGCGACCATCATCGGTTGGCCAGAAGACATTGGCCATGCCCTGGTATTCCTGACCGGAGAAGCGGATAATCTCGGCTTCCGGCGTCGGAGCCGGGAAGTTGATCTGGTCTGCACCAGGCGCCGCGCGGCTGGTGTCGCGACGATCCGGCAAGGCCCCGAGCGTGCGGGCCGCGACACGTACCGCTTCCGCAGGATCGATATCGCCAACGATCGTGATTTCCATGGGACCATCCTGCAGGGCTGGTTCCAGGAAGGCTCGGGCATGCTCAACGCTGAAGCCAGCGACCTCTTCTTCGGTCGGGAAACCAAAACGCGGATCGCCATCCCGCAGCATACGAGAAATCACCGTGTTGAAGACACCAAAAGTCTGCGCCATTTGCAGGCGGCGGATCTCGCCGGAGATGGCCTTGAACTGGTCCAGTCCCTGGGAACGCCAACCCGGTGCCACAAAGTGTGCGGCATAGAGTTCCATTTGCGCTTCAAAATCGGTCGGAGAGGTGGCGCCGGAAAAGGTGAATGCACCGTTCGAGGTGAAGCCGCCCTGAGACACGGAACGCCCTGCGAAAATGCGGGTGATCTCGTCGGCCGTATGCGCTTCAAGGCCGCCTCCGCCCAGTGCGGAGAACGCCATGGCACCAGATCCCGGAGCCGGCTGCTCGGTCAGATTGCCGGCACCGAAATCGATGCGGACCCGCACTTCATTATCGGCATAGTCGGTCTGTTTCACATTCAGGCGAACACCATTGGCGAATGTGTATTGATGCACATCCAGCTCGGTATCGTGGGATTGGTCGACGATGCTGCCGGGGGTGCCGAAATCGGAATAGGCCCACGCGGCCGTTTCGACTTCTTCCGGAGCCTCGACCTCGACCGCTGAAGCGGCTTCCCAGGCACGGCGAACCTCGTTCTCACCGTCGGCGATCTCTTCGCGCGAGCCGACCATGACCAGTGGCGCGCCATTGACCCAGTATTCCCGGAACGCCGCCTCGACGGCCTCGACCGTGATGGCCGGTTCCAGCATCTGGAACAGGGCGTAATTGTCGCTCGGGTGAGTGAAGACGTCGTCATTCAGCCAGCTGAACCAGAGACCATCCGACAGGTTGGCGCTTTCACGCGTTCCAGCTTCCTCGGCAGCTTCGCGCATACTGGTGCGCATATTGGCAAGCTGTTCGTCAAGTTCGGCCTGGGTGAATCCATGCTCTGTCGCGCGGCGAATTTCATTCTCCAGCAGACCAACAGCGTCTCTCCAGCCCGCCGGCGTACCGACGGCGAAGACAGAGGCGCGACGATAAGCGTCATAGGGTTCGCTGGAAAATGCACTGGCCTGGGATACCGGAGCCTCGCCCGAATTCACCAGCACCTGAAAACGGCGGCTCAGAATGGAGCTTCCCAGATTGCGCAACAGGCCCTGAATGCGCGCTGTGCGGCTGTCCGGGGCAGCGTCATGCTGCGAAATCGCATCGACCGTGATCAGTGTCAGCGCTTCGGGGTGATGGAAATATTCGAAGTCCGGCCGGGAATAATCGCGCTCGCTCTCATAGTCCGGCAGCGCCGTGGGCGTATCCGTGCGCTCCCAGGTCGTAAATCCTTCGACCTGATCAACATCAATGCCGTCAATGTCGAGTGCGAAACCATTGCGGATACGGTTTTCGATATCGTCTGGATCGATGTCGCCGACCACGACCAGGATGGCGCGCTCCGGGGTGTAATACCGTGTGTAATAGTCCACGAACTCCGGTCGCGGGACGTTCTGGATCGTGTCCGGTGTCCCGATGACATTGCGTTCGGCCATGATTGAGCCGGGGTAGTGAAAGTTGGCCTGTTGCGTCCAGAACTGCATCAGCGGCGTATCGCGTGAGCGCATCTCGCCCATGATAACACCGCGCTCTCGGTCGATCGCGCCGGTCTGCATGAGAATTTCCGAAGCGGTCTCGCGCATCAGGAACATCACAGCGTCGATGGTCTCTTCCTCGACATTGGGCATGTCGAGGCGATAATTTACAAACGTCTCATTGGTGCTGGCATTGGTGTCCGCACCGAAAGCCAGGCCGTAACGCTCCAGCAGGTGAACCATTTCGCCTTCCGGCACATTCGTCGTTCCGTTGAACGCCATGTGTTCGATGAAGTGGGCCAGGCCTTGCTGTGGGTCGGTCTCGCTGAGCGCACCGACATTGAGCGCCATGCGTACACTCGCGGTGCCAGGAGGCGTTTCATTGCGCAGGATGGCATAGCCCATCCCGTTCTCCAGGCGTCCGAAACGGACATTTTCATCGGCGCGCAAATCGCTGCGTTCATGCGCCCAATAGGCGCCCTGGTTCGCGTCTTCTTGTGCAATAGCCGGTGCACAAAGGCCGATGGGCAACATTAGGCATGCCGCACGGACCCAGTTCCGCAGGCTTTTTGTGTGTTTCATGTAGACATATCCCCGAACACGAAAAAGTGAGCCGGGTCATAATGCGAATATGCAGGCCCGGGCCAAGTGAAAGATTGGCAAGGCCGTTGTCAGGCTGGTGTTAAGTCGCCTGGCGCCGGGTCAAACCTGAGCCGAACGAATGCTGAAGGCCGGGCATACAGGTTACAGCATTGAGAGTTGAAGGTGGGGCCGGTCGTTATAGTGTAACGACCAACCTGGGGAGGTTTGCTTGACCAGAGCGTTTGCAATCGAGATCGACGAGCTCGAATTTGGCTGGAAGCCGCAACAGACCTTGTTGCGAGTGGAGCGTTTCGAGCTGGAGGCGGACGAGCGCCTGTTTCTTGTTGGTCCAAGCGGCAGCGGTAAAAGTTCCCTGCTTTCCGTGATCTCCGGTATCGCCCCGGCCAGGGCAGGCAATATACGAATTCTGGGTCAGGACATGGCCGCGCTCAGCCCGGCTCGCCGAGACGCTTTCCGGGCCGATAATCTCGGCGTCATATTCCAGCTTTTCAACCTGGTGCCGTATCTGACACCGCTGGAAAATGTGCTTTTGCCATGCCGCTTTTCGCCGGCCCGCCGCAAGCGGGCCACAACTAGGTCGTCACTCAATGATGAAGGTCGCAGATTGCTGATGGCGCTGGGCCTTGACGGGGATGTGGTCTCGCGGCCGTCAACCGAGCTCAGTGTTGGCCAGCAGCAGCGTGTGGCCGCCGCTCGTGCCCTGATCGGCTCGCCGGGCCTGATTATCGCGGACGAACCGACATCGGCGCTCGATACCGACAGCCGCGACAACTTCATCGAGCTGCTCCAGAAAGAATGTGAGGCTGCGCGTTCTGCTCTGCTCTTTGTCAGTCACGACCAGGCTCTGGGAGCGTTTTTTGATCGCCGGGTCGACCTGTCGGACATCAATGCGGCCGGGAGGGTGTCGGCATGAATGGCGCCATTTTCACACTCGCCCTGAAGAGTATTGGCAACCGTATTTTCACGGTCGGTCTGACCGTCCTGGCGATCGCCATGAGCGTCACGCTTTTTCTTGGCGTCGACAAGATTCGCACCGGTGCCCGGACAAGTTTCTCAACGACGATTTCCGGCACAGACCTGATCGTTGGCGCCCGTTCCGGCTCGATCAATCTGCTGCTTTATTCCGTATTTCGTATCGGTGACCCGACCGGTGCCATGAGCTGGGACAGTTATGAACGCATCGCCGGTGCGCCGGGGGTGGCGTGGGCCGTGCCCATATCGCTGGGAGACAGCCATCGCGGCTATCGCGTGGTCGGGACAAATACCGATTATTTCGATCGTTATCGTTATGGCCGCGACCTGCCGCTGGCCTTCGAGGCGGGAGAGGCCTTTGGCGAAAACGAGGACGGTGTCGTGATCGGGTCCCGGGTCGCGCGGGACCTTGGCTATGACGTCGGAACCGAAATCGCGCTCTCTCACGGTATTGGAGAGATCAGTTTTGCCGATCATGACGAACACCCCATGCGGGTGACGGGTATACTGCGTCCGACCGGAACGCCGGTGGATCGCAGTGTTCATGTCACCCTGGAGGCGATTGAGCGCATACACGATGATGGTGTCGAGGAAGCGGGGCAGGACGAGGACCACGCCCACGAGCCGGAACAGATCACGGCGGTGTTTATTGGCATGGAGCAACCCACACTGGTCCTGCGTCTCCAGCGTCAGGTAAATACCTATCCGGATGAGGCGCTGAGCGCGATCATTCCCGGCGTGGCACTGATGCAGCTGTGGGAAGTGGTTGGTGCAGGTGAGGCGGCCTTTGGTGCCATATCTGCCTTTGTCATTCTGGTGGGACTGATCTCCATCGCGACCAGCCTGTCCGCCAGCCTCAATGAACGCCGCCGCGAGATGGCGATCCTGCGCGCTGTTGGCGCCCGGCCTGGGCATGTCTTTGCCCTGCTCGTCAGCGAAGCGACCGCGATTGCCGTTGCCGGCTCAATTGCCGGGGTTGTGTTGATCAATTTTCTGTTTGTGATGATAGCAGGGGTGGTCCAATCCCGTTACGGTCTTACCCTGGCGTCCGGAGGGCTGAGCCTGACGGACATGCTGACCGCTGTGGTGGTGATCACGTCGGGTGCTTTGATGGGCGTGTTGCCAGCCCGCCAGGCTTTGAAAAACGCTCTGGCAGATGGCCTGACGGTGAAGTTGTGAGGAATATGATGCGGAACTGGATCCTGATTGCCGGCCTGACCGCCGGCCTCGGCGCGTGTAGTGGCCAGCCCGAAACGGCGCAGACCGAAGCGGGTGCGGCAGAGCCTGCGGTTGCCGAGACTGGCGAAGCGGCAGAGCGCTATCCGGTGCCGGAGGCGCCGGAAGGGGTTCTCACCATTAATTGGGACGATCTTCTGCCGGAAGGCGAAATGGAGCTAATCCAGGACCTTTTCGAACGGACCGGCCTTGAATCCGGTGTAGACCATTTTGGCGGCCAGATGACGCAGATCGGCACGTTCAATGTCGAGAACGAGCTGATTGGCCAGACTATCCGCATGCCCGGCTTCATCCTGCCGCTGGACTTCCAGGAAGGTGGCGAAATCAGTGAGTTCCTTCTGGTCCCGTACTTTGGGGCATGTGTACATACCCCGCCACCGCCGCCCAACCAGATTGTCTATGTGACCCTGGATGAACCGATCGTGGTTGAGCGCATGTGGGACCCGGTCTGGGTGACCGGCGTACTGTCCGCTGATCGGAACATGAACGAATTGGGCAATGCCGCCTATACGCTTCAACTGATCACTCACGAGCCCTATGAGGTCTGATGCCTGCTTCCAGCTCATCTGATCAGCCAACCGAAATGGAAGGCATGGTGCTGGCGCTGTTGTATCGCGACGGACCTTTGACCGCCTACCAAATCAAGGAAGTCTTTCGCGGCTCGCCATCGTCATTCTGGTCAGGGAGCGCGGGCGCGGTTTATCCCCTGGTCAAGCGACTGGAAACACGCGGCATACTGTCATCACAAGATGTCAGCGAAACCAAACGTCCACGCCGGGAATTCGTGTTGACGGACCATGGTCGAGCGCTGACACGTGCCTGGCTGATGGACGTCGATCGAGCGATTGATATGGGCTACGATCCGCTGCGCACGCGCATGCAGTTTGCCGGCATGCTGGAGGATGAGGACCGTGAGACCTTGTTCGCAGCCATTTCGGAGAGAATTCCGTCTCCGGCCCCACCGGCGCCGGGTGTAGGCACGCAAGACCTTCACCGTCTCTGCCTACAGGCGCGTCTGGACTGGTTCGACAAGTTCCGGAAAATTTTCAAGGCCTAGTGCTTGGAATGACCCTGGCGGGTTCGCATCCAGGAAGACAGATGCGCTGAGGCCAGAAACAACGCTCCGATCGTCGTGATGACACGTTCCTCGATCTCGCTCATCTCGATCAGTGCGCCAGCAAACAGCAGAACCAGACCGGATAAGGCCGCGAGATACAGCCACGGTTGGCGCGGCAGTCTCGGCCAGCTGCTCGCGGCGATGAAGGTGATCATCAAAGCGCCAATGGCGAGCAGGAAGTGCACTCGTTCATCCTCCATCCATACGAGCGCAGGACTCATGGCGATGAGAACGGGGAGGCCGAGGCAGTGAACCAGGCAGAGGGCGGAAAGGCCGATACCGGCTGCATCGCTTGAGCGCATGAGGAACTCCCGAGTGTCGAAGAAAACTGGGCCGCAGGCTTGCGGTGGAAGTGTTATATGATAACATTTCGATATCCTTCAAGGGCCTTGAACAACAGGATTTGAGAATGATCAGCTTTATCGCCGGCGCGGCCAGCCTTGTCGCCATTTTGCAAGGGCACGCCCACGTGCATGGCCACGCCGAACTCGCGCTCGCCCTGGATGGTGAGGGCGCGCTGTTCGTGGAATTGCAAACGCCAATGGACAATGTCTATGGCTTCGAACGGGAGCCCAGAAATGATGTCGAACGCGCTCATGTCGCTGATGTGAATGCGACTTTGGCAGACGGGGCGAACTGGATTGATCTTGGCCGCGCCAACTGCACGCTGGAGACTGCGGAGATTGAACAGGCGAGCGATCACGGCCACGGCAATATCCGCATAGCCCTGTCTGGACAGTGCGAACGTGAAGACCGCATGAGCATTGATCTGCAAGGCCTGTTTGACCGTTTCGCCGGTCTGGAGGAAGTTGAGCTTGTTGTCTTGTCGCCAACTGTGCAGCAAGGTTTCGAACTCAGTCCCTCGCGATCATCCGTGCGTGTCGGGGGCTAGTCACCCATCAGGAAAGGCCTGTACATGTCCCCGTCTCGTCTTGCAGTGCTCACCGGCGCGCTCGCCGTCTCCATGCTTGCAATTGCTCCGGGCGCAGCCCAGGAAGCAGCGCCCGACGCGTCACAGGGCAGCGTGCAGGGGCCGCGGGTCATCAATTGGGATGATTTGCTGCCGCAAGGTGAGATGGAAGAGATCGCGCGGCGATATGCACTCTCCCAGGCCAATACCAATGTCGATCATTTCGGCGCAGCCAGCACCCAGATCGGAACTTTCAACGTTGTTGAGGAATTGATCGGCGAGACCGTGCGTCTGCCGGGGTTTATCCTGCCGCTGGACGCCCAGATTGCCGGTAACATCACAGAATTCCTGCTTGTGCCCTATGTAGGGGCCTGTGTTCACATGCCACCGCCGCCGCCCAACCAGATTGTCTATGTGCTCTCTGATACGCCCGTGCGCATGGAGCGGCTGTGGGAGCCGATCTGGGTGACCGGGCTTCTGACCGCTGACCAGACCCATTCCAGCCTCGGCAGCACCGCCTACACGCTGGAGCTGGATGGCACGGAGCCCTATGAATACTGACTGGCCGGTGATCTGTTCAGCGCAGCATTGGAACCGTCAAAGATCCGCATCGGGGGCCTGTTTTATCGACAGGTTCGGCCGGTCGCGCTTAGCAAGGGTCATGTTTGCGATCAGATCAGTCGGCTTCGCCGCACGCTTCGTGGGAACGGTGTTGTTCCTGGCCTGTGTTCCAACCCCGACCCTGCTGGCTCAGCCAGCCGAGAGCGAGGTGCTGTATCCGCAGGCGCCGCCTATTCTGCCGCTTCGGGAGCGGGTCGAGCAGATCGACAGCAATATTGCACAACGCCTGGACGAGGTGATTCCGCAGATCATGCGGGAGAATAATGTCTCGCTCTGGCTATTGATGGCGCGGGAATATTTCGAAGAACCGGTGGTCGAGAGCATGCTGGATGCTCGTAGCATGGCCGCCCGTCGGCGCACGATCCTGATCTTTTTCGACCCGGGTGAGGGGCAGCCTGTCGAGCGCCTGACCGTGTCACGGTATGGGCTGGCGGGCCTGTTCGAGCCATCCTGGGACCCGGCGGATGAACCCGATCAGTGGCAGGCGGTCGCCGATATCATTGCGGCGCGCGACCCGCGCAGTATTGCGGTCAATTATTCCGATCTGTCTGCCTTTGGCGATGGCATGACCCTGAGCCAGTATCGCTTGATGATGCAGGCTCTGCCGGCCCGTTTTCATGACCGTATTGTTTCCGGCGAAACCCTGGCCGTTCGCTGGCTGGAAACCCGGACACAAGGCGAAATGGAGATCTATCCCCAGGTCGTGCGGACAGCCCACTGGATCATGTCCCGGGCGTTTTCCAACGCGGTTATTCGTCCAGGCGAAACGACGGCCGATGATGTGGTCTGGTGGTATCGCGAGGAATTGTCACGACTGGGCCTGCGGCCCTGGTTTCATCCGTCCGTCGGCATTCAGCGGGCCGGACATGAGGGCATGCTGTATGGCGATACGGTGATTGAGCCCGGTGATCTGTTATGGACGGATTTTGGCATTACCTATCTGCGGCTCAATACCGACACCCAGCATCTGGCCTATGTATTGCGCGACGGCGAGACATCGGCACCTCAGGGTCTTATCGATGGCCTGGCGGCGTCCAACCGGGTCCAGGATATCCTGCGTGAACACATGCAGGCAGGTCTGTCCGGCAATGAGATTCTGGCGCGCACCCGTGCCCAGGCGATAGAGGAGGGGATCAACCCGTCCATCTACAGCCATCCGATCGGCCTTCACGGCCATGGCGCGGGCACAGCGATCGGTTTCTGGGACAATCAAAACGGGGATCCGCGGGGTGAATATCGCCTGTATGCAAACACGGCCTGGTCCATCGAGCTGACAACTTTCGGCGGCGTGCCCGAGTGGGACGGTCAGGTCGTCGATTTTCGGACAGAAGAGGACGCGTTTTTCGACGGTGAACATGTGCGTTTTCTCGATGGGCGGCAGACGGAACTCATCCTGATCAGGCCGGAGGTCACGCAATCGGAATAAAAATCGGACAATCGACATATTGGTTCTTGTCAGAGTGCCATAATAACTCCAACATCGTTAAGTGAACGGCGTTCATTAACTAGTCGGAGGCGACCATGCAGCTGGTCAGTGATGTCATCCTGGAAGATCGGGCCCAGCTCGCTCCGACATTCGAGGCGGTCTATCCCAGCCTGTCCGGGTTTGAGTTGTGGGACCCGAATGCCTGGACGTCCGGGCATCCACACGCTTTCTTCAAAAAAATGCGAGAGACCGCACCCGTCATGTGGTCCGCGGCCGATTCCAAACGGGCCGGTTTCTGGTCGGTGACGCGCTATGAGGACATCAAGACCGTCGAGCTGGCGTCCGATGTGTTTTCCTCCGAGCGCGGAAGCATCAACATGTTCGTCATGCCGCGGCGCGAGTGGAAGCCGAAGAAGCTGATACCGGCGGCGTTCAATTCGATTATCAATCTCGATCAGCCGCACCATATGGAGATGCGGATCCAGCAGAAGGACTATTTCATTCCCCGCTTTGTCGCCGAGCTGTCCGAGCGTGTGGAAGCGAAGGTGGATGATCTGCTCGACGACATGGAGCGCCAGGGTCCGGTTGTCGATTTTGTCAGCCTGTTCTCGCAGGAACTGCCCCTGTTCACCCTGTGTGAAATGCTCGGTGTTGATGAGCAGGATCGCCCCAAGATCATCAAGTGGATGCATTATCTCGAGCTGGCCAACCAGTATTTTGTCAGCCCCTGGCCCTTGCTGAAACGGCGGCCGTGGTTCCCGCTGAAATTCTTTCACTACGTCAACCAGATGTTTGACTATGGCGAACGGGTGATGGCGGACCGGCGGGCGAACCCGCGCCAGGATCTGATGACGGCGATTGCCAATACCCGGATGGCGGGCAAGCCTTTGCCGCAGGAGTATCTGGATGGCTCCTGGCTGTTGATCATCTTCGCAGGCAATGACACCACGCGAAACTCACTCTCCGGCACGATCCGGCTGCTGACGCAATTCCCGCAACAGCGTGCCCGCGTACTGGCCGAACCGGATCTCATTCCGCGTATGTCACATGAGGCGATCCGTATGATTTCGCCGGTACAGCACATGCGACGCACCGCGCTGGAGGATACCGAGCTGAACGGGCAACGCATCGCCAAGGATGAGAAAGTGGTCTTGTGGTATCCGGCCGGCAATCGGGATCCGGGCGTTTTTGCCGACCCGGACGCGTTTGATCTGGACCGTGCGAATTTCGACCGGCATGTCGCTTTCGGACACGGCCCGCACAAATGTCTCGGTCAGAAGATTGCGCTCATGCAGTTGCAGATCGCGTTGAGGAAAATACTGGCACGTTTCCCGGACATCGCCTGGACCGGCCAGCAAACCATCGCGCCCAACACGCTGGTTCATGGCGTCTCAAGCCTGCAAGTCGCTCTTTACGGGCTGGGAAAAGAGCGCCCGACCCAGGTCGCAGTGAAGGCGGTCGCTGCTGAATAGGACTCCAGCGAGCGACCCATACGCTGATCACGCACGAAAAATCGATGACGCCCGTGTCCGCAAGAGCGTGACGAAACCAATGATGGAGTAAAAAGAGTAGTGGCGGACAGGATGGGATTCGAACCCACGAGACGATTCCTCGCCTACTCCCTTAGCAGGGGAGCGCCTTCAGCCACTCGGCCACCTGTCCACCTCCGGGTTTAAAGCGCTCAGCCTGCCGCTTCAAGTGGGAGCTGCCGCTCAATTCCCATCTTCTGCAGCAAGTACAAAAAAGGCGCTCCCACGAGCGCCTTTTTCGAGACTGTGTCAGGCCTAGAAAAACGCCTGCAGGCCGGTCTGGGCGCGGCCGAGGATGAGGGCGTGAACATCGTGCGCGCCTTCATAGGTGTTGACCGTTTCCAGATTGACCATATGACGCATGATCTGGAATTCCTCGGAAATGCCGTTGCCGCCGTGCATGTCACGGGACATGCGCGCGATATCCAGCGCCTTGCCGCAATTATTGCGCTTCATCAGGGAAATCATCTCCGGGGCGGCCCTGGCTTCGTCCATCAGCCGGCCCACGCGCAACGAGCCCTGCAGGCCCAGTGTGATATCCGTCTGCATGTCGGCGAGTTTTTTCTGGAAAAGCTGGGTCTGGGCCAGCGGCTTGCCGAACTGGTGACGGTCGAGGCCATACTGACGCGCGGCATGCCAGCAGAATTCTGCGGCGCCCATTGCTCCCCAGGAAATGCCGTAACGTGCCCGGTTGAGACAGCCGAACGGGCCTTTCAGGCCTGACACATTCGGCAAGAGTGCCTCTTCGCCGACCTCGACATTGTCCATGACGATTTCGCCGGTGATGGAGGCGCGCAGGGACAGCTTGCCGCCAATCTTGGGAGCGGAGAGGCCTTTCATTCCCTTGTCCAGGACAAAGCCGCGGATTTTGCCATCATGCGCTTCAGACTTGGCCCAGACCACGAAGACGTCGGCGATCGGTGAATTGGAGATCCACATTTTCGAACCGTTCAGGCGATAGCCGCCCTCGGTTTTTATTGCACGGGTTTTCATGCCGGCCGGGTCGGATCCGGCGTCCGGTTCGGTCAGGCCGAAACAACCGATCCATTCACCCGTTGCGAGTTTCGGCAGGTATTTCTTGCGCTGTTCCTCGGTGCCATAGGCATAGATCGGATACATGACCAGGGACGACTGAACAGACATCATCGAGCGATACCCGCTGTCCACGCGCTCGACTTCGCGTGCCACCAGACCATAGGCGACATAACCCAGACCGGCGCCGCCATAGGCTTCCGGCACGGTGCAGCCCAGCAGGCCCAGCTCACCCATCTCGGTAAAGATCGCCGGATCGGTGACTTCGTCACGATAGGCGTCGATGACACGCGGCTGCAGCTTGTCCTGGGCATAGGCCCGGGCTGCATCGCGAACCATGCGTTCGTCTTCGGTCAATTGGTCGTCGAGGAAAAACGGGTCTTCCCAATCAAAGGATGACAGATCCGGTGCGTCCTTGGCTTTGAGCGGGCTCATCTCGTTCATGGCGTCTACTTCGTCCTTTTGACAGGTGCGGGCAATCACATTTGAGCACAGGTATCGGAGTCTTGCCGGTCGAAAACAAGTCTTGTGTGCGGTTTGCGCTAACCCGGGCCCGCTCTGTCAGTGATGAGGGTATGCACGGCACATGCCCGGACAAGTAGCGCCCTCGTCCCTGAGGTTTGCAACAGACCACGGTTCGGTGTTTGCTTGTCCATCGCTGTCGCGGTTGGGTGCGTCACAAGCGAACAGGCAAAACAAGGTAAGTTCAGCAATGTCAAAACTGCTTGGAGGACTTCTTTTTCCTGTACTTTTGATCGCGAGTGCCTGCGCGCCTGTGGTCGGCGAAGCGGACCATACGGATGTGATTTTACAGACGGAGTTGGGCGAGATCACCCTGCGGCTGAACACCGAAGCTGCGCCGGTTTCCGCCGGAGCCTTTCTGCAGTGGGTAGAGGAGGGGCGATACGGAACGGAAACGTCGGGGTTCTACCGCGTGGTCACCCATGAAAACGATAATGGCAGTCCGCTGATCAATGTCGTTCAGGGCGGATTGATTGATGTGCCCGCGGATGTCGACGGCGTCGCGCATGAATCAAGCGCGGATACAGGCTTGCTCAATGTCGAGGGATCCGTGGCGCTGGCGCGTGGCGATATCGGCTCTGGGAGCCCGGCCTACTTCTTCATCAATGTCACCGACAATCCCGGTCTTGACCATGGTGAGCTCAGGAACCCGGATGGGCAGGGCTTTGCGGTGTTTGCGCACGTCATCGACGGCATGGATGTCGTTCGGGCGATCCACACGACCCGCGCCGACGCAGATGTCGAGGATGAATACATGGCTGGCCAGATGCTGGCCGAACCCATCCACTTCCGGGCACGGCGCGTCGAGTAGGAAAAAGTGCCCGTAATACAATATGATGAATAAGTATATGTGTGAACATGAATGGTTAGCGCGCGTCAACCATTGAAGGTCAGCGTGCCGCCCGACGAACTTTTGGTGGTGATATGACTGAACTCGATTCGCGGCTTTCCTTTCTGCAATACACGCGCGATGACGCAACCCAGATCGATCGTGTGGGTGGTGTTCTGGCGGATGCTCTCCCCGGGGTGCTGGACGAGTTTTACGATCACATCCTGCAATGGCCCGATATCGCCGAGTTGTTTCAGGCCGCAGGCGCTCGGGAACACGCCAAGTCCAAGCAGGTCGAGCACTGGAAACGCCTGGCCGCCGGTCAGCTTGATGACGGCTATTTCGCCTCGGTGGATCGAATCGGCGAGGCGCATGCGACCCTGGACCTTCCCCCGGCCTGGTATTTCGGGGGCTATGCCAAGATCATCACTGGACTTGTCGAGGCGCTTATCGACCGGGAGCTGGGGAACGGACCGCTGTTTTCCTCTGGTCGAAGGTTGCAGCTCAAGGCCTCAATGGCTGCCCTGATC
>CBFHQE010000073.1:0-15028 GCA_965657935.1 Maricaulis sp. | reverse complement strand
TGAGCGTCATGATCGACCCCGTGTACGGATATTAAGGTTAACAGCGATTCACTGGGCATTTTTCGCTTATGAGCCTTAAGCGAGTGTTAAGCGTGATAAGAAATGCAAAGAAATGAGCAGGAATTATTGACGTGCCTTAACGCGCCAGACCGCTAAAAGCTCTCGGCCAGCCAACGCCACATCGCAGCGGCGCCTTTTGCCTCTCCGGGCGGGCGCGAATGGCGTTCCCGGACAGGTGTATCCATCATTTGCGGCGGACCGGAGATCGCTTCTGCTGCGCCACGCGTCTCACGACGCACAATGCCGGCTACCGAGCTGAAAGCCGGGCCAGCCACAGCATCGCCCAAACCGGTGATGCCACTCGGCCCGGCCACACGCACCTGTTTGCCAAAAATGCGCGCCGCGACTTCCGTGGCGCCCGGCAGTTGCGCGGCGCCCCCGGTGAGGACCATGCTGCGCCCGCTGGCGGCCAACACACCGGCAACATCGAGACGATCCCGGATCAGCTCGAATGTCTCTTCAAGGCGTGGCCGGATAATGGAGTTGAGGAGAGAGCGAGGCGCTGTTCCGTACCCGACTCCCTCCTCCCCCACCACCGGTGGGACTTCGATCATTTGCTGATCATCCTCCGGACTATCCAGTGCACAGCCGTAAAGAACCTTGAGACGCTCAGCTGCGGCGATCGGCGTCGACAGCCCGCGCGCAATATCCGAGGTCACATGCGTACCGCCCAGCGGCACACTGTCGATGTGAAGCAGGGCGCCATCGGCGAAAACCGCTGCGCAGGACGCACCAGCCCCCATGTCGATCAATGTCGCGCCAAGTTTCACCTCGTCATCGCCCAGGGCAGACAGCCCGGACGCGTATGGCGTTGCGACAACGCCCTTGAGGTTGAGATGGCAGCGCTCAACACAATTCATCAGATTGCGCAGTGGACCGACCGCCGCGGTGATCACATGCACCTCGACCCCCAGAATGCGCCCGAACATGCCGCGCGGATCTCGGATTCCGCGATGATCATCAACGGACCAGGACAAGGGGATCGCGTGCAGGATAACCCGATCATCAACCTGAAACTCCGACAACGCCCCGTTTAACAATTTACGCAGGTCCTTGGCCGTCACCTCGCGGCTATGCAGGTCGATTTCCGCAGCAATGCGCGTGGAATTGGGCTGGCCCGCAGACAGGTTGACGCTGACAGCGGTCACCGCGGTTCCAGCCATGCGCTCAGCTTGCTCGACGGCTGAGCGGATTGCCTCAGAAGCACTGTCCATGTCGACGATCGCACCGCCACGAACACCCCGGCTGGACTGGTGGCCAACTCCGACCATGCGCGGACGCGGGCCAGCAATTGTCTCGTCCGTACGCGCGATAAAACACGCGACCTTGGCAGAACCCACATCCAGCGCAGCATAAACGCCATTGCCCTTGGCAGCCTGTGGCGCGGCGGGAGACTGGCGCTGGAACATGCCAAGAAAACTCATGCGTCGCGCTCCCGCATGCCTGCAGCCGCAGCGCGGTCCGGCAAGGCTCGTACAATCAGATCACCCTGCCCGCGCAGGTCGAAACTCTCGGCTGCCAGACGCAGAACCCCGCGCTCGGAATGCAAACGCGCCAATATGGCCAGCGACGCATTCACATCACCTTCCGGCAGCTTGATGTCGGCGCCATTGTCCAGGCGCAAATTCCAGCGGCGCTCGCCGACACGCACCGCACCGACAACCTCGCTGCGAATGGTCGGGTGACGGTCGAGTGCCTCGACAATCTCGACCACGCTGTCATTGGCGCCTTCAGCGACAACGAGCGGGAGATCCGGCGGAGACATGACATCAGCCTGCCCCATAACAACACCATAACGATCAATTACGTTGAGCTGCCCCTCGACCTGCCACAGGGCGAAAGCCTCTCGGGTTTCCACCACAACCGCTACGGAGTTCGGCCAAAGGCGCGCGACGGATGCCGTGCGCACGATCGGCATGGCCTCCACACGCTCGCGGATTTCATCCGGATCAACCGCGAAAATCGGATAGCCGCCCTGAAGACCGGTGGCCTCAACGATATTGTGTGCGATCACACCATGGGCGCCGGAAACATCAATAGTCTCGACGGCAAAACCAACCTTGGCGAGCTGGACCTGGGAATGAGTGACAACAGACTGGCGCACGTCATCGAGCTGGCCGAACAGGGCCAGGCCACCCACGGTTACCGCTGCCAGACCGGCAAGAGCGATACCACCCATACGAGCAGCATTCGCAACACGATAACGCGCACTACGGACCTGGGCCTCGACCCAATTACGCAAACGCCGCGGTGCTGGGACCGCGGCGGACTTGGCTCTGGTTCTACGACGGACCGCTTTTTTCGGCCCACCGCGCCTCACCTTCGACACGACGCATTCTCCGCCATCCAATCTACGAGATCAGGAAACGCGATCCCGCAGTACTGCGCCTGTTCTGGCGCTAACGAAGTAGGAGTCATGCCCGGCTGGGTGTTAATTTCGAGTAACCATAGGGGCTGATTCGCTGATTCGTCGTAGCGAAAGTCAGCGCGTGTCAAGCCGCGACATTCCAAGGTTTTATGCGCCTTTAGCGCCAGTTCCAACGCCAGGGCTTCAATCTCCGCCGGTATTTTTGCCGGTAAAATATGATCAGAACCGCCTGCCGCATATTTGGCTTCATAGTCATAGAATGTCGTGTTCGGGATGATTTCGGTAACGGCCAGCGACTTGTCTTCCATCACGGCAACCGTCAGCTCCCGGCCGGGCACGTAACGCTCGACGAGGACCTCATCGCCCAGATCATCCGTCTCCACAGCCAGTTCGGCCGGCGGGCGATTGGCGCCTTCCAGGACGATATGCACACCCACCGATGAACCCTGGGCATTGGGTTTGGCCACATAGGGCGGTTTCATGGCGTGCGCCTTGGCAGCCTCGAAGCGGTTGACCAATATCCCTTCCGGACAGGGAATGCCCGCCGCACGCAATACGTCCTTGGCCATCTGCTTGTTCATCGCCAACGCCGAGGCCAGCACGCCGGAATGGGTGTACGGCTTGCCGAAATGCTCCAGCACGCCCTGCACCATGCCATCTTCGCCCCACTCGCCATGCAGCGCGTTGAAAACGATATCCGGATTGGCTTCGACCAGCTGGTTATAAAGGTCGCGACCGGCATCGATCTCGACCACGTCATGACCCTTTGTCCGCAGGCCATCGGCCACCGCCTTGCCAGACACCAGCGAGACTTCACGCTCAGGGGACAAACCGCCCAGAAGGACTGCGATACGTTTGCTCATGACTTACTCCTGGAGCTCCCCAACCCGTTTCACTTCCCAGCGCAGATCCACGCCGTGTTTTTCCTTGACGCGGGCACGCACATCCTCGCCGACCCGTTCAAGATCTGCCGCCGTTGCCGTGCCGTCATTGATGAGGAAGTTACAATGTTGCTCGGAAAAAAAGGCACCGCCAACGCGATACCCCCGCCCCCCAACACTGTCGATCAATTGCCAGGAACGGCGCTGGTTCGGCGTGCCCGGCGCATCGGGATTGGCAAAGGTCGAACCGGACGTTTTCTCGCGGATCGGCTGGGTGCCTTCACGGCGCTGCGTGATGCCATTCATGCGCGCCTCGATGGCGGCGGGCTCGTCTGACGTGCCCTGGAAAACCGCCGAGGTGAAGATCCAGTCTTGCGGGGCGTCACAGTGACGATAGGAATAGTTCAGCTCTTGAGGACTTGCCTCAATGATGCGACCCAGGCGGTCGATCGCGCGCACCGAAACAACGACTTCCTTAGTTTCCTGGTCATAACAGCCGGCATTCATGCGCAATGCACCGCCGATCATGCCCGGAACCCCGACAAGGTATTCCATGCCCGCCAGACCCGCTTTCGCCGCGGCCTTGGCGACCATCTTGTCCAGCGCGCCTGCGCCTGCTTTCAGACGGTTACCTTCGAGCACCTCAGTGCGTGCAAACGACCCGGACAGGCGAATGACAACACCACGGATACCGCCATCCCGCACCAGCGTGTTCGAGCCTGCGCCCAGAACATGCACCGGAATGTCATCCGGCGTTTCCGCCAGGAAACGCGACAGATCTGCCTCATCGGCAGGCAGATACATCACATCCGCCGGACCACCGACCCGAAGCCAGGTAACGTCCTTGAGCGGCGCGTTTTCGATGTATTTGCCGCGAACGGTTGGAAGGCGGGACAGCAAACTCATCACTATCTTCCCCCGGCAACGGGGGAAGTGGGCTCGCCGGAGCCTTGGCGAAGGCGAGGTCGAAGGGGGAGCAGCCGCAGGCGGCCGTTTAGCGCGCCGCTCGCGCGTCGCGCCCCCTCCACCACTTCGTGGTCCCCCTCCCCCTCAAACGGGGGAGGAAAGATCTGCGTCAACACCATCAACCCAGCGCCTCCAGCTCTCCCTGAAGCGCATAGGCCCACTGGGTGATGTCACCGGCGCCAAGGAAAATAACAATATCGCCCTCACCGGCCCGAGCCGCGACTTCACGAGCGACATCATTGCGCGTAATGGCAACGGCTTCACGGTGGCCATGCGCGGCGAGGCTCTCGACCAGGCCATCGCGATCAAAACCGTCCATCGGCTCCTCACCGGCGGCGAAGACATTGGCGACCATCACCGTGTCGGCATCGTTGAAACAGGTCGAGAAATCATCGAACAGGTCTGCGAGGCGCGAATAGCGGTGCGGCTGCATGATCGCGATCACCTTGCCCGTCGAGGCCTGGCGCGCGGCCTTGAGCACGGCCGAGATCTCGACCGGGTGGTGGCCATAATCATCGATAATGGTGGCACCCTTCCAGGACCCGGCCTTGGTGAAACGACGTTTCACCCCGCCAAAATCCGCCAGGCCGGACCGCGCCTTCTCGACCGTCAGGCCGAGCTCGCGGGCTGTCGCCAGGGCTGCAGCGGTATTGAGCACATTATGCTCGCCCACCATGGGCAGGAAGATGTCGGTCCAGACGTCCTCATCCTGGCCACGCAGGCGGAATCGGACGTCAAACGTTGTGCCCGCCGGCTCGGCTCTCAGATTCTCGATGCGCACATCGGCCTGAGGGTTGAAGCCATAGGTAATGACGCGTCGATCCTCGACCCGACTGGCCAGTGACTGCACTTCGGGGTGGTCCGTGCACAGAACGGCAAAACCATAAAAGGGAAGATTGCTGACGAACTGGTAGAAGGCCTCTCGCAGGACGTCGAAATTCCCGTAGTGCTCCATATGCTCCGGATCGATATTGGTCACGATGGCGACGGTTGAGCGCAGCTTCAGGAACGACCCATCGCTCTCATCTGCTTCGACTGCCATCCATTCTCCCAGGCCCACCTTGGCGTTGGACTGGTAGGCGGAAATGATGCCGCCATTGATCACCGTCGGGTCAACACCGGCTGCGTCCATCAAAACGGCAACCAGCGAGGTGGTCGTCGTCTTGCCGTGGGTCCCGCCGACCGCGATCGAATACTTCAGGCGCATCAGCTCGGCCAGCATCTCGGCGCGGCGCACGACCGGTATCTTGGCTGCCCGAGCGGCAACCAGCTCAGGATTATCCGCCTTGATCGCAGAGGAAACGACGATGGCACCGGCACCTTCGACATTCTCTCCGGCATGCCCGATGGCGATCTTGGCGCCCTTTTCCCGCAGGCGTTCGACGTTTGGATTGGCCTTGATGTCGGATCCCTGGACCTTGTAGCCCAGATTGAGCATCACCTCGGCGATGCCGGACATGCCGATACCGCCAATACCGACAAAATGGACCGGCCCGACCGGGAAAGGCAAAGCGGCGAATTTCATACAACTGCTCCTGTCACCAGGCCGTCCACGGCCTTGGCCAGCGCTTGAGCGGCATCCGGGCGACCCAGCGCCCGCGCCGCGGCAGCGCGTTCTTTCAGATCCTGCGTGTTCGAAAGACGCGTTTCCAGTAATTCACTCAGCCGTTCTGCAGTGAAATCGGCTTCCGACAGTACATCGGCGGCAACCGCCTTGTAGAGACCTTCGGTATTCGCACTCTGATGGTCGTCGGCGGCAATGCCGAGCGGGCAGAAAATGGCCGGGCGTCCAACGCCCGCCACTTCAGAAACCGTTGAAGCCCCCGCGCGCCCAATCACGAAATGCGAATTGGCCAGCAGCTCGCCCACATTCTTGAAGAAGGGCTCGCACTGGGCGTTCACACCGGCCTTGCTGTAAGTCTCTCGCGCCATGTCGAGATTTTCTTCGCGTGTCTGTTGGACGACATCAAGGCGGGATTTGAGCTTTTCCGGGAGCATTGCGATCGCAGCGGGAACCGTCTCGGACAGGATGCGCGCGCCCAGACTGCCACCCAGCACCAGCAGGTTGATACGGCTATCCTCACAGAGTTCCGGATACCCGGCGGCCCGCGCCTCCACGATCGGTTCGCGCAGCGGATTTCCGGTCAGGATATGGCGCTGGCGAGCGCGATCCGGCAGTCGGTCGAGTCGCTCGAAACCGGAAGCAATGAAACCGGCCTTGGACGCAAAGGTCCGATTGACCCGGCCCAGAACTGCATTCTGCTCGTGAATGCAAAACGGAATGCCCGCTGTCCGCGCAGAAGCAATCGCCGGAAAGGCTGGATAGCCTCCAAAACCCGCCACAACATCCGGCTTCCAGGATTTTACGATGGCCTGGGTTTCCGCGAGACCACGCGTCAACTCGACACCGGCCTTGAGCAATTTCAACGGGTTCTTGGTAAAAGGGCTGGCCGCGTGGATCTGGTCCACGGCAACAGCCGGAAAACCCTCGGTATGTTTCATGCCGCGCGCATCGGTCACAAGGCGGATTTGCCAGCCACGCTTTATCAGCGCTTCGGCGGCGGCGCGCGCAGGGAACATGTGCCCACCGGTTCCGCCGGCGGCAATCAGGCAACGTCTGGGTGTCATGCGGAATATCGACTGGAGTAGGCGCCGGGACGGCGACGGGTAAAGGCCAGCATGAGGCCGGCTGCGAAAGCAAGCGCGAGCATGGAAGATCCACCATAGGAAACAAAGGGCAAAGTCATGCCCTTTGGCGGGATCAGGTTCAAGTTCACAGCGATGTTGACCAGTGCCTGCAGTCCGAACTGCAGGGCGAGCCCGGCAACGGCCAGCTGCGCAAAATGATCCGTCAGGCGCATGGCCTGGCTCCAGGCACGCGCAACGAGAATGGAAAACAGACCGATGATGGAAAGCGATGCAAGCAGACCAAATTCCTCAGCGGCTACCGAAAAAATGAAATCGGTATGGGCGTCCGGCAGGAAATGCTTCACCTCGCCCTCTCCAGGTCCGACACCTGCGATACCACCGCGCGAGATCGCATCCATCGCACGGTCGATCTGATAGGTGTCGCCACTTTCCGGATCGAGAAAACGCTCAACCCTGCTGGCAACGTGCGGGAACATCATATAGGCGGCGCCAGATCCGGCCACGGCCAGGCCGCTCAGGCCGGCAACCCAGAGCCAGGACAGGCCTGAGGCAAAAAACACACCGCCAAAACACAAGGTCAAAAGCACGGACTGGCCAAAATCCGGCTGGATCATAAGCAGGCCGATCGAGACAAGAAAAATGGCAAAGGCGATGATCCGCCCGGGCACCGGAGCGCCACGCTTCTCTTCAGCAAACAGCCAGGCAGCCGTAACAATCAGTGCCGGCTTGAGAAACTCGGAGGGCTGCAGGCCAAAACTTCCAAGACGAATCCAGCGTGTTGCCCCTTTTACCTCGTGACCGATAAAGGGCACGGCGACCATCAAGGCCAGCGAACCCAGCAAGGCCACTGCCGCAAGTCGCCGTGCGCCGGTTGCTGACAAGGACGAGATCACCAGCACACTCATCAGCGAGAGGGTTGCAAAAATCCCCTGGCGATAAAGAAAATAGAAGGGATCATCGATGCCGAGACGGTCTGCCGCCGCCGGGCTGGCCGCCATGGACAGCATCAGCCCTGTCGCGATCAAGGCGAGGACAACAAACAATAGTGTCCGGTCGATACCGCGCCACCAGCTGATGGCCGCGCGGGGAGCAAGCGCGATCAACCCGCGCCTCCAGCGGCTAGGGCAGCGGAACCGTTTTCGTGCACCAGGCGGGAGAAGGTCTCACCGCGGTCCTCGAAACTCTTGAACTGGTCGAACGACGCGGCTGCAGGTGATAAAAGCACCACCGCGCCCGGAACGCCCTGGGTGTCCTCGCGCGCTGCATCAATGGCATTGGCGAGCTCTCCACATTTCTGCCAGCTGACTTTTCCGTCCAGCGCGTCCGCGAACTGGTCCTGCGCCTCGCCGATCAGATAGGCCTTGCGAATACGATGTAGCGAGGACTCGAGCACCTCCAGGCCGTCTTCCTTGGCACGCCCACCGGCGATCCAGAAAATTTCGCTGTAACAGTTAATCGCCTGCAGCGCGGCTTCTGCATTGGTCGCCTTGCTGTCATTGACGAAACGCACCCCTCCCTCATTGGCGACGACTTCCTGTCGGTGGGGAAGGCCGCCAAAGCTGGCGATGGCATCCGCGGCGGCACGGCCACCTATGCCCAGCATCCGAACAGCCGCCAGCGCCGCGGCGACGTTCTGGGCGTTGTGACGCCCCGGAAGGGCATGGGCCTTGGACAGGTCGACCAGCGGGTGAGAGGCACTGTCCAGAGCGTCGTAAACCCGATCACCCAGCGCATAGACGCCACGCGCAAAAACGCGCCCGGCCGAGATCGGCACGATCTGCTCTTCGCGGCGACGCTGGCGCAAGGTCGAATAAAATCCATTGGTCTCTTCATCATCGATCCCGATGATGGCGACACCGCGGGTATTCTGCATCTCAAACAGGCGTTTCTTGGCAGAAAAATAGCCCTCAAACCCGCCATGACGGTCGAGATGGTCCGGTGAGATATTGAGCAATACCGCAACATCACACTCAAGCGATTGGGTCAGATCAATCTGGAAACTCGACAGTTCAAGCACATAGTAGGAACCGGGACGCGGTGGGTCCTGGGCCAGGATCGCATCCCCAATATTTCCGGCAACGATCGCATTGCGGCCGTTATCACGCAGGATATGTCCGATCAGCGCAGACGTCGTGGATTTGCCGTTCGTCCCGGTCACGCCAATGATTTTTGGACGACGTCTCTCGGGCATCTCGGCGAGGGTTCGAGCAAACAGCTCGATATCACCGATCACCGGGGCGCCCACGGACTGCGCCAGCTCGACCATGCGATGCGGTTTGGGATGCGTCAGGGGAATACCTGGAGACAGCACCAGCGCCGCGATATCGCCCCAGTCCCGGCGGTTGAGGTCATCCAGGTGAACGCCCGCAGCCTCGGCATTCGCACGCGCCGTTTCAGAGTCGTCCCAGGACGACACTTCAGCGCCTCCGGCTTCCAGGGCTTTCGCGGCCGCGATACCTGTGCGCCCCAATCCGAACACAGCCACGCGGCGGCCCTTGTATGTATGGATCGGGATCATCTGGTTGCAGTTTACCTCAATTTGAGCGTCGCGAGTCCGATTAATGCGAGAATGACCGCAATAATCCAGAACCGGATGACAATTGTCGGCTCGGCCCAGCCCTTCTTTTCGAAGTGGTGGTGGATGGGCGCCATGCGGAAAACACGCTTACCGGTCAGCTTGAAACTGGCCACCTGGACCATAACCGAAACCATTTCCAGGACAAACAGACCGCCGACAATGGCCAGGACAATTTCGTGTTTGACGGCGATAGCGATCGCCCCGAGCGCGCCGCCAAGCGAAAGTGAACCGGTATCCCCCATGAAGATCATCGCAGGCGGAGCATTCCACCACAGAAAGCCCAGCCCAGCTCCGAGGAGCGCGCCACAGAAGACCAGCAACTCGCTGGTGCCCGGCGTGTGGTGGACCTGCAGGTATTCCGCGAAATCGACCCGGCCGACCAGGTAGGCGATCACGCCGAAGGTCGCCGCGGCAATCATGACCGGGACAATGGCCAGTCCGTCCAGCCCGTCCGTCATGTTCACGGCATTGCCGGACCCGACAATGACTATACAGCCAAAGACATAGAACAGCGGTCCGATATTGATCAGGAAGTCCTTGAAAAACGGAAAGGCGATGGATGTCTCGAGCCCGGCATCCATGCCGTTGGCCCGCGCCACGCTAGTGGCCCACACCACGGCGATTGCCGCGATGGTGAATTCAAACAACAGCTTGAACTTGCCGCCAAAGCCCGCCGTGCTCTGCTTGGTCACCTTCATGTAGTCATCGACAAAGCCGATCAAACCGAAGCCGGCCGTCACGAAAATCACGATCCAGACATACTGGTTGGTCAGGTCTGCCCATAACAGCGTACCAATCATCACCCCGAGCAGGATCAGGAAACCGCCCATCGTCGGCGTTCCAGCCTTCTCGAGAACGTGGCGCTGGATACCCTCCTCACGGATGGGTTGGCCCTTGCCCTGTTTACGCCGCAGCCAGCCGATCATCGGCTTGCCGAAGATGAAGGCGATCAGCATGGCCGTCATCAATGCGCCACCCGTTCTGAACGTGATGTAGCGGAACAGGTTCGCCAATTGCAGGTCTTCTGCAAGCGGCGCGAACAACAGATAGAGCATTGGCGGTCAGGCCTCCGTCAGGTCGAATGCTGTGCCATCGGCCAGAACTGCGGCAATCTTGTGGAGCCCGGAACCGTTGGAGCCTTTCATCAGCACGACATCCCCGTTTCGAAGCTCAGATTTAAGCGGCTCGAGCACTTCACTGGCACTTTTCGCATAGCCCGCGCGCCGCGGAGCAGGCAAGGCGTCATGCAGGTGTTTCATCAGGTCGCCGCAGGAAAACACGAGATCCGTGCTCGCTTCGAGCAAAGGCTCGGCCAGCTCCGCATGCAAAGCCGGGCCGGACGCACCCAGCTCCAGCATGTCGCCGAGCACGGCGATACGTCGTCCGTCACCCTGTGGCTGGGCCGCTGCGAGAGAACTCATTGCGGCGCGCATGGAAACCGGATTGGCGTTATAGGCGTCATCAAGCAGCGTCGCCTCGCCTCCGTCCGGAAGCGCAATTTTTACAGCACGCCCCCGCCCGGCGGCAGCATCAACATCGGCCAGCGCATCAGCGACATCGCGCGCATCAAGCCCCGTCGCCGTTGCTGCCGCAAAAACGGCCGCCGCATTCCAGGCCCAGTGCTCACCGGACGCGGCCAGACGGAAAGGCACTCTATTGCCCATCACATTTATGCGGCCATGGCTGCCGGTAAGACCAGTCTCGAATTCCTCAATGCGAACCGCGGCATGAGAGGCGCGGCCGAATTCCAGCAAAAAGGCCGCTGACGAATTGCGCGCGTGCTGCGCTATGCGCTCACCCAGTGGGTCATCGGCCGGGATAATGGCCACGCCGTCAGGTTCCATACCCTCGAAAACCTCAGATTTGGCATCTGCGATAGCTTCGATTGACCCCAGGTTTTCCAGATGCGCCTCTCCGATGCGAGTGATCAGGGTCACATGGGGCTGGACGAGTGAGGAAAGATCACGGATCTCGCCCGCGCGGTTCATCCCCATCTCGAATACAGCGCGCTCGGTATTGGCTGGCATTCGGGCAAGGGTCAGCGGCACACCCCAGTGATTATTGTAGGACTTCACGCTCCAGTGCGCCGGGCCCGCTGCGCGGAAAACAGCGGCGATGGCCTCTTTGACACTGGTTTTGCCGACACTTCCCGTAACGGCGACACGAATGGCAGAGGAGCGGTCACGCGCTGCCGCGCCCAGTGCGCGCAGCGCGTCGAGACTGTCGGACACCTTCAAATGTGCACCGGGCAATCCGTCGGATCGCTCGACCAGCGCTGCAGATGCACCGCGCGCCATGGCGTCTGGCACAAAGTCATGGCCGTCGCGGATATCCTTGAGGGCAACAAACAGGTCACCTGGACAGATTGACCGCGTGTCGATCGATATGCCGTTACAGGTCCAGTCGAACCTGCCGGTCAGCTCGCCGCCGGTAGCGGCGAGGGCCTGTTTCGCGGTCCAGAGCGGATCAGACATGCTGGGTCTCCCTCGACACGAGCGCCTCACGCGACACGTCGCGATCATCAAAGGGATGCACGACGCCAGCAATGGTCTGACCGGTCTCATGCCCCTTGCCGGCGACGAGCAGACAATCGCCCTCGCGCAAAAGCCTGACACCGTGATGGATCGCCTCCCGGCGATCCGGGATCTCGGTCGCCCCGGGGCAGCCGTGCAGGACGGCAGCACGTATGCTCGCCGGGTCCTCGGAACGCGGATTGTCGTCGGTGACGATGACACTGTCAGAGAGTTTCTGAGCGATGGAGCCCATCTTGGCGCGCTTGTCCGGATCGCGATCACCACCGCATCCGAAAACCACGATCACCCGCCCTCTGGTATGGGGACGGGCAGCACGTAGCAATTTGTCCAGGCCGTCAGGCGTGTGTGCGTAATCCACCAGAACCGGCGCCCCAGCACGCGTCTCGCCGACCTTTTCCAGGCGACCAGGAACCCCACCAAGCTTGGTAAGCGTGTCCAACACAACAGTCTTCTCGACACCGCCAATCATGGAGATCGCCGCCGCTCCGAGCGCGTTGAGGATCTGAAATTCACCGACCAGCGGGATTTCCAGACGGATCTCCTCGCCTTTCCACCGAAAGACAACATCCTGGCTCGCTGCGCGTGGCGTGATCTCGCAGATCTGCAGACCGTCACCGCGCCAGCCAATCGAGGTGACATCGAGCCCGCGCTCACGCGCCAGCTCGGCCATGCGCTCTCCCCATTCGCTGTCGATATTGATGACGGCCGGGCCGCCTTTGCCGAGGAAGTTCAGGAAAAGACGTGCCTTGGCAGCAAAATAGTCCTCAAAGTCCGGGTGATAATCCAGATGATCCTGAGTGAGATTGGTAAAGGCGGCCAGTGTCACGCGGACCGCATCCATGCGGCGCTGTTTCAGCCCGTGGCTGGACGCCTCCATGGCGAGGTGGGTCACACCATCCCGGGCCAGCGCATCGAGCGATTTGTGCAAGGCGGCTGCGTCAGGCGTCGTATAGCCGGTGACTTGTGAGCTGTTGCCGCGAGCGACACCCAGAGTGCCAAGACTGGCACCGTCCAGACCGGCTGCAGTCCAGATCTGGCGAACGAACTCGACTGTTGAACTTTTCCCGTTGGTACCCGTTATGGCGACTATGTTTTCAGGCTGTTGCGGATAAAACCGAGCAGCCATCTCGGCAAATAGCGCGGGCGCATCCTTTGCGAGGATGACCGGGACGGATACCTCGTCAATCTCACCGTCACAGATTATCGCGACGGCACCGGCTGCCTCCGCCTTGCGCGCGAACGAGCGGCCGTGAACGGAAAACCCAGGCAACGCCGCGAATACCCAACCGGCCTGGACCTTGCGGCTGTCCAGCGTCAGACCCCTGACTTCGATCTGGTCAAAGCCGGGTTTCAGCCTGGACGCTGGCAGCAGCTCGGCGAGTTTCACGGAATGTCCTCCGGCATCAGTGCCGCACGAACAAGCGCGGCGCGACTGTCATGGTCCTCGTTGGAACGCTCCACACCGAGGATTGGCGCTATACGGGAAATGATCTCCCCCGTTGCCGGCGCAGCTGTCCATCCCCCCGTGGCGTAGCCATAAGTTGATTCATTGCCCTGCGGTTCGTCCAACAACACCAGCACCGCATACTGAGGATCGTCGTAGGGGAACACGGCAGAGAAGGAGGAAATAAGGCGACTGCTGTCATAGCCGCCACGATGGGGTTTTTCTGCAGTACCGGTCTTGCCGGCAACACGATATCCCTGCGCCTCGGCGCTACCACCCGTGCCGTCGGTGACGTTTTCACGCATCAGCGCCAGGACGTCCTGCGCCGTCTGCGAACTCATCACACGTTCGCCAACGATTGTTTCATTGGCTGCGACCGGTTGCAGCGTTGGCGGCACATAGACGCCATCATTGGCGATCGCAGCAAAGGCCGCGATCGTCGCGATAGGGCTGACGGCAATGCCATGACCATAGGAAATCGTCGCCGTCTCTGTCTGGGCCCACTGACGCGGCAATAGCGGGTCCGCGCTCTCGAGCAACTCGATCGGTGCACGCTCAAGAAGTCGCAGATCCCCCAGGAAACCGCGCTGCGCATCAGAGCCCGCTTCAAGCGCAATCAAAGATGAGCCGATATTGGAAGAATGCGTGAACACTTCCGACAGTGTCAGCCAGCGGTCCTCGGCGTGAAAATCATTGATGGTGTGGCCACCCAGCCGCAATGGGCTGGAGGCGTCATAGCCACTTTCCAGCGTTGCGGTTCCGGTCTCCAGCGCAAGCGCAACCGTGAATGCCTTGAAGGTTGACCCCATCTCGTAGACGGATTGTGCCGAGCGGTTCAGACGTTCGCCGGGCTCGCTTTGCATCGGTCGGTTCGGGTCGAAATCCGGCAGGGAAACCATCCCCACGATCTCGCCCGTCCTGACATTCATGACGATACCCGAAGCGGCCAGTGCATTGAATTCGATCATGCTGGCGCGCAGGACTTCATCGAGATGAAATTGCACGGCCATGTCGATGGACAGCGCCACCGGACGACCATCACCGGATGACAGGGCAGAATTGAAAGCCCTTTCCGAACCAGCAAGACCAGCCATGTCGCGGTCCGTATAACCCACAATATGGGACGCAAGGCGGCCGCGCGGATAGACCCTCCGCGGCTCGGAACGAAAGCCGATACCGGGCAAGCCAAGAGCAAACACCGCCTGGCGCTGGCGCGGCGTAAGATTGCGCTGGATCCAGACGAACCTGCGGCGCGACGACAAATCCCGGATCACACGCTCGACATCCAGCTCCGGCAAGACACCGACCAACGCCTCGGCAGTTTCCGCTGCATCCCAGATCAGGGTCGGGTCGGCATAAAGGGAATGTGTTTCAAGGGTCGTCGCCAGCACCTGGCCGGTGCGATCAAAGATATCACCGCGACCGACAGAAGCGACGCTGGGGCTTGTGCCCGCCATGGCATCGACCGGATTGGCGACGGCCATTTCGATCGAACGCAGGGCAAGCAGGCCAAAGCCCACCGCGAGGGTCAGCCCCAGAATACGCAGA
>CBFHQE010000072.1:0-15170 GCA_965657935.1 Maricaulis sp. | reverse complement strand
GTCATGAACCCGCAGCAGATCTTCATCTTCTCGGCGATGAGCGAGGACAATGTCTCCTCGGCAACGGTCGCTGCGACGGCCCTGACGGTGATTGGTATCTTCGCCATCATCTCGCTGCTGATCAATCGCCGTGCCCTGATCGTTTCCGGTCTGCTGACGGCGGGCGTCTCGATCAGCGTCATCGTCAATGAATCCGGAATGGGTGAGGGCGCCACGATCGCCGTGACCATGCTGGTCCTGGGCGCCATCGTCGTCGTCCTGGGGGCCGCCTGGAACCCGGTTCGTTCCATCCTGCTGGCGCCATTCCCGAGCGAAGGACCGCTTGCCCGCATCTTCCCGCCTGTGTCCTCTAACGAGGGCTAGGCCAGCAACCCACCGGGGGCTCGTGACGGAGGGATTGGATACCCCGGATTGGGGCGTATCCAATCCCTCTATTTCGTTTTGAGTATTCATATAAGCTGTTGTCATTGCGAGGATAATTTCTTTCGCGTTGATGGGAGAACTGTATGAAAACCGGTTCGATAGTGACTTTGGGAATATCCGGCGTGGTTGTCTTGGGAGCCGCCTTGTGGGGATTGCCGCAATATGGCGTCTGGCAACAGGAGCTGGCCGGTCGAGCCGAGCTTGTTCGCGCCGAGCAGAACCGCCGCATCACGGTGCTTGAGGCCCAGGCGCGGCTTGAGGCAGAGGAGCTGAATGCGGCCGCAGAAGTAGCCCGCGCGCACGGTGTGGCTGAAGCCAACGCCATCGTCGCCGAGGGGCTTGGCGGGCCGGAGGGTTATCTGCGTTATCTGTGGATCCAGTCGCTGGGTGAGAACGGCCAGGATGTCATCTATATCCCGACTGAAGCCGGTCTGCCGCTGCTGGAGGCGACGCGTCACGTCGCTCAGTAAATCGAGCCGGGCACGCCCGTGGGAGCGGTTCCGATCGGAGCCGCTCTTTTTGTGGGTACAGGGTGTGTGGTCATTGCGACGGTCCGCAGGAACGAAGTGATGATAAGCATTGGTGGGCAATGCGGGCGTCCTGGCGGACCGTACGCAACGCGGTGAAGCCAATTAAGACGGGTTTAATCAGCCCCGTCAGCACCACCGTGAACCCGTCCGCAGTGCACCGCGAGCAAGGATCAGTCAGGCCATCATGTGCGTGCTCACGGAGGTGGAGATAAGTTTGCTCTGTTCTCGCGCCGCGCTTGCCAGCTCGTCAGCCCTGTGAAAGCTTCAGCGGATTGACGAGGGGAGAGATATCATGGCGCGTCTCGGTTTGTTCCTGACCATAGCCCTGACTGTGGTGACGCTGGTTTTTGCCGGTCTTATGGGCCAGCCCGGGCCCTTGCAGGCAGAGGCGGATCTCAACGGGTTTCAGCGTCCATTGTTTGCGCTCTATTTTGCGACTTCAATCGCTGATCTTGCTTTTATCGCAGGCCCTGAAAACGCGGCCCTGCGTGAACATCTGATGCATTTGCAGGCACTGGATAAGTGGTTCCCGTTGGCCTATGGCGGCATGGCCATGGCATTTTTCTTTGCACTCGGTGTGCGTGGCGCCAAGCTGGCCTGGCTAGGATTGGCCCTGGCTGCTGCGACCATTGGTGCGGACTGGGCGGAAAATGAGGTTGCCAATCGCATCCTGGCTGATCTGGACGCAGGGGAGGACCCGACAGCGCGTCTGGACGCGATGTGGGGACATACCTGGATCAAATGGGGAGCGATCGCCGGATACGCCGCTGTGCTCGCTGCGATCATGGCCCTGGCCCGTCGTCGCCTGTTGGCCATCTTTCCCGCATTGGCGGCGTTTGGCATTGGTGCGAGTTATGTCGCCCAAGCTGACCCGGCGGTGTTCAACTGGGCCAATCAACTGCTTGTGCCGTTCATGCTGACTTTCCCTGTCGCCGCGGTGATGTATCTTCGCGCCAAAGACGAATCCGCGGAGGGCGATGATGAAAGCGCTGGTGAAGGCGAAGCCTGAAGAAGGTATCTGGATGGAGGATGTTCCCGAGCCGCAGATCGGCCCGGATGATGTTCTCATCAAGATCAAGCGAACGGCCATCTGCGGCACCGACATCCACATTTACAACTGGGATGACTGGGCCGCTAAAAACGTGCCGACACCCATGGTCGTCGGGCACGAATATGCCGGCGAGATTGTAGATATTGGCGGCAATGTCACCCGCGTAAAAAAGGGACAGCGTGTCTCCGGTGAGGGGCATGTTGTTGGCGATGCTTCCCGTGCTGTGAGGGCCGGGCGCTTCCATCTGGATCCGGAAACGCGGGGCATCGGCGTCAATGCGCCAGGTGCGTTCGCGGAATATTTGTGTTTGCCCGCTTTCAATGTCGTGCCGCTGCCCGATGCCGTCAGCGACGAGCTGGGAGCTATTCTCGACCCGCTCGGCAATGCTGTGCACACAGCGCTGAAATTCGATCTTATCGGCGAGGATGTACTGATCACCGGCGCCGGGCCCATTGGCATCATGGCCGCCGCGATCGCGCGCCATGTCGGAGCCCGTCACGTCGTGTTGACGGATATCAACACGCATCGCCTGCACCTGGCTGGGCAAGTGGCGCCGAATATCCGTGCGGTTGACGTCTCCAAGGAAGACCTTGGCGATGTCATGCACGAGCTGAAAATGTCCGAGGGGTTTGATGTCGGGCTTGAAATGTCCGGCGCGCCGCAGGCCTTTGACACCATGCTCGACAAGATGATCATGGGGGGCAAGATCGCCATGCTCGGCCTGCCGTCCAAACCGGTCCCGGTTGATTTTGGCAAGCTGGTGCTCAAGGCCATTCGCCTGGAAGGCATTTACGGCCGAGAGATGTTCGAGACCTGGTACAAGATGATCGCCATGCTGGAGAGCGGGCTCGACGTCTCCCGCATCATCACTCACAGCTATGCTGCCGATAACTTCCAGAAGGGTTTCGACGCCATGCGTTCCGGCAAGTCCGGCAAGGTCGTGCTCGACTGGGATTAGGGCCGTCCGGCGGCTTTACTTACTATATTCTCATCCGGTCAGGGAGACAGGGCGCAGCCTGTCTGCATCCAAACACATGCCTCGCGGCAACCAAGTGCAAACAAGGGTTGGAAAACGTCCCGTGCATCATGCGCGCGTTTTCAGTGAGGAGTGAAAATCATGTTTGCTTGCAAGGCGTGTACTGTTGCTTTGGTTGTGTCGATTGTGTCTGGTGCTAGCGGGCTCGCCAGCGCGCCCGCAACACTTTCCGAGGTTGCCCCTGAAATCAGCTGGGAAACCGAGCAAGCGGAGATAACCGCATTTGTCGAGCGAGCGATGGCTGAGCTGGGCGTTGTTCCCGGGCTCGCGCTTGCTGTCTCGACCCCCTCGGGTCGGTATGCACGCGGTTTCGGCGTTGCTCATGTCGAGACTGGACAGCCGGTTGATGAGGATACGACATTCTATATCGCGTCCGCGACGAAGTCTTTTACCGGGCTGGCCATGAATATTTTGCACAATCGTGGCGCGCTGGATCTGGACGCGTCTATAGCGGACTTCGCGCCACAGGCTCCCTTTCCAGACACGATTGACACACGGGCCATTCGGTTGCGCGACCTGCTCAGTCACTCGCACGGTATCGAACATTTCCCGTTTGGTTTCCGCTTTGCCTATTCCGGTGAGCATGATCGTGAGAGCATGTGGGCATTGCTCGGGGCCGCTCGGCTGAATTCGGATGCTCCGCTGGGCACATTCGAATACACAAATATCGGCTATAACATGCTGACACTCATGACCGATCGTGAGCTGGGGTCGGATTGGTAAGACCTCCTTGAGCGCGAAATCTACGCACCAGCGGGCATGACGCGCACCTCGTAGCGAATTTCCGATGTCGAGCGGCTGGGCTGGACGCTGGCTTGGCCCCACCGGTCGACCCACCCGGATGGCCCTCTGCCATTACCGCTCTCCAAGTCTGACGCGACGCTGCATTCCGCGGGTGGCACCATCATGAGTGCACATGACGCAGCGCGCTGGCTCGAGATCCTGACCACTGACGGGATGCTGGACGGGCAACGGATCTTCGCAGCGCCGGATGTAGCGCAGACTCGGGAGCACCTGGTCGAAGTGGGGACGGTTTTCGCGGGAATGTATTCGCGCGATTTCTATGGTCTTGGTTGGTATATAGGCCCTTATCGGGATGATGAGCTTGTCCACCATTTTGGTTCCTTTACCGGCGCCAGAGCCCACATTTCCTATTTGCCGGACAGGGATATCGGTGTTGCCGTCTTCACCAATGATGACACGGCATCCTTTTTCCTCGTCGATGTCATCGCGAATTATGTCTACGACCGGCTTACAGGGTATGAGCAGGCCGAGGAACGCGCTGAGGGCCTGCTGCAGCAATTGATTGGGGATCGCGACAATCAATTGGAGGTTTTTGTCGGGCGAGAAGACACTAGACAACAGACCGAGTGGCAACTCAGCCTGTAGCCGTCTGCCTATGTTGGTAGCTATCGCTCCGAAACCCTGGGCACAATGCATGTCCGCCATGAAAACGGTGAGTTTCGCGTCTTCAACGGACATGCCAATCCGGCGCCAGCTACGGCCGAGCCGGTGTCTGAAGGTATTCGTTTTGAGATTCTGCCCTATCGAACCGTGAGCACGCGGTTTGAACTTTCCGAGGATGGTCAGCGGATCATTGGCTTCCGGTTTCGTGACGAATTCCTTCACAAGCTGACGCCGGAACAGATGGCTCAGGAAGCGGACTGACAAATCATCTGGACCCGAAGGCGTCGCTAGCCACTATTTGGCGGCACAAGAACCGAAGGGTCTGCAAAGGGCTAGTGATGACTGAAAAACGCGTTCCGCTCCAAGGTTATGTGGAATATCCCGCGGAGGAGATGCTTTCCCGGGTGACGGAGTTTACCGAGGACCTCAAGCGCCGCCGCAGCGTACGTGATTTTGCCGAACGCCCGGTGGATCGCCGCATCGTCGAGGAAGCCATCAAGGCGGCGGGGTCTGCACCGTCTGGCGCCAATCACCAGCCCTGGCATTTCTCCGTCATCGAGGACGGGGCCAAACGCAAGGCCCTGCGCGAGGCGGCCGAGGAGGAGGAGCGGGCCTTCTATACCGGCAAGGCGGGCGAGGAATGGCTCGATGCTTTGACGCCATTGGGAACCGATGCCGAAAAGCCCTTCCTGGAACATGCCCCGGTGATCATCGCTGTCTTCGCGCAGAAACGTGGCGGCGTGACGGTCGAGGAAAGCCGCAAGAATTACTACATCAATGAGAGTGTTGGCATTGCCTGTGGATTCATGCTGGCAGCCCTGCACCAGGCCGGTCTGGTGACGCTGACCCACACGCCCAATCCGATGCGTTTCCTCAACGAGGTCTGTGAGCGCCCCAAGGGTGAAAAGGCCTATATGTTGATTGTTGCCGGCTATCCCACAACAGATGCGACCGTGCCGGAGCACGCGCTGATCAAGAAGTCACTCGACGATATCTCGAGCTGGATCTGACGCGGTTAAGAGCTAGTTTGTGGTTTTGTGAAACCATTCCCAACTCACAGAGGGAATCGGGGGAAGCATATATGTATGGCATGATCCACCAGGCGGCGCGTCAGATGGTGCACGCAGTCGCTGATGAAGCTACCTGGTCAAAAATCCTGGCGACTAGCGGTTTGCACGAAGAGCATTTCATCAGCGCCCAGACTTATGATGATGAGGTTACTCTCACGCTGATTGGCGCAATCCAGGACGTTACCGGGATGCCGATCGAGGAGTTGCTGTCCGCCTTCGGACGTTACTGGATCGAATTCGCGGCCTCCACGAGCTACGGCTCGGTGCTTGAGATGGCGGGAAATGATCTTGAGACCCTGCTTGAAAATCTCGATCGCATGCATACCAGCATCAAGTCGACCATGCCGGATGCGGAGATGCCGTCTTTTTATGTTTCCCGCGTTGAAGGTCGAGATATCTACGTTGAATACAGATCGTCACGATCCGGGCTTGAGGCCTTTGTCAAAGGTCTGCTTGAGGGCCTTCTTGACCGTTTTGGTGATACGGGAGAGGTGAGCTTCGTACTTCGTGCGGACCATGTCGAATTCGCGGTGAAACGTGAACTCGCCGAGGCGGCATAGCATTTCATGGAGTTGAACCTCGATACAGCCACGCTCGACGCGCTCTATCCGGCTCGACTCGCGCTGGATCTGACGGGCGAGATTGCGCATGTCGGGCCGTCAGTGGTCCGGCACCTTGGGGCGGGACTTCCCGGCCACCATTTCCTTGAGTGTTTCGAATTCGAGCGTCCACGTTTCACCGATATCGACGCCCTGATTGCGTGCGTGCAATCGGAGAATTTGCGCTCGATTATCGTTCGGTCCCTGGCTCAGCCCGAGCTGAGGCTCCGCGGCATTGTACTGCCGAACGAGGGACGCTTGCATCTTCTGGTTGGCCACGTGCCCACGGCGAACGGCCGCATTGGTGAGGAGATGCTCTCTTTTAGCGATTTTGCGCCGACCGACAGCACGCTGGATACTCATATGGTCAGCGTTACGCACCAGCAATTGCTGGATGATGCCCAACGTATTGCCCGTGAAGTCGAGGAAAAATCCCGACAGGCGGAGGCGGCCAATGAGGCCAAATCCCAGTTTCTGGCGACGGTCAGCCACGAGATCCGGACACCGCTCAACGGTGTCTTGGGGATGGCGGATTTCCTGGCGGGCACCGAACTGTCCCCGGAACAGAACGAGGCTCTTGGCATCGTGATCGACAGCGGACGCAGTCTGCTGACGATCCTCAACGAGATTCTCGACTATTCCAAGGTCGAGGCCGGTGAGCTGGAGCTGGAGCATCGCGCCTTTGACCTGGGTGCTCTGATCAAGGGCACGTCCGGTCTTTTCCACATGAAGGCCGTTGAAAAACGTCTCCACTATGTCGCATCCCCCGCCAGCGGCTGGTTCATGGGGGATGAGACACGCCTGCGCCAGATCCTGTCGAACCTGGTTTTCAATGCCATCAAATTTACCCCGTCCGGCGGCGTGGAATTGCGCGTCGAGTTCGGGGAGGCGGGTGAAGACGGCCTGACACCGCTGGTGTTCGAGATCGAGGACAGCGGGATCGGCATGTCTGAAGATGTTCAGGCCCGCCTGTTCAAACCCTTCCAGCAGGGAGAGGTTACCACGGCTCGCAAGTTCGGCGGGACTGGACTTGGGCTGGCAATCTGCAAACATCTCGTCGAGAAGATGGGGGGGAATATCTCGGTCCGAAGCGAGGAGGAGCGCGGTTCTGTTTTCCGGGTCGAAGTGGCCCTGGAGGCTACGGAGGCGCCTTCGGGGAGCGACGATGCACACTCGGAAAATGGGCAACAAGTCTCGCTGGCGTCACTGCGTGTCCTTGCTGCCGAGGACAACGCGACCAATCGTATCGTTTTGGGCGCTTTGCTCAAACCCATGGGGGTGAAACCAGCTTTTGCCAAGAATGGTCGCCAGGCCGTGGAGATGTTCCGGCAGGAATCCTTCGATGTGATTCTGATGGATGTTATGATGCCGGAAATGAGCGGACCGGAGGCGACGCAGGCCATCCGGGGACTGGAAAGCAATTCGGATTTGAAGCCGATCCCGATCTATGCGCTCACGGCCAACCTAATGCGCGAACAGGTCACTCAGTATCTGGAGTGCGGCATGGATGGCGCGCTTGGAAAGCCGATCGATGTTGAGGATTTGCGCCGCACGTTGGAAGGTGTCGCGCTTGCAAAATCTGACGCTCAGGGCGCGCCGGACACACAAAATCGCAAGGCGTCCTGGGGCTAACCCGCCTTGTCGTAGGCCGCTTTCAGCCAGGCTTTCAGCTCCGCATCAATATCCTCGACGCTGGCCGTTCGTACGCGATGCGTGACCATGGAATTGAAACTTCCGGACGACTCCAGGCGGTCGGTCGCTTCAACGCCTTTCAGCTTGATGCCGACATCCACCCGTGTCTTGGTCGTCGGTTGAACCAGAGCAAATTGTTTGGCCCGGCGCAGGCTGACATAGGCTTTCTTGGGTGCGATCTCAACATCGCTGCCAAACGCGCTGACGGCCGTAATGAGCGCGTCGTAAACCGGTTTCAGCGTTTCCTTGCCGGAATATTGGGCGACGACCGGGGCATCAGGCTTGGCAGCGACCTGCATGTTGTCACGGGCGGTGTGCGCGACCAGATTGGCAAATCCGTGGCTCATGCCGTGCTCGCCCTTGAGCACTTTCATCAGTTCACCGTGTTTGCGCCCACCCACCGGGCCCAGCAAGGCGATCCATTGCTCGAGGCTCTTGCCGGTCTTCTCCGGCATATTGGCGATCATGTTGTCCAGCGGGCTTGGCTGGGTGTCAGTGCTCATCTTGTCCTCCCGATCATTCCGGAAGGATAACAGACAAAACGCCCGGGTGTGAGGATACCCGGGCGTTTCTCTTGGGGAAGGAGACGCGTATTCTTGTTTTTATGTGTCGACTGGGGAGGGGTAAGATCGTCGACTATGTCCGCACGCGCCTGCGGATGGCTGTGAAAGACCAGATCAGGGCAATGATCCAACCAATGCCGGTCCAGCCTAGAAGAAAGTTGGTCAGGAAGATCGCGAACGTATTGTCGTGTCCGCGCAGCAGGGCGATGAGTGTCGGCAAAAAGCCGATGATCAGCCCTACAATCGCTGCTTCCGGTCCCATGTAATAGATTTCCATTTCTTCCTCTGAGCAACCCGTTCAGGTCTTATCGAATTACGATATGAAGATATGGCGGCGGCGTGTCGCTCGCAAGGGGGACGAAGAGGGGAATGTGCGCTGTTCTGTCCCCCCAAGAAAAAAGCCCCGGCGTGACCGGGGCTTTCGTCTCGATATCAGGTCGCGCTACCCGTCCACGCTCGGGAATTCGTAATTGGCGTAGATTTCCCGGAGTTTGGTTTTGAGCATCTTGCCGGTTGCCCCGATTGGCATGGCATCGATGAACTCGACAGCGTCCGGCAGCCACCATTTGGGCACTTCACCGCGCAGGTATTCAATGATGCTTGCGGCATCCTTCTCGGCGCCCGCCTTGGCCTGAACGACCAGCAAGGGGCGCTCCTGCCATTTGGGGTGAGGCATGCCGACAGCCGCGGCCATTTCCACGCCTGGATGACCCATCGCTGCGTTCTCCAGATCGATGGAGGAGATCCATTCGCCACCGGTCTTGATGACGTCCTTGGAACGGTCGGTGATCGTCATGAAACCATCGCCATCAAGATGCGCGACGTCGCCGGTCTTGAACCATCCATCTTCCGTGAAGGCTTCGGCACCCGCGCCCTTGAAGTATGAGGACACAATCCACGGTCCACGCACCTGGACATGGCCGGAAGACTCGCCATCCCAGGGCAGTTCATTGCCTTCATCATCGACAATGCGCATGCCAACCCCGAACACCAGGCGGCCCTGTTTCAGCTTGATCTTGATCTCTTCCTCGCGGCTGAGACCATCATGTTTCGGCAAGGCCGCATTGACCGTGCCCAGCGGGCTCATCTCGGTCATGCCCCAGCCTTGCTGCATCACGACGCCGTACTTGTCTTCGTAGGCGCGTAGCAGGGCTTCGGGAAGGGCCGAGCCACCGATCAGGACGCGTTCGACCCCGTCGATACGCAGATTGTTCTGTTCAAGGTGATTGAGCAGGCCCAGCCAGACGGTTGGAACACCCGCGACATAATTGACCTTCTCTTCCTCGATCATGGAGTGAAGATTGGGGCCGTCCAGCTGAGGGCCGGGCATAACCAGCTTGGCGCCGTTCATCGGAGCGGCGTAGGGAATGCCCCAGGCATTGACGTGGAACATTGGCACAACGGGCAGCAAGGTGCCGCGAGCGCCAACGCCGATCACGTCCGAGGCTGACGTCGTCAGCGCGTGCAGGACGTTGGAACGGTGTGAGTAAAGCGAACCCTTGGGGTCACCTGTCGTGCCGGAGGTGTAACACAGGCCGGCAGCCTTGTTTTCGTCGAAGACCGGCCAGGTGTAGTCGCTGGAATGACCACCAATCAGTTCTTCATAGGTCAGACATTCCGTTTTGACCGCACCTTTGTGAGAGCTGTCGGTCATCAGGATCCAGTTTTTCACGCCCGGGCAATGCGCGGCGATGCCGTCGATCAGCGGGGCGAACTGGATGTCGAAGAAAACGGCCTTGGATTCGGCATGCGCCAGCATCCAGATCAACTGCTTGGGATCAAGGCGCGGATTGACCGTGTGCACCACGGCGCCAATACCGGAGATCGCGTAGTAAAGCTCGAAATGCCGGTGGGAGTTCCAGGCAATGGTCGAGACGACATCGCCGTCCTCAATGCCCAGATCCTTCAGCAACGCATTGGCGAGCTGTTTGGTTCTTTCATGGGTCGCAGCATAACCCTGGCGGTGGGTTTCGCCGCTCTCCGGCAAACGCGTAACAATTTCGGTGTCGCCATGGCATTTGGCGGCGTGGACAAGAATGTCCGAAATCATTAGCGGACAATCCATCATTTGTGCGCGCATCGTTCTCAATCTCCCCTTCGAACAACCGGTTGGACGTTTTACTCTTTTCTGTATCAAAGGCCTTCCGCGCGTGCGGCGCAATCCCTTTGCGCAATGAGAATATATTGCTTAAGCATTTCTGCCAGTGCGGCGGGGCAGATTCGAGTGGAGTTCAGTTATGGCTTTTGATGTGAATGATGTCCCCGCGTTTGCTGATATCGAGGAGGCCGCAGAACGTTTGAGCAAGGTCGCGGTCGTGACGCCCTTATTGCGCAGTGATGTTCTCGACGAGCGCGTTGGTGGCCGGGTTTTTGTCAAGCCGGAATGCCTGCAACGCACCGGTAGTTTCAAGTTCCGCGGTGCCTATAACCGCATCTCCAGACTGGACGAAGAGGCGCTCAAGCGCGGTGTCGTTGCGTATTCCTCCGGCAATCATGCACAGGGTGTCTCCGCCGCCGCGCGCTTGATGGGCTCCAATGCGACCATCATCATGCCCAATGACGCTCCCAAGGCCAAAGTCGAAGGCGTGCACTTCTGGGGCGGGACTGTGGTGTTTTATGACCGCGCGACGGAGAATCGCGAGGAGATCGGCGCCCGCATTGCCGATACCGAAGGCCGTACGCTCGTTCCTCCGTTCGAGAATAAATACATCATCGCGGGTCAGGGCACGCTCGGTCGCGAATTGATGACCCAGGCACGAGATTTCGGCCAGGAGGTCGAGAAGATCGTCTGCTGTGCTGGTGGAGGTGGTCTCATTGCCGGTGTTGGTCTCGCTGCTAAGTCGATGAATCCGGACACGGAAGTCTGGGCTGCCGAACCTGTTGATTTCGATGATATGAAACTGACATTCGAAACCGGCGAACATGTCGTCAACAAGAAGCTCACAGGCTCCATCTGTGATGCCGTGATCACGCCGACACATGGCAAGTTGACCTGGTCCATGAACAAACGCCAACTCTCAGGCGGCTACGCCGTGACCGATGAAGACGTGCTCGATGCCATGGCATTTGCCTGGCGCCATCTCAAGGTCGTGGTTGAGCCGGGCGGCGCCGTTGCGCTGGCCTCGATTCTTTCCGGCAAGGCCGATGTAAAGGGCCGCACAGCGTGCGCGATCCTGTCCGGGGGAAATGTCGACCCGGCCATGTTTGCCCGCGCTCTGGACCGTCTCTAGGCGTCACAGGCGCATTTATCCTTGAAAACAGTCTGTTCGTCCCGGCGCACCATGTCGTGGGGGGAAAGCCTGGTTACTTCTCGCGCAGAGTTCGACGAGAAGGACCTGACATGACTCTAAAATCCCGAATGCTCGGCGCTGTTGCTGCAGTTCTGGCGCTCGCCGGCGTTTTCCTGGTGACCGCCCAGGAGAGCCAGGCTGAACTGGAAAATGGTGCGGTTTTCACGCCGGAAGGCACGCTGCTCTTCCATCGCCATGATGGCGCGCGTGGCGGTATTTTCGAAATGGACCTGAATGGCAATATCCTGCGCCAGATCACCGACACCCGCTATATGGACCGCTGGCCGAGCATCGGCCACGGCGGCCGCGACATTGTCTTTGTCTCGACGCGAGACCGCCGCTGGTCGGTTTATCATGTGGGCCGTGACGGCGGTGATGTCGAATTGCTCAGCGATACCCGCGTCTTCAACCTCGGTGGGGCGATCTCGCAAACGGGGGAAATCGTTTACGCCCAGAACCGCGACCAGGAGGCGTTCCAGTCCGATATTCTTGCCTATGATCCGCGAACCGGCGCGACGCGTCTGGTGGTGGAGGGCGGTATGTGGCCGCGCTGGATGACCGAGACGCGTTTCCTGTTCACGCGCGATAATGGCGAGGATGGCGGGCTTGATGTGATGATGTGTGATATCGCAGAGCAGTCCCTGCATCGGCTGACCCATGGTGAGGGCGATGACGTCTCTGCGACCCTCTCTGAGGACGGCAGCCTGCTCTATTGGGGCGTGCAGGACGGCGCGAACTATATCCTGCACGCGCGCGCGCTGGTTGGTGGGGAGGCGTTTTCGCTGGGTGTGCGCATGAATATCGACAGCGCGCCTGCGATCTCGCCGGACGGACGTTTCCTGGTTTTCGGGCGTGATGACGGTGAGGGCTATGACCTCATCCGGCTGGACCTGGAGACGATGGAAGAGGTCCGCCTGACGGGTGGAAACTAGGCCTGCAATAAAAAAGCCCCCGGATGTCCGGGGGCTTTCCTGTTTCTAGTTTTGCGGTGAGCCGGCTCTGAGATCGTCTTCGATCATCAGAGGCGAGGGTTGGTCATCGGCGAGACGGGTCCGGTAGACCTGCATGTTCTCGATCACGCGCATCACGTAGTTGCGGGTTTCGGAGAAGGGGATGCTTTCCACCCAGTCGATCGGATCGACATCGGGATCGCGTGGATCGCCATAATCCTCGACCCAGCGGCGGACACGATGGCCACCGGCATTGTAGGCGGCAAGGGCCATGACATAAGAACCGTCATAATCCTCGAGCACCTCGTTGAGGTGATGCATGCCCAGGGTCAGGTTGTATTCCAGATCATCCGTCAGCCAGTTGCGGCGATAGCCCTCGCCGATGGAGCGGGCCGTCTGGCGGGCTGTGGCGGGCATCATCTGCATCATGCCACGAGCCCCTGCTCCACTGACGGCGTGCTGGGAAAACTCGGTTTCCTGGCGGATGACAGAGTGCACGACCTCCGGGTTGGGTTGATCACCAGACGTCTCTTCGGGCAGGTCAATTGTCGGATAGGCACTTTGTGGCAGGACAATGCCGCGCTGGCGCGCGGCCTTGGCGGCTCGGACAGACTGGCGGACGTAGAGATATTCATTCGCCAGCGCGGCCAGCAGGACGGCTTCTTCCGGGTCAGTCAGCCGGTCATCGGCACGATAACTGAACAGCCGGAAATAATAGTCCTCGCCCTGTTCGCCCAGGCGACGCATGGCTTGAACCATTGAGCGGTTTTCAAAGCGTATGCGCGTTTCGTCAGACGGCTCCGGATCGCCCTCGAAGGCCAGAATAGCTTCATCACCTGAGATCTGGGCGATTGCCAGCTGGCCATAATATGCCGTCGAATGGGTCCCGGCCTCGGCGTAATATTGTGCGGCAAGGTTGGGATCGCCGAGCGCATCTGCAGCCCGCGCCATCCAGTATGCAGCACGGGATACGGACACGGTCGTGGTGACGTTATTGCGCAGCGTGGTGAAGTGCGCCATCGCCGCCTGGGCGTCATCAAGATGCACCAGGGCAAGCCAGCCGGCGAGGAATTCCGCATCGGCAAAGTCTGCTCCACGTTCCATGCCATGCGGCCGGGCAAGTTCGTAGGCGGATTGATAATCCTGGTCGCGGATCAGCGTCAGGATCATCAGCTTGCGCTCGGTCCACATCAGGTCCAGCGCATTGGTGTCAGTATGTTCGTCCGGCAATTCCAACAGAAGCGGCAAAACGCTGTCGCGCAGGCCGGAACGGCGACGCCAGCGGGCGCGCTCGAAGACCAGACCGGGATCATTCATCATGCTTGTGGGAACCCGCTGGACGGCGCGGTCCACGCCACTCTGGCGGCCGGCCAGACGAAGGCGCGCCTCGGCGACATTGCGTTCGCCACCCTGAAGTAGTGGAACGACACGGCGCGCAGCGGTGCGTTGTCCGGACCAGATCAGGTAGTCGACGCGGGCAAGGTGATCCTCTTCGGTAAAACGATCACTGTGAGTCCGGTAAACCCGGCGCTGTTCCGGCAGCGGCAGACGGCCGCCGCGCCAGGTGGTGCGCAGCAGGTCCTCACCTTCATCGACACGGCCAACCTCGATCAAGGCCTCGGCAAAGGCAACGCGGCCACGACCGGAGAGGGGCGCATTGTCCTCGAACCAGCTGACGATGAAGGGCGCAGACAGTCCGGAGGTCGAGATCTTGGATTCGGCTTCGGTGCGGATGAAGCTGTCGCGCGGCCATTCTGCCAGTTCGCCCAGGGCGAGATCGAGTTCAAGGAAGGTGGCGCGCGGATCGTTCAGCGCAATCAGCCACAACATGATATTGCGGCTGGCCGGATCAGTCAGCTGGTCTCGGACATTGCGGACCAGGGACCAGTCTTCGTCTTCGGCCGCGTCCAGGCCTTGTCGGAACAAGTTGAAATCTGCGTCAGAGAGATGCTGGGAAAAATTCACGGGCTCTGGCCGCATGCGCGGTGTCGGGATCTGGGCCTCTACGGGCGCGATCACCGCAAATGCGAGCAGCGCGGGTACACAACGAACGATCATGTTTCGCAATACGCTTCCTGGGTTTTGGGGTAAACGAACTTCACCGCAAATCGCGCTCACTGTCCAGCCTGTTCGAGAACGCTTGGCCAAGCGGGCGAGCGTCGATATGGTCCGCCGCTTACCAAACAGAAGTCGAGATTGAGACATGTTCAAGGGCTCCATCACCGCGCTGGTCACACCATTCAAGAACGGTGCCGTCGATGAAGATCAAGTAGTTGCGTTGACGGAACGTCAAATTGCGGCTGGAACGCATGGACTTGTGCCATGTGGAACCACCGGTGAATCCGCCACGCTGACCTTTGACGAACACATGCGGGTTGTCGAAATTGTAATCCAAACGGCGGGCGGACAAATTCCCGTGATCGCCGGGACCGGTTCCAATTCGACCGCCATTGCCATCCAGAATCAAAAGCGTGCCAAGCAGTTGGGTGCGGATGCGGGCCTTGTTGTGGCGCCCTATTACAACAAACCCAATGCCGAGGGTCTCTATCAACATTTCAA
>CBFHQE010000071.1:0-15257 GCA_965657935.1 Maricaulis sp. | reverse complement strand
GTGGAAAAGACCTGGCTTTTCTTTGTCGGAATGGTGGTGTTGCGATCGATCAGGCGGGTAAAGACGCCGCCAAGTGTCTCGATGCCAAGCGACAGCGGTGTGACGTCGAGAAGAAGAACATCCTTCACATCGCCTGTCAGGACACCTGCCTGAATGGCAGCGCCAGAGGCGACAACCTCGTCCGGGTTTACCCCGCGATGCGGCTCTGTCTGGAAGAAATCCTTCACCGTTTCGATGATTTTCGGCATGCGGGTCATGCCGCCGACAAGGATCACCTCGTCGATATCGGCCGCCTTCACACCAGCATCCTTCAGCGCCGCCTGGCATGGCTTGATGGTGCGCTGCACCAGCTCCTCGACAAGCTGCTCCAGCTTGGCGCGGGTCAGCTTCACATTCAGGTGCTTCGGGCCTGTGGCATCGGCGGTGATAAAAGGCAGATTGACATCGGTCTGCACAGCCGAGGACAGCTCGATCTTGGCCTTTTCGGCAGCTTCCTTCAGACGCTGCAGCGCCAGCTTGTCCTTGCGAAGGTCGATGCCTTCGCTTGCTTTGAATTCATCGGCAAGGAACTGGATGATCTGGTGATCGAAATCCTCACCGCCAAGGAATGTGTCGCCATTCGTCGACTTCACCTCGAAAACGCCGTCGCCAACCTCGAGGATCGAGACGTCGAATGTGCCGCCGCCGAGGTCATAGACCGCGATTTTGCTGTCGCCGGCCTTCTTGTCCATGCCATAGGCCAGCGCGGCCGCAGTCGGCTCGTTGATGATGCGCCTGACGGTCAGCCCGGCAATCTTGCCGGCGTCCTTGGTTGCCTGGCGCTGGGCGTCGTCGAAATAAGCCGGAACCGTAATCACAGCCTGATCGACACCCTGGCCGAGATAGCCCTCAGCGGTTTCCTTCATCTTCTGCAGGATGAAGGCAGAGATTTCGGACGGCGCATACTTCTTGTCGCGGCCCTGGACCCAGGCAGCATTATTGTCCGACGGAACGATCTTGTAAGGCACCATATCGGCGTCTTTCTTGACCGTCGGGTCGTCCATATTGCGGCCGATCAGGCGCTTGATGGCGAAAAAGGTTTGTTCCGGGTTGGTGACGGCCTGGCGACGCGCGGGCTGACCGATCAGGCGGTCGCCGTCTTCTGCGAATGCCACATAGGATGGCGTCGTGCGCATACCTTCGGAATTTTCGATGACTTTGGGTTGGCCACCTTCCATCACTGCAACGCAGGAATTGGTCGTACCAAGGTCGATGCCGATGACCTTACTCATATTGTCTCTCCGTATTCTCGGCGGAACTGCCTCGGCCGGGCCTGACCTTCTAGCGAAGCGCCTGACGCCGCGTATGACAGCCCCCGCGGGGATCGTCTGTTAGCTACCGGTGATGCCGACACCGGTCAGTGGTTCAAGAATGGCGGGGAAAATCCCTGCCGTTGATAGGCGATTTAGGTAGTGCAGACTGAGAGCGCAAGCCTTGAGGCGGAATCAATTCCAATGCTTTGCAGTTATATGAGATGCACCGGGCCAGCCGATCGCAGGAAGCGGGCTGACCAAAGCGGGAGTGGCGGCCTATATCTTCGGGATGAGCCAGGCTTTCTCCATGCCCGACGGATTTCGCTACCTGCCTGAATATTTCGGCCGCGACGACCAGGCCGCGTTCATCCAGGCGGTCCTGGATGCGCGTGCCAGCGCACCTTTCTGGCGCCCGGCCATGCCGCGAACCGGGCAACCCCTGTCCGTGCTGATGACCAATTTTGGTCCGCTTGGCTGGGTCACGGACAAGGCGAAAGGCTATCGTTATGAGCCGACCCACCCGGAAACCGGAACAGCCTGGCCTTCATTGCCGCAAAAGCTCCTGAGCCTGTGGCAGGAGGTGGCGAATTATCCGGCGCCGCCGGAAGCGTGTCTGGTCAACTGGTATGCGCCCACCAGCAAGATGGGCATGCATATCGACTGGGACGAAGAAGCGACAGATGCCGCCGTGGTCTCGATCTCGCTGGGGGACAAGGCCCGCTTTCGTCTCGGTGGCCCGAAACGCGGTGGCAAGACCGCGTCCGTGGTCCTTTCGTCAGGTGATGTCGTCGTTCTGGGCGGGGAGGCGCGGCGCTGTTATCACGGCGTCGACCGCATCTACCCGGGCACTTCGACACTGTTGGGCGAAGAGGATTTCCCGGGTGGCGGCCGCATCAATCTGACGATGCGGCGGGTGACGATTCCGGCTTCGTTCCCGGAGTAACCACTGGAGCGCTTTGGCGTTCATTGTTGCCGCGAACGACTTCAAATTCGCGCGCTTCCGGGCAGCTTTCCCCAGTGAGAAACGATCCGACGGTCATCTCCCTTTCCCACCGGATTTCTGCAACCGGTTGAGCGCGTACAACGCGAATGTCGGAGGGTATACCCGACAAACCGGACAAGGCCTCGCGTACGCCGTCAACGATGCTATCCCCAGCCGGGCCATCCCCTATTCCATACGGCCCGACGACCCGGAAACCGCCCATTGCCAGCACATTGGCCACTTCCGGTTCGACCCGGAAAACCGGTGTGCCCCGGCCGTAACACACTGTGGTGGAATTCGGGTATGAAATCGTCTGATGGCCCGCGATTACGTAGTCCCCGGGAGGGAGCTGCGTCACGTAGGCACTGGTCTGGTTCTCCGCGAGCGGCGTTCGCATGTGAACGTAGTTCAGCTCGTTGCCCATGCCGACGGTCAGGACCCGGCGGGGTCCGGAAAAGGCGCTGGTTTCAAGGTCCACGCCTTCCAGAATCAGCATGTGTCCGCGAGCGAGCGAACGATCGATGAGCACGAGGGCATCTTCGCCTGTTGGGTCGAAGCTGTAACTTGATGGCAAGGTGGATGCGCAACCTGTTGCGAACAGAGACACCAACAACAAAAGCACTCGCATGTATTCCCCCAAAGCACGTCCTTTACGTGTAAAGCGTCCTTTCGTATGTGATCAAGGGCTTAGTCTTCTCGCTCGATTGTCGCTTCAAAAATCGCCGACATATCAAACATGTGTTGCTGATAGAGCTGGCGCCATTCGGGGGCGAGTGTCTCCAGGATTTCCGCTTCGGCCGAACCCATGGCGTAGAAGGCAACACGTTGCTGGCGGGTCAGGTCGACCGCGCGCAGTCCGTCCAGAAGGCGCGTTTCCTGTCGGGCATGGAGGGGGGCCAGGCGGGCGTCATTCCGGCCGGAGCGCGTAATGGCCAGCTCGCTCCAGCGTGCGACGCCTTCCTTCCAGACCTGGAAGTCGTAATACCGGGCGTCGGCCGGCGTCAGGCTGGCCAGGAAGTCTGTGCGCATCGCCGCATATTCGAGCGCTTCCATCTCGAACGTCGCCGTGCCGCGAGCCTCAAGCGTGACCAGGGCCTGGTCGGCCAACGCCCGCGCGGCGGCGGCAGCACCGTCATAGTCGAACGGATAGTTCAGCATCCACATGCCGGAGGTGTCGCCGCCATGCAGACCGAGAGCGTTGGCGTTTTGCCATGCGCCGGGCATCGCATCCTGCATCTGGTGAACATGTTCGTGCAGCAGCGTCACCATCCAGTCATCCGGATCACGGTTCGTAGCCTCGGGCGTGCCGACCACGATTGTTGGCGTACCATCTACCGCCGGGAAACTGGCCAGGAAATGTGGAGCGAATACGCGCTCACGCGTTTCAACTGAACACCCGTCGATCTGAAGTTCCGGCCGTGGGACGAAGCCTTCAACTGGCCGGTGATGACAGATCAGGTATTCGGTCTCGCCGGCGATCAGCAGCACGGTTTCCGGGGCCTCCGTGAGGTCGGGCCAGACAGAGCTTCCCATGGCGCGGGAGATGTCCCTGGCCTCGATAATCAGCTCTGAATGAGGGACCGTTTCAACGGTCTGAAAACTAGCCGCTATCAGGGCCAGAGATGAAAGAGCAAGCATGATATCCCCTCCGCACAGGTTGCGATCACGCTAAAGTGAGCGGGAATTTCAGCAGGTTACGCGCGGGTGAAGAATTCGTCAGACTTGCACCAGGTTCTGGACACCAAACCGGATAGCGGCGCCGGAGACCGTCACGACAAATACCGGCAGCATGATCGTGACCACGCGAACCGCCCAGCTTTCAGGCAGGAAGAGGATGTCGCGTACCCAGCGCGGGTCGTCCTCGGCGACACCGGACCAGCGGCGGGCCAGGGTTTGCAGGATACAGCGTCCGCCATTGAGCTGGAGCCCGACGAAAATACCGATCGGAGGCAGCAGCGCCCACAGGGCCAGCGTCTGGCCCTGGCCGCTCAGGGCATACCAGCCCAGCGGCCCCAGCGTCGATATGCAGACGGCAAAGACGAGGGTGTGAACAAGCTGGAGCAGGAAAAGCGGCGTCATGCCCCTAGTGCTGCTCGGGCAGGTCCTTGTCGTCAAGTTCGTCCATCACCGGCATGAAGCGCATATCGGTCATCGGCACGGAGCGGCCGTGCTCCTGAACAATCCTGACATGCTTGCGCTTGAGGCCGCGCGGTTCCGAGACCCCGCAGGAATGCGCGATCATCTCGACATGTTTGACGACGGTGTGCGCGTATTCCGCCACGCGGTCGGCCTTGTCCTTGACCACCAGCCCGCGCTGCAGGCTTTTCTTGTGCGTGGTGACGCCGGTCGGACAGGTGTTTTCGTGGCATTTCAGCGCCTGGATACAGCCGAGCGAGAACATGAAGCCCCGCGCGCACTGGACGAAATCGGCGCCGGATGCGAGGGCCCAGGCGACGGCGCCCGGAATGATCAACTTGCCCGATGCAATCACCCGAATGCGGTCGCGCAGGCCGTGGCGCCGCAGGATTTCAGTGACCATGGGCAGGCTTTCGCGAATAGGCAGGCCCACATTATCCATCAGCGCCATCGGGGCTGCGCCTGTTCCACCATCGCCGCTGTCCACGGTGATGAAGTCCGGGGCGCTCTCCTCGCCGCGTTTCCGTATCTCAGCTGCCAGCTCGTCGAGCCAGCCATAGGCGCCGACAACAAACTTGATCCCGACCGGCAGGCCGGAGGCCTCGCGAATGCGCGCAATCATATCGAGCAGGTCTTCAACGCTGTCGATTTCAGGATGGCGGTTGGGTGAGATCGAGGCCTGTCCCACGGGTATGCCGCGTATCTTGGCGACTTCCTTGTTGACCTTCTCGGCAGGCAAAATGCCGCCCTTTCCGGGTTTGGCGCCCTGGGACAGCTTGAGTTCGAACATTTTTACCTGCGGCGTGGCCGCCACTTCGCGAAGCTTTGTGTCAGACAGTTCCCCCTTCTCGTCGCGCACGCCATACTTGGCGGTACCGATCTGGAAAACGATGTCACAGCCGCCTTCCAGGTGCATGGGTGACATGCCGCCCTCGCCGGTATTGTACCAGACGCCGGCCTTTGCAGCGCCACGGGATAATGCGCGCACAGCCGGTTTGGACAAGGCGCCATAACTCATTCCGGAAATATTGAAGACGCTGGGCGCATCATAGGGGATCCGGGCGAACGGACCGATCCGCATCGGCTTGGTCATTGCCGCCTCGTCATCCAGGACCGGGAAGGGGCAGTTGACGAAGATGGCTGTACCAACCGGTGTCAAGGGTTTTGTCGAGCCAAAGGGAATGGTTCCGCCATCGCCGCGCGAGGACCGATAGACCCAGTCCCGTTCAGCGCGGTTAAAGGGTAACTCCTCGCGATCCATGGCGAAGAAATACTGGCGGAAAAATTCTCCGAGCGTTGTGAACAAGCTGCGGAAACGGCCGACGACCGGATAGTTGCGGCGCACCGCATCCGTGGTCTGCGTGGTGTCTCGCGCATACATCAAGATGGCGATGGCAACACCTATGCCGACGGCGAGAATAAAGACCTGGGTGAGGATGTTCATCACATCCATGGCCCATTGCGGAAGTCCCATCATGTTTGCAGCCCCTCTTGAACAGACCGCATCATGCAAAAGCGCCCGCCATTTGGCGAGCGCTTCTGATGGTTCTGGCGATTTTTTGAAGCTGCGTGAGGTCTAGGCCTTCACATCCACACTGCCACCGGCCGGAGGGGTGTCGCCGCCCCCAGCAGGCGCGCCCGCTGAAACAGCGACCATGGCGGCACGCAGGGTGCGCTTGCCAATCGTGTAACCTATCTGCATGACCGATGCGATCGTGCCGGAGGGTTGATCTGACGGGATCTGGGCGACAGCCTGGTGGAAATTCGGATCAAAAGCCTCGCCTGGAGCCGGGTCGAGCTTCTTGATTCCATGGCCTTCCATCTTGGACAGAAGCGCCCGTTCGGTCATCGCCACGCCCTCTATCAGGTTCTTGAAAGCATCGGACGCGCCATCGAGCGCGCTTTCGTCCACGGCAGCAACGGCGCGATTGAGGTTGTCCGCGACGTCCAGCATGTCACGGGCAAAGCTGGTGATCGCGTATTCGCGCGTATCAGACTTTTCCCGTTCCGCGCGACGGCGCGTGTTCTGTTCTTCCGCGACAGCGCGCAGCAGGCGGTCACGCAGATCGTCCAGTTCGCTTTCGAGCTGGGCTACGGACTTGCCGTCTTCGCTTGTTTCCTCGGTGGCAACAGCCTCCTCAGCTGCCGCTTCCGGGGTCTGTTCCTCATCGGAGATGTTGTTGGTTTCGTCACTCATCTTCGTGTGGTCTCTTTTACTTTCGGTTCCCGTCGAGGATCTGTCCGACCACTCGGGCGGTATAGTCGACGAGGGGGATAACACGGGCATAGTTCAAACGCGTGGGGCCAATTACACCTAACGCGCCGACAATCTGCTGTTCGCTATTCATATAGGGGGCCACGATCACACTTGAACCCGACAGGCTGAAAAGCGGATTTTCAGCGCCGATGAAGAGGCGAACACCTTCGGCATCCTTGGCCTTGTCCATCAGGGCGATCAGCTCCTGTTTGCGTTCCAGATCGTCAAAAAGGAGGCGAATGCGTTCAAGATCTTCCGTGGCTTCGACGTTTTCGAGCAGGCGCGCCTGACCGCGCACGATCAGAGCACGGTCCTCGCTGGTGCCACCCCATTCCGCCAGGCCGCGTGTGACCAGGGATTTGGCCGCTTCATCCAGCGCCGTCTGTTGTTGGGCCAGCTCCTCGGCAATGGCGGTGCGGGCCTCACCGAGTGTGCGGCCCTTGAGGCGCGCCGAGAGGTAGTTGCCCGCTTCGATCAAGGTTGCCGGAAGGGTGCCGGCCGGTGTTGGCATCAGGCGGTTCTCGACCGTGCCGTCGGCAAATACGAGCACTGCCAGAGTTTCCACGCTCGACAATGGGACAAATTCAATGTGCCGCAGCGGGGCTTCCTGTTTTGGCGTCATGACCAGCCCAGCCCCACCGGCCAGTCCGGACAACATGGAGGATGCCTCCGACAGCACATCTTCAACCGATTGGGCCGAGCCCATCACCTGGCCCTCGATATTGCGGCGTTCCTGCGTGGACAGTTCTCCGACTTGCAGCAATCCGTCGACAAACAGGCGCAGACCCATATGCGTGGGCATGCGACCGGCGCTTTGGTGTGGTGCGCTCAACAGACCGAGCTGCGCGAGGTCCGCCATGGTGTTGCGGATCGAAGCCGGTGACAGCGTGACGCGACCTGTCTGGGACAGGGTGCGCGACCCCACCGGCTCTCCGGATGTCAGGTAGCTCTCCACGATCTCGCGAAAAATCATGCGCATGCGCTCGTCGAGCGAGGCCAGTGGTGAAGAGGCGCTGATCGGTGTCATACTACTGACTTAGGCAAATCCGGCCGGATCTTCAATTGCCGTCACGACAGGCCGCTGCTGCTTGAAGCGGTTACGAAAGCCCGCTACCAGCTCTCCAACAACACTCTGGAGATATCGATGAGACCTGATGGACGTGTGCGCGACCAAATGCGCGAAGTCACCCTGGAAACGAATGTGACACGTTATGCCGAAGGCTCCTGCCTGGCCAAGTTCGGCAATACGCACGTCCTGTGCACGGCCAGTGTCGAAAGCAATGTGCCGCCGTGGATGCGCGGTTCGAACAAGGGTTGGGTAACGGCGGAATATGGCATGCTGCCGCGTTCCACCCACTCGCGCATGCGCCGCGAAGCGACCTCTGGCAAGCAGAGCGGCCGCACCCAGGAAATCCAGCGCCTGATCGGGCGTTCCCTGCGTGCTGTGATCGATCTCCAGGCGCTGGGCGAGCGCCAGATCACCGTCGATTGCGATGTTATCCAGGCGGATGGCGGTACCCGAACGGCGGCCATCACCGGGGCCTGGGTCGCGCTGAAAATGGCGACAGCCTATCTCATCGAGGAAGGTGTGCTGAAAAGCGACCCGGTTTATGGCCAGCTGGCCGCGATTTCCTGCGGTGTCATTGATGGTGAAACACGCCTCGACCTGGAATACGAGGAAGACAGCTCCGCCGAGGCCGACGCCAACTTCGTGCTGACGTCCGATGGCGGTATCGTCGAGATCCAGGCGACAGCCGAAGATCGTCCGATGGCAGAACCCGACTTCCTGGAACTTTTCAGCCTGGCAAAGGCCGGCGTCGCGGAATTGTCGGAAATTCAGCGCACTGCACTGGAAAAATAATCCTGGATGGGAGAAAAGACAGATGGCGGGAGTGCGCTGGGGGGCTGGAAATGGCCTGCCCGGGCTCTTGGGAAGGGGCGTACCGCGCAGGCCCACTCCCGCCATCTGCATCATTCACACACCGGCGAATGAATTCCGTATTCGAGGGCGTCGCGCCTAATCGGCTGCGTCTTCGTCCTCATGTTCGTCGAAGGACAACAAGTCCCCCGGTTGACAACCCAGCTCCTTGCACAGCGCTTCCAGGGTTGAGAAGCGAACGGCCTTGGCTTTGCCTGTCTTCAGGATAGACAGGTTGGCCATTGTGATGCCGACACGGTCGCACAGTTCAGTCAGCGACATGCGGCGCTCCAGGAGCATTCGATCGAGAGTGACGCGAATTGGCATGAGCGGCGCCTCCCTAAATCGTATATTTTTGTTCTTGGCGCATCCGCGCGCCTTCACGGAACACTTCCGCGAATACCAGCAGTGCAATCACTGCGAACCAGCCACCGAGATTGATGTCCGGTGCGACGTCTAGCTCAACGCCACCACCGATTGGCTGGTCTACCAAGGTCAGCAGCATGGCCACGGAACCCTGGAATACATGACGCAGGATCTGATAGGCGGCGATGGCAATCGCGATGACCTGCAGATGACCTGCATTTTCCGGCACGAAGGGATCTCCAGCCACAAGGGTTCCGAAAATCCGGCGGAGCCGGTCTACAACAATCATCAGGGCGACAATCTCGGCGACGAGCAGCGGGAAGAACATCCCGAAGTCATGTAAGGCCGCAAGCGTCTCTGACAACACACCGGGCTGATAGCCCAGGAAGTTCATGATGAATGCAGCGCCGGCCGCGACGAGAAATAGCGAGGCCAGGACCAAGCCGGCCCAGGATAGATACCACGCTACATCGAGCACGATCTTCAAGGCCGAAGCCAGAGATCCGCGTCCTAGTGCTTTCATTCCCTTCCCTTCCTACTCATCGATGAAGATTGGCCTGCGGTCTTCTTGCGGCCGCTGGGCCAATCTCATCGGCTTTGCGAAATCATGCAACCACCGGAGCGATAGCGTAGAACGCGCCTGCAGCAACCGTTACCAGCAGCACCAGGTTAATCACTGCCGCTGCAAAGTTGCGACTGTTGGAATTTTCGGGCCTGACCATTTTTCTGTTTCCTTCTACTTGCATCTGACCAATTACCGTTGTCATTCGTGTTTTCAGGACGATGTTTCCCGTCCATGTTGTTTATCGATAAATGATATGTTTGAAGGACGCAAGCAAAAAATATCGTTTTTCGATATGAATTTTTCGAAATGCGATATGAAGGTGGCGGTAATGAAGCAGCAACAGATGGCGAGAACCTGGGTTTTGGCGAGCCATAATGCTGGCAAAATCAGGGAACTAGGCGATATTCTTGCGCCTCGCGGGCTGGTCTTGAAATCTGCTGCTGATATTAACCTTGTGGAGCCGGAAGAGACGGAATCCACCTTTGAGGGCAATGCAGCGCTCAAGTCCGAGGCGGCGACCAAGGCGACCGGTCTGGTATGCCTGGCTGACGATTCCGGACTTTCCGTCGACGCGCTGGACGGGGATCCTGGCATTTATTCTGCGCGCTGGGCCGGCGAGCCGCGAGATTTTGACCGGGCCATGCGGATTGTTCATGAAAAGCTCGAAGCGAAGGCATCAGAAGACCGCTTCGCGCGTTTTGTTTGTGTCATTGCAGTCTCCCGGCCGGGCCAGAAGACACGCCTTTATCGCGGTGAGATTGAAGGCGAGATTGTCTGGCCGCCCCGCGGGGAAGCAGGTTTCGGCTATGATCCGATTTTTCAGCCCAAGGGGCATGAGCAAACCTTCGCGCAGATGAGTGCTCACGAGAAGAAGTCCATGAGCCATCGCGGCCGGGCACTTGAGGCGATGATCGCGGCGGAGTTCAAGGCGTGAGCCTGTCCGGCGCTCTGGGCCTCTATATCCATTGGCCCTATTGCGTGCGCATCTGCCCCTATTGTGATTTCAACGTCTATCGACCCAAGGGTTCGGAAGACGCGCTGCTGGATGCGATTTTGGCGGATATGCGTGGTTGGCGGGAGAGGACCGGATCGCGTCGTTTGACCAGCTTGCATCTCGGCGGGGGCACACCTTCCCTGCTCTCGCCAGACGGTTTGCGTCGTCTGGTAGACGCGGCTGCGGACGTGTGGGGGTTCGAGAGCAACCCGGAGATCGGCCTGGAAGCCAACCCCAACGACATGGCGAGCTTCGCGGACTATGCCTCGCTGGGTATCAACCGGCTGTCGATCGGGGTCCAGAGCTTTGACGGTGAGGCTCTTTCCCGTCTGGGTCGGGATCATAATGCTGACGACGCTTCTCGCGCAGTCGAAGCCGCCCTGAATGCCGTTGATCAGGTGTCTCTGGATCTGATTTATGCCTGGCATGGTCAGACACTGGAGCATTGGCGAGGAGAATTGCTCCGGGCGACCCAGCTTGGTGTCGGACACGTCTCGCCCTATCAGCTGACGATCGAGAGCGGTACCGCGTTTGGCAAACGCGTGGCGCGCGGCGACCAGTTGGCGTTGGAGCCGGATGATGCTGCGGACTTTTTTGGCGTCACCGATGAGGTGCTCACAACGTCCGGTTACGAGCGATATGAAATCTCCAATCATGCCCGTGATCTGGCGGCGCAATCCCGGCACAACAGGCTGTATTGGGAAGGCGGCGACTGGATTGGTATTGGGCCGGGCGCTCACGGGCGCCTGGGGACGCTAAACCGGTCGGGCCGCCTTGCCACCGAGGCCGCCCGGCGCCCGCAGGAGTATATCGAACAGGTCGTCTCCACGGGCTGGGGTGTGAAATCCCTGGAAACGCTCAGCGCTGAAGATGAGCGAACGGAGCGGGTCCTGATGGGATTACGGATCGCGTCCGGCCTCGACCTCACCGAAGTCGAGAGCTTCACAGGACTGGGAATCAACGAGACAGAGTGTCTGCGCATGATTGAGCTCGGTTATCTGCGCCGGGACGGTGGCCGCCTCGCGCTGACCCGCGAGGGTCAGGTGCTTGGCGATGGTGTCTCGATGGCGCTTATTCCCTAGCCTTCGATTTCATCATCCAGCTCGATGGGATTGCCATCGGCATCGACCGGGTTTCCATCCTCGTCATAGAAGATCTCTTCGTCTCCCGGACGCGGATAGTCTTCCGGCATATCCAGGCGGAAGAGCGTGTAGTCGATCGGCTTTTCGGTAGACTCGTCCTCGACCAGTCCAGCATCTTCGTCACCGATGATGACGCGCAGTTGTGGTTCGTCCGCCTCTTCCTCGAGCCCGGAAAACGGGTCCGGCGGGATGGGCAGGCCCAGCTCGAGCGCGGTTTCCACGTCGCGAGAATATCGTTCGCGCTGCAGCTGTTCGATCAGCAGGGGATCGACACGCGGCTGGTCAAAGCTCAGCGGCGCCGGCTCGATTTCACGGAATCCGCGGGAGCGGACTTCATAGATTGCCAGGCCGCGTTCGATCACGCCGTCCTCGCCAAAGCGGAACAGGCCGTCTGCGCCTTGGAAACCCAGCGGGTCTTCGAGAGCCTCGCGGCCATAGCCCAACTCACCGCCGTCAAGGTGCGCTGCAAGAGCCATGGCGTCATAGGCGAGGCTTGCAATGCGGGACGGCTCGCTGCCATAGGTCTCTTCATAGGTGGCGTCGAAACGCTCACGCATGTCCAGGTCCGGGCCGGCAAACCAGCCACCATTCAGCGCCGGCTCACGCAGCAGGTCTTCATCATTCCACAGCCCTGTCCCCAGGAAACGCACGACCAGCGGGTCGACCTGCTGGGAAATCAGCAGCGGACCGAGCGCCCGCAAACGCGTTCCACCTTCGGGCAAAAGGACGGCCTGGAAAGCGGCTTCCGGGTCCGGGATCCACTGCCGGCGACGGAGTTCTTCGGCCTGTTCCGGCGTCAGCGGCGGGAAGGCCCCCTCGGCGAGGCGCGCCGATGCGCGGGACATGGCTTCGACGTCACCCGTGTAGAACGCCTCCGCTGAGACATAGCCCATCGTGTCATTGGCGGAGTTCTGGAGCGCGTTGTAGACCGCCATGCCATAGCGGTTCTGAGAGCCCAGATACGCATATTTCCAGACACCCTGGCGCGCGGCGTATTCAACAATTCGCTCGACCTCGATCTCCGGCGGGAAGCTCAGCAGGTAGACACCATCTCCAGCAGCTGTCGTATCGGTAGAAAAGGCCACGACCGGAATTTCGGACTGGCGCGCGACTTCACCCGCCGCACGAACAGCTGGCGCAAACAGCGGGCCGATTATTATGTCTGCTCCGTCCTCGATCGCGGCCCGGGTCGCGTCCCGCGCGCCGTCAGCTGTGCCCTGTGTGTCTTTCGGGATCAGGACCAGATTGCCACCGCCCCGCTCAAACAGGGCCAGCTCTGCTGCTCGCAGCAGGCGGATCGCCTCAGCGCGTGCCCCACCGCTTTCCGCAGAGAATGGCAGCAGGACAGCGACGCGCGCGAGGTCCCGGTCAGCCATGTGCGGTGGGATGAGGCCGGTCAGTTCCTCAACCTCGTCCACCGGTTCCGGTTTCGGCTCTTCCACCGGTTCTTCAACGGGTGGCTGGTCGACGATGACGGGTGGCGGAGGCGGGGTGGATGTAGTACCGCAGGCGGCAAGTGTCAGTGAAGCGGTCAGGATCAGCGAGCCTGGACGTACGACTGACGGCAGACGCAGGCCTGCGTCGAGGACTCGCGAAACGATATCTGAGAACATGACTGGATCACCCCGGAAATTACAGCCCGAAGCTAGCCGGACTGGCCCGAGCGGGCAAGCATTTGAGCCGGGGCTTTATGTGGTTTCGACGCCGATCGGCAATCTGCGTGATATCACCCTGCGCGCGCTCGACGTGTTGGCAGGCGCGGATCTGGTCCTGGCCGAGGATACACGCGTCACCCGGCGCCTGCTCGATGCCTATGATATTCAGGCCCGACTGCAGTCATATCATGACCATAACGGGGAAAAGATAAGGCCGATGGTACTGGAGCGCCTCCAGGATGGTGCGCGCATCGCCCTGGTCTCCGATGCTGGCACACCACTGATTTCTGACCCGGGTTTCAAGCTTGCCAGAGATGTGATCGAGGCCGGGTATGGCGTCACCGCGATACCGGGGGCGTCTGCGGTCCTGTCGGCGCTCTGCATCGCCGGGCTACCCACAGACAGTTTCACCTTTGCCGGTTTCCCGCCGCCCAAGGCCTCCGCTCGCGAGAGCTGGATGGAGGGATTTGCGACGGCCAAGTCGACCCTGGTCTTCTATGAAGGCGCCTCGCGCGTACCGGATTGCCTGGCCAGCGCCGCGAAGGTTTTCGGCGAGCGCCAGGGCGCGGTGTGCCGGGAGCTGACCAAGCTGCATGAGGAAGCCCGTCGTGGCACGCTCCCTGAATTGGCGGCCGCGTTTACCGAATGTGGCGCACCGCGCGGCGAGGTCGTCATTGTTATCGGCCCCCCCAGTGATGATGGCTGGGACCAGGCCCGCATCGACAAGGCCCTGCAGATAGCGCTGGCTGAAATGCGCATCAAGGAAGCCTCGGCGCTGGTCGCTGATCAATCAGGCTGGCCGCGCAGAGACGTCTATGCCCGCGCGCTCGCTCTTAAAGAAGCCGGCCGGTGAGCGGACGGCGTCAGCGGGCGGAGGCTTTCGGTCGCTTGGCCGAGCGTTTCGCCATGCTGATGCTGTTCTTGCAGGGCTACCGCATTCTTGACCATCGCGCTCGCACAGCCGCCGGAGAGATCGATCTGGTGGCGCGTCGCGGCGAGGTTTTGGCATTCATCGAGGTGAAGGCTCGGCCAAGTGTTGACCAGGCCCGCCAGGCGCTGAGCTTCCATCAAACCCGCCGTCTGACCCGCGCGGCCACCATCTGGCGTTCCGGACGGCCCAGCCTGCATCATCTCGCCATGCGTTATGATCTGGTTCTCGTCGCGCCCTGGCGCTGGCCGAAACACGAACGCGCCGCCTGGGAGCCCGAAGAGTTTGTCGCGCGGGACCTGCTGTGAGTATCCGGACTGCTTGATCGGAGAAATTCGGCGCGAGATGGCTTTGACGGGCACTTTTCCCGTGAGAAGAGGAGAAACAATCCTGGCACTGCTCGGATCTTTCCATCCTATTAGGTGATGCGTGATAGCGGCTGGTGTATTGATGTGATTCGGGGCGCACGAGATTGACAGGAGAGACCTCCCATGAGCCTTAGCCGAGGCCTGACAGGCATGCTCATTCTGGCCACGTCGCTGCTTGCGGCCTGTTCTACCATCCAGCCGGAACGCTCGATCGGACGGGAGCTTGATGACGCCAATGCGTCTCTCTCGATCAAATCCGCCATGTTGCGGACTGAAGGCTTCGCGCTTGAGGGTGTGGACGTCGAGGTCACCGAGGGCATAGCCCTGCTGACCGGAACGGTCCCGCGCGAGGATGACAAGCGAATGGCAGAGTGCCTGACCTGGTCGTCCGTTGCTGTACGGGCGGTTGCCAACGAGATTGGCGTCGGCCAGTCTGCCGGTTTCCGAGACCGTACCCGCGATGCCTGGATTACCCAGCGTGTGCGGGCTCGCCTGCTTTCGGATCGCAATATCCGCAGCGTCAACTTCAATGTCGAGACCTATGGCCACACCGTGTATCTGCTGGGTCTGGCCCGCTCACAGGCTGAGCTGGAGCGCGCGAGTTCCCATGCATCCCTTGTGGACGGCGTAACGGATGTTATCAGCTTTGTTCAG
>CBFHQE010000070.1:0-15406 GCA_965657935.1 Maricaulis sp. | reverse complement strand
CAAGCCGGGCGGCAAGTTGCGCATCGCTACGGACGTAAAATCCTATGCTGACCACTGCATGATCGAATTCGAACAGGATGGACGTTTTGCCTGGCAGGTCGGCGATGCCAATGACTGGCGGATTTCCCCGGCAGATCACATCCAGACCCGCTATGAGTCCAAAAACCTGGGCGATTGCGCGCCGGTCTTCATGGACTGGGTGCGCGTCTAGCGGCGAGCGCGTTCCTGGCAGCTGCGGCCATATGCGCGCTCGTATGTTTCATCGAAGCAGGCGAGCAGCCCGTCCAGGACGTTGAGATTTTGTGGTTCGTCGACAAAGCCCGGCGGCATGCTGATCCGCGGATTGTCTGCGAGGAATTGCCGCCGAGCCGCCTTCTCCTCTTCAGAGACCGTCTGCGCAGAGAGGCGGTCGCGCGCGAATTGCAGCGCCTCCCGGTCACGCTCGAGAAAGGCGATTGTTCCCTCCGCATAAAGCCGCCAGAGCAGGCGCGCCTCGTCGTTGGGCCGGAAGCTCCGCCGAATCCAGGGTACCGCTTCCTCGGCAAAACCTGCCGAGGCGTACATTTGACCAACGTGCCAAGCCATGGTGTCGAAGAACGGATTCTCAGCGGTCACACTGTTCTGATCGATATAAGCCGAGATCAATTCTGCGGCGGCGAGTTCGCAGCCGTCACGGTAGGAGACGGCGCGCCAGCCTCCATCGAAATCCTGGTCGAACGATCGAACGTCCAACGCCATCAGGCGATCGCGTTCCGCCTGATCGACGCCGCAGTCCACCAGGGAAAATTGCTCGCCGGATGGGCGACCAAGCCAAATACTCGCGGTGACTACTGCCGCGGCAACCATGAAGCCAATCAGCAATTTTTGCATTGAAATTCTCCCCTGCTGGGGACAATACAAACCGGTCCTGCCGTGTCCAGTCCCACATGCGAAACGCTCAGACGGTTGCGTTGCGGCTTCATCGGGCGTATACAGCGCCCATCAAATGTTCGATTGCATTGGATGATGCATTCGAGCGGTCGCTTCCGGCGGCCGCTCTTTTTTGTTTCTGCGGAGCTGTTTTGAAAACCAAGACGTCACAAGATGCCCGTATTCTGGACCTGGCCGAACCTCTTGCCGAGGAGCTCGGGCTGGAGGTCATTCGAGTGCGTGTGATGAGCGGCAAACGCCCGCGCCTGCAGATCATGACGGATCGTCTCGACGGCAAGGGTGTCGATGTGGACGATTGTGCAGGCCTGTCTCGGGCGCTTTCCGAGGTGTTCGAAATCGAGGACCCGGTTGCGGGCGAATACGACCTGGAAATATCCTCGCCTGGCATCGACCGCCCTTTGACCGATCTGCGCCATTTTGTGCGCTGGGAAGGCTATGAAGCCAAGATAGAGCTGGACCGCCTGGCCGAAGGACGCAAGCGTTTTCGCGGCTTGCTGGCTGGCGTTGAAGAGAATGATGTCCTCCTCGATATGGAGGGCGAGGAACATACCACGCTGATCCCGTTCGACTGGATCGCGGAGGCCAAACTGGTTTTGACGGACGCCTTGATCGAGGCGGACTTGAAAGCGCGCGCCAAGGAAGAAACGGCGCCGAATGAAGGAGACGAATAATGTCGCAGCGGATCATCACGGAGACCATCCGATGAGCATTGGTGTTAGCCACAACCGTCTGGAGCTTCTCCACATCGCCCGTGCCCTGGCGACAGAGAAGAATATTGACGAGTCGATCGTTATTGAAGCGATTGAGGAAGCTATCCAGAAGGCTGCGCGTTCACGCTACGGCGCCGAAAACGACATTCGCGCCAAGATCGACAACAAGACCGGTGAGCTTTCCCTCACGCGGAACATGACGGTTGTCGAAGAGGTGGAGAACGAAAACCAGGAGCTGACGCTCCCAGAGGCCCAGAAAATCGATGCTGATGCCGAAATCGGCACCGTCTTTTCCGATGAGCTTCCGCCGATCGAGTTTGGTCGAGTGGCGTCGCAGACCGCCAAACAGGTTATCACGCAGAAAGTCCGTGAAGCAGAGCGCCAGCGCCAGTTTGAAGAGTACAAGGATCGTGTTGGCGAGATCGTCAACGGTATCGTCAAGCGCGTTGAATACGGCAATGTGATTATCGACCTCGGCCGCGCAGAAGGCATTATCCGTCGCGCTGACGGTATTCCGCGTGAGAACCTGCAAAACAACGAGCGCGTCCGTGCGTTTATTTATGATGTCCGAGAGGAAGTCCGCGGTCCGCAGATCTTCCTGTCGCGCGCACATCCGGACTTCATGGCTGCCCTGTTCGCCCAGGAAGTGCCGGAAGTATATGAAGGGATTATCGAAATCCCCTCTGTTGCCCGTGACGCGGGCAGCCGCGCCAAGATTGCCGTGATCTCCAATGATGGTTCCATCGACCCGGTCGGCGCCTGTGTGGGTATGCGCGGTTCGCGCGTCCAGGCGGTTGTGTCCGAGTTGGCTGGCGAGAAGATCGATATTATCCCCTGGTCTGACGAGCCGGCGAATTTCATCGTCAACGCCCTGCAGCCTGCGGAAGTCGCCAAGGTCGTCCTCGACGAGGAAGACCAGCGCATCGAGGTTGTTGTCCCGGACGAGCAACTGTCTCTGGCGATTGGTCGCCGCGGCCAGAATGTCCGCCTGGCCTCTCAGTTGACTGGCTGGTCCATCGACATCCTGACCGAGGAAGAAGAATCCGAACGCCGCCAGAAAGAGTTCGCCGAACGCACCAAGCTGTTCACCGAAGCTCTTGATGTCGACGAGGTCATCGCCCAACTCCTGGCGACTGAAGGCTTCAGCGATGTTGAAGAAATCGCCTTTGTCGATCTGGGCGAAATCGGTGTCATCGAAGGTTTTGACGAGGACACTGCCGTCGAGATCCAGGCGCGAGCGCGTGACTATCTCGATCGCCTGGCAGCCGAACAGGACGCCAAGCGCAAGGAGCTGGGTGTCGAGGACGGCGTGCTTGAGATCGAGGGTGTCGAACTGAGCATGGCGGTCAAGTTCGGCGAGAACGACGTCAAGACGGTCGAGGATCTCGCTGGCCTGGTTACTGATGACCTGCGCGGCTGGTTTGAAACCAAGAATGGCGAACGTGTCCGTGAGCCAGGTATCCTGGAAGATCACAATCTGTCGGCTGATGACGCCGAGATGATGATCATGCGTGCTCGCGTTGTGGCGGGCTGGATTTCCGAGGAAGACCTGCCGGTTCGCGAAGTTGAAGAAGAAGCTGTCGAGGAAGCCCCGTCGGGCGAACTTGATATCTCGGAAATGGATCTGGCGGCGCTTGATGCCGAAGCCGAGGCCCTTGGTCTCGACCTCAGCGAGCCGCTGGCCGAGGAAGAGGAGGAATAGCTGGACTGAATGGAGGTCGGCCGTATGGCGCGTCGGGAAAAGAAATGTCTCGTTTCTGGTGATATACTGGATGAGACTCAGCTGCTCCGGATTGCTGTTGCACCGGACGATACGCTGGTTCCGGATGTGAGTGCCAAACTCCCCGGGCGCGGGATGTGGATCTCGCCGTCTCGGGAAGCGGTCGAACTCGCCGGCAAGAAGGGGCTGTTCAATCGGTCGGCAGGCAAGGCGGTGCACGCACCGGCAGACCTGTCCGACCAGTTCGAGCGCCTTCTCAGCGAACGGTTGCTGAACCTGCTGGGCCTGGCCCGGCGAGCCGGCAATCTGGCCCTGGGATCCGACGCGGTACGCATTTCGCTTCAGGCGAATGAACCGGTCTGGCGGATCGAGGCGAGCGATGGCGCGGCGGATGGCCGCCGCAAGCTCGACGGGCTGGCGCGCTCCATTTGGGACGAGGTCCCGGTACTGGGTTGCTTCACGGCGGAGCAGCTCGGACTGGCGACCGGACGTGGTCCAGTTGTTCATGGCGTGCTGCCGAAAGGTGTCCATGCGGACACATTTTCGGAGTTCGCTCGGAAATTGTCGGGATTTCGTTCCCTGGATGGCCCTTGGGCCCAGGAAACGGCTACCGGTGACAAAGGTTGAATCCGCTGGGAAGGCCGCTAGTTTAGCGCGACTTTGCTCCGGGCTCGAGTTGGATCAGTGCGGCTTTCCGGCCATCGGCTACCGGAAGTGACCGCAGAACAAAAGCCGATTGGAAGGCTCGTATGAGCGACACAGACGACAACAATTCCGGCCGCCGGCCGCTTTCTATTAAACGTCCGGGATCGGGCACCGTGCAGCAGAGCTTTGCACGCGGCCGGTCCAAGGCGGTCGTTGTTGAAAAGAAACGCAAGCGTGTCGCTCCGGCTAAGGACGCTTCGGCGCCGCAGGGTAAATCTGCAGGCGGCAAGGCGAAATCTGAAAACTCGCTCGCTGCGAAAGCGCGTCAGCTTGGCTTGTCCGAGGAAGAGCTGATCGCCCGCCAGCGTGCCATTCAGCGTGCGCGCGCAGAAGCTGCGGAGCGCGAAGCCAAGAAAAAGCAGGACGACGAAGATCGTTCTCGTCGCGCGGCTGAAGAACGCAAGGCGTTCGAAGAGCAGCGTGAACGCCAGGCTCGTGAAGTCGAGGAAGCCAAGCAGCGCGAAGAGGATGCGCGCCGGGCGGCCGAAGAGGAAGCGGCCATGAAGGCTGACGATGCGCGTCGGGCCCAGGAAGATGATGGCCGACGCAAGTCCACACCTGCGAAGAAAGATACGCCGGTTCGCAAGAAGCCTGAGGCGCCGGCGGTGCCGGATCGTGCAGCCCAGGAATCTGCTCTGGAGGCCATGGGTGGCCGCGTCAAGCGCAAGGGCGCTGCTGGCGCAGGTGCCCCGGGCGCCGCGAACAAGCAGCAACCGCAGCGCAGCAAGAATGACAATCGCCGTCGCGGAAAGCTCACCATCCAGAACATTCTGGACGGTGATGAAGAGCGTCAGCGCTCGCTCGCTTCAGTGCGCCGCGCTCGTGAACGCGAAAAGCAACGTCGCCTTGATCCCGGCACCGGCCGCGAGAAAATCGAGCGCGAAGTGATTGTACCGGAAGCGATCAGTGTGGCTGACCTCGCCAACCGTATGGCTGAGCGTTCCGTAGACGTCATCAAGCTGCTGATGAAGCAGGGACAGATGGTTCGCCAGAATGATATTCTGGACGCCGATACAGCCGAGCTGGTTGTCGAGGAATTCGGCCACATCGTGAAGCGTGTCTCCGAGGCTGATGTCGAGGAAGGCTTCATTGCGGACGATGATCCGGAAGACAGCAAGGCTGGCCGTCCGCCGGTCGTGGCCGTCATGGGTCACGTCGACCACGGCAAGACTTCCCTGCTGGACGCCCTGCGCTCCACCGACGTTGTGTCGGGCGAGGCCGGCGGCATTACCCAGCATATCGGTGCCTATCAGGTTCAGCTCGCTACCGGTGACAAGATCACATTCCTGGATACGCCGGGCCACGCCGCATTCTCTGCCATGCGTTCGCGTGGTGCGATGGCGACTGACCTGGTGATTCTGGTTGTCGCTGCAGACGACTCCGTCATGCCGCAGACCGTGGAAGCGATCAACCATGCCAGGGCTGCCGGCACACCGATGATCGTTGCGGTCAACAAGTGTGACAAGCCGGACAGTGATCCGAACCGGGTCCTGACCGACCTTCTCCAGCATGAAGTTGTTGTGGAGGCGATGTCCGGTGAGACGATGTCGGTGCCGGTTTCCGCGCTTAAGCGTACGGGACTGGCGGAGTTGACCGAGGCGATCACGCTGCAGGCCGAAATGCTCGACCTAAAGGCCAATCCGGAACGTGACGCCGAAGGCGTGGTGATCGAGAGCCAGGTCGACAAGGGCCGCGGTCCTGTCGCGACTGTTCTGGTTCGCCGCGGTACCCTCAAGCGCGGTGATATCGTGGTTGCAGGTACGCAGTGGGGTCGTGTTCGCGCCCTGGTCAATGAACGTGGTCAGCAATTGTCGGACGCAGGTCCGTCGGTGCCGGCCGAGATTCTTGGTCTGGGCGGTGCGCCCGAGCCGGGTGAAGTCTTTGCTGTCGTCGACACCGAGGCCCGTGCCCGTGAACTGGCGGAATACCGTCAGCGCAAGGCCCGCGATGGTTCAGGTGTTGTCAGCAGCGGTGCCACGGCGTCGCTCGAGCAGATGATGGCCCGCCTCAAGCAGGACCAGGTCCAGGAAATGCCGCTGTTGGTGAAAGCCGACGTGCAGGGCTCGGCTGAGGCGATCAAGCAGTCGCTCGAAAAAATCGGCAATGACGAGGTTCGCGCTCGTGTCATCCACTCTGCCCCGGGCGGTGTGAATGAGAGTGATGTCCTGCTTGCCAAGTCGTCTGGCGCTCCGATCTTCGCCTTCAATGTTCGTGCGAATAAACAAGCGCGCGATCTGGCGGAGCAGGAAGGCGTGGAGATCCGCTATTACTCGGTCATCTATGATGTGATCGATGATGTTCGCGGCACGATGGAAGGCATGCTGGCGCCGGAGAAGCGCGAGGAATTCATCGGTTACGCCGAGATCCTGGAAGTCTTCAACATTACCAAGGTCGGCAAGGTCGGCGGTTGTCGTGTTACCGAAGGCGTGGTCAAGCGCGGTTGTGGTGTACGTCTGCTGCGCGATGACACGGTCATCCATGAGGGCAATCTCAAGACGCTCAAACGCTTCAAGGACGAGGTTCCTGAGGTTCGTGCGGGCACAGAGTGCGGTATGGCTTTCACGAATTATGACGACATGCAGAAAGGCGACCGGATCGAGTGCTTCCAGGTCATCGAAGTGGCGCGCAAGCTCGAAGAGTAATCCGTATTCAGGCTTTCAGGAAAGGCGGCTCAATCGAGCCGCCTTTTTTATTGCGCCCAGTTGGAGGGATTGGCCCAAACCGAGGGCCAGAAACAAGGGAGGGCGACCCGCGGGGCCGCCCTTTTGTGTCCTTCACGTTAAACTCGAGAGGGATGTCTGCTCGAGGGGGATATTCCGTGAAGGTCATAGTGGATCGAAGGCCTGCCCAGCCAGGAGTGCTCGGGCTGAAAAAGGCCGCACAGGCCCTCGATCCATTACCGGGATGCCGGGGCAGTCCCAGTAACCTCCTCAATGCTCATCTCTCCGCCCAGATAATCAGGCATGTCGAGATGCTCGATAACTTGTCCATCGCGTACGCGAACCGTGGTGACCACATCGCCGCGCCAGACGCGGTCACGACCGTCGGGCATGCGCCAGCGCGCTTCCACTTCCCCGCCAAACACAGCTTGACCAGATGCTTCGTGGTCGATCTCCAGGTCGTAGCTCAACGCGTAAAGGCCATATTGCTCGTGGAAGCTTGTCAGTGCGGCAATGATCGCTGTCTTGCCCTCATAGTGATACGGCCCGCCTTGCACTTCGAAACTGCCGCGATCAGAGAAGACCGCATCATCGGCCAGCAGCGCGTTCATGCGATCCACGTCCATCACCGTGTAGGCATGGAAATAGTCGCGGGCGATTTCAGCGGGCTCCTGGGCGAGGGCCGAACCGGAGAAAACTATTCCGGCAAGACCGAGAGCAAGACGCAGGTTCATCGGGTCTCTCCCTCTGCGGGCAGCGGCGCCATCTCATTGAAACCCGTATAGTCGCGGTGTTCGGTCACGAGTCCGTTCTCCACGGTTACGATGGTTATGATCGGGTAGCGAAAACCACGTTCTCCCTCCGAGGTCGCGTAGTAGACGTCCATGCTGGCGTCGAAAACGACGCGGTCAGCCGCTTCATAAACACGATCAATGTGGTATTCGCCGCGGGCGATATTCCAGGCGGAGATCCCCTCGAGGATCTCATCCGCTCCCGTCCAGTGAATTGGCGCTTGTACAAAAGCCAGGTCAAATGACGTCGGGTCGATGAGCACAGCATCGTCGGCCATCAGACCGCGCATGGCATCAAAATCCTGCTGCTCATAGGCGCTGATATAGGCGCGCGCGATATCCATGCTGCTCGCCGGCTGGTTTTGTTGAAACGCCGTGCTGGCCAGCATTGTCATCGTCAGTGTCAGCAGGTTGACCATCAAACTTGTCACTTGTTCAGACGCTTTGCAGAGGCCCCTCGCCGCTACGTTTCAACTCTTCTACCCAACCCGTTCAAAGAGAAAAGTCCTGCGGCCCCCGGAAGGGATGAGTTGCCCCTTGCGAGGGATGAACGGGGTGAAAATGGGTCGAAATAGCAGGGGCTTGGCTTTCATCGGTCAGTTTGCCGGGATCAGTCCACGTTGCGGATTGGCGTAGTTTGCAAAGTCCTGGTGCTGGACAATGCGGTCACCGCGAACGGTGATGACGGTGACCTGCTCCGCGCGCCAGCGGAAGTTCTGAGTCGCGTCCTGGGTCGGGTAGAGCGCGTTCACCTGTCCGGAGAAAATCACCCGCCCATTGCTTTCAAAAACGGTGTCCCAAACGAAGCCGAGCTCTATCGGGCTATACTGGTCGTTGAAATCGCGAAGCATGGCCATGGCTTCGGCGCGACTGTCGTAACGATGGCCGTCCGGGCCAGCCATATCGCCCAAGGCCGTGCGGTCTTCAAACACCGCCTCCTCGGCAAGAAAGCTTTCCATCCGGTCGAGGTCCATCTGCGAATAGGCGGCCATGTAGTCGCGCGCGATGCGTTCGGCATCACTCTGTTCGGCGGGTTGAGCGTCCTGTGCGATGATGGCTGCAGACAGGCTGGTTATGGTGATCAGATCCATGGGGGAGCTCCTCGAGAAACATCCGGTGGATAAATCGCGGGGGTGAACGCAAGGCCAGAGCCATGCTGGCAGCAAGGGATGAAATCTTGGTCTGAAGGGACGTTCTTCGCCCCTGCACTTGCATCGGAGCGCTTGCGGGCGTAAACCCGCGCGCCTTGCAGGAAGGCGCAGGTGACATGGCAAAACGTTTCGATAACTCCAGAGGGCCGTCCCAGAGGCAATTGCGCGCTGGCGAACTGATCCGTCACGCCCTCGTTGATATTCTCGCTCGGGAAGGTCTGCGTGATCCGGCGTTGGAGTCGGTCATGATATCGGTCACTGAAGTTCGCCCCAGCCCTGATTTGCGGACGGCGAAAGTCTATGTCGCGCCGCTCGGACAAGGTGATTCCAAGGCGCTGGCCGCCGCGCTGAACAAAACCGCGGGTTTCCTGCGCGGTCGCCTTGGGCGGCAGATCGATCTGAAGTTCACGCCGGAGCTGCACTTTCACGCCGATACCAGTTTTGACACGGCCAGCCAGGTTGACGAATTGCTATCACGTCCTGAAGTCGCCCAGGATCTGAACGAAGAGGGCGGTAAAGACCAGGACTAGTCTCCAATTCCATCCGTCTCGGGAGCTGGCGGCAGGTCTCGGGGCCAGTTCGAAACGTTGGCTTCCTGGCCAAGCATCTGTTGCGTGGCCGTCAGGCCGGTCAATACACCCGTTTCATCTCGGTCCGGAGCGAAATGAATATTGAAGGTGCGCCAGAGCACCGCGCCAGCCGGTTGCGGGGTCAGGTAAAAGCTCCAGCCACGATCGGTCAGGGTCAACGCCAAGCCATCTTCGGCTAACGCGATTTCAATCGGACCAAATCCGTTACTTTCATACGTCCCGACCAAGTCACGATGGGCGTCATCCAGCGCATAAGTGGGCTGACGCACGCTTGCCGGGATGACGTCTTCGCCTAGCACCAGGCGATGCAACACATCTCGAATTCCCCAGTTGGGATAGGATTCGATATTGGTGGCATAGGCGATGATCATATCCTGCGCGGGAATGGCGGAAGCCCCGCCGGAAAAGCCTGGTACACTGCCCTGGATGGTGTAGATGACCTCGTCGCCAAGCGTCCGTACCGAAAAACTTCCGATCAGGCTGCCATCCGGCTGAAACAGGTCCAGTTCCCGGGACGCCACGGCCGAGGCCAGACGCATCAGATCGTCTATCGTCGTGACCAAGCCGCCCGCGCCAAAACCCGGGCCGTCGACCAGGGGAGGCTGCAGGTCCAGGGGTAGCGGGCCGGGGGCATAACCCGTCACACTCAGCTCCCGCCGCTCACGCGAAAGACGGCTTTCGGTCATGCCCAAAGGGGACAGTATGTCCATCGTCACCAGCGTCTCGAACCGGCCTTGGCCAGCGCGCTCAGCGACAATGGCAAGCAGGCTGTATCCGATATTCGAGTAGCGCTCTGCATGCGGGCCCGGTTGAAAATCTTGTGTATCGTTCAGCCAGTGGACAACCGTAGCTGAACGAGTATCCGCGAGAGCGCCGGGCGGGAAGTCCCGCGGCAGGCCGGCCTGGTGTTGCAAGACGTCCGCGACGCTGGCCGTGAAGGCCGGGTCGAGATCTGGTACATACCGACGCACCGGAGCATCCAGATCAAGCTCGCCATCGCGGCTCATCCGGATAATGAGACCGGCGGTCAGGCTCTTGGTCACGGACCCGACCGGGAAAGCTGTTTGTGGCGTGAAGGGCGAACCCGTCTCCCAGTTCGCATAGCCGAAGCGCTCATAGCTGATCAGTTGGTCGCCCTGGCGTACCGCTATAACACCTGAAAAGTCGCGAGTGGCTTCCAGCGGTTCGAAATAGGCGCGTAGACGCGCGCTGACCTCCGGGTCCTGGGCGAGGGCCGGGGCGGCAGTCAGGGTCAAAAGGAAAGCAAGTAACAGCGCACGAATCATGGGGTCTCCTTTACGCCTCTCACCTAGTCCGCTGTGCCGGTGTTTCACAAGCAAGTCTGGAGCGGCGGTGGCTTCCAATCGCTTAACGGCGCCGGATCTGCGCTGAACGGCAGCGAGCCGGGATGCTGAACACGGTAATCCCCCTCACGGTGGACGGACTTTGGATCATATGTAGCGCATCGGAACAGCCCGACTGGTTGAGGTGAAGAGAGTTGTGTTGCGGAAATCAGGCGTCTTGCTTGGCATGTTGGTGCTGGGCCCCCTTGGTGTGGTGCAGGCACAGGAGTTTGCTGGCGCCTGGATGGGTGAAGCCTCGCTCGACAGTGAAACCACACGGATCCGCGTCAATATCGAGGACGCCGATGGGAGCTATTCAGCTGATGTCGATCTGCTTGATATCGGTGTGACCGGCTGGCCGGCAATCGAGGTTGAGCGAAACGATGACGGTTTTGTCGTCACCATCCCGTCGGACAGTGGACCGCAACAGCTGACACTAGGATATACCGGCGATACCAGCGTGCAGGGCCAGTGGACGGAAAGCCGGGATATGGCTCCGGCCAGTCTGCAGCTGGAGCATACTGGCGCTATTGCCTCCCTGTCCGAAACCCGAACCAGCCTGCCCGGACCGGCCGGAGTTCTCGGTGTATCTGTCATGCTTCCCCAGCACGGGCCTGCGCGAGCAGGCGTCGTCTTTGTGCACGGTTCCGGTTCTCAGCCACGCGACGCCTCCCGTTTTGATGCCCAGATGTTTGCCGAAGCCGGTTTCGCCACGGCTTTTTATGACAAGCGCGGAGTTGGCGAGTCAGACGGAGACTGGCTGCAGGCCGATTTCAATGATCTGGCTGAGGATGCAGCCATGGTCGCTGCGCATCTCGAAGCGCTCACCGGCCTGCCACCGGAGCGTATCGGGTTTGTCGGGACCAGCCAGGGCGGGTGGATTTCACCGCTGGCGGTTGCCCGGCGTTCAGGAGAGGAGTTCGTGATCTCGATCGCGGGGCCCGCGACCACGCCCGCTGAGGAGGGTATGTGGAACGCGGTCCTGTCCCTGCGCCAGGCCGGTTATGGCGAAGCGGTGGAGGTCCAGGTCCGCTCGATCCTGGAAGACTGGAATAATGGTGTGCGTTCAGGCGGTGACTTTTCGGTTTTCGAGGCTCGCCGGGCCGCAGTGGCAAATGAACCCTGGTTTGAGGCATCGCTGTTGATGAATTACCCGACGCAGGACCTCTCTGCGGAGTGGTTTGGCTGGTACCAGGCCGTGCTGGATTTCGACCCGGTTCCGGTTATTCGCGGAAACAATGCGCCTTTTCTTTCTCTGATGGGTGACAAGGACGAGGAACAGCCCTGGGATCGTTCACAGCAACTCTTCGAGAGGCTCAACGGCCAGGGTCATCCGGTTGAAGTGCATGTCTATGAGAATGTGAACCATGCCATGCGCCAGACCGGCGATGGCACGCAGGCGCCGCGCTGGCCGAGCCGGCCGTCGGATTTCTATCAACGCCAGTTCGATTTCATCGACCGGGCGCTGAGCGAATAGACTTGCCGCTGTGCCCTGATTGGCGTAGTGACCGCCCCGCTTGGCCGGGTCCGATCCCCGGCATGAGAACCAGACGAGAAAAGACTTCCTCATGGCGCGACGCAAAAAGGGCCTGCCGATCAATGGCTGGGTCATCCTCGACAAACCCTATGACATGACCTCGACGAAGGCGGTTTCTGCCGTGCGTCGGCTGTTCAATGCAAACAAGGCGGGTCATGCCGGAACGCTGGATCCGCTGGCGACGGGCATTCTTCCGATCGCGCTCGGCGAGGCGACCAAGACGGTCCCCTTCGCGATGGAGGGCGAGAAGGCTTATCGCTTTACGGTTCGCTGGGGGGAGCGCACGGACACGCTGGATGCTGAGGGCAAGGTGGTCGCGACCTCCGAGGTCCGCCCCGAGCGTGCTCATATCGAATCCGTTCTCGATCGTTTCATCGGTGAAATCGAACAGGTTCCTCCCGCCTATTCTGCCATCAAGGTGGATGGTGAGCGGGCCTATGATCTGGCCCGTGATGGCGAGACTGTAGAGTTGGAGCCACGCCCGATTTACATTGAATCCCTGCAGCTTATCGAGGTTCGTAGCGTCGATGAGGCGGTTTTCGAGATGCGGTGTGGCAAGGGCGCCTATGTGCGTTCGCTCGCCCGCGATCTGGGGCACGCCCTGGATACAGAAGGCCATATTGTCGAGCTGCGTCGGACCGAGGTGGGGTCCTTCTCAGAGGAGGAGTCCATAAAGCTGGACGAACTGGAAGAAATGGCCCATAAGGGCGCCGCTTCGGAAGCCTTGCTCCCGGTTCAGACCGTGCTGGACGACATCCCGGCGCTGGCCGTAACCGACGACGAGACATTCCAACTGAAGCAAGGACGCTCAATCGTCCTGCTCCCGCGTATCGCGCAAGAACTGAAGGAGCAACGACGTCCGCTGTCGATTGCGGGCAAGGATTGCACCTTCCTGGTTCTTGCAGAGAACAATGGGAACGCAGTGGCGTTGGGCGATGCGAAGGCCGGAGAGTTCCAGCCCTCGCGTGTTTTTAATCTGGCTCCATAGGGCCACACGAATATTAGGAGAACCCGATGTCGATTGAAGCTGAGCGCAAGACTGCTCTAATTTCTGAACACGCCCGTGATAAAGGTGATACCGGTTCGCCGGAGGTACAGGTTGCTATCCTGTCCGAGCGCATTTCCAACCTCACCGAACACTTCAAGACCCACAAGAAGGACAACCACTCCCGTCGCGGCCTTCTTAAAATGGTCTCTCAGCGCCGTCGCCTTCTCGACTATCTGAAGAAGAAAGACGAAGCGCGTTACAAGGCAATCATCGAGAAACTCGGTCTGCGCCGCTAATCCGCGACATTATCCGTACGAAAGACGATATGTTCGATATCCAAAAAGAAACGATCGAGTGGGCGGGTCGCCCGCTGACCATCGAAACCGGGCGGGTCGCCCGACAGGCAGACGGCGCGGTCATGGTGACCTATGGCGAGACTACGGTTCTCGCCACCGCCGTAGGCGTCAAGCAGGTCAAGCCGGGGGCTGATTTCTTCCCGCTGACCGTCAACTATCAAGAGAAATACTTCGCCGCCGGTAAGATTCCTGGTGGCTTTTTTAAACGCGAAGGTCGCCCGACCGAGAAAGAGACACTGACGTCTCGTCTCATCGACCGTCCGATCCGTCCGTTGTTCGTGAAGGGCTTCAAGAACGAAGTCCAGGTCATGATCACGGTCCTGTCTCACGACATGGAAAACGATCCGGATGTTGTCGGCATGGTTGGCGCTTCTGCTGCGCTGTGCCTGTCCGGCCTGCCTTTCATGGGCCCGATTGCTGCCGCTCGCGTTGGCTATATCGATGGCGAATACGTCATCAACCCGCAGGTTGACGATATGGCCGAGAGCGATCTCGACCTGGTAGTCGCCGGAACGGGCGATGCTGTGATGATGGTTGAATCGGAAGCCAAGGAGCTGTCCGAGGAAATCATGCTGGGTGCGGTCGTTGCGGGTCACGAGGCGTTCCAGCCCGTGCTCGACGCCATCATCCGCTTGGCTGAAAAAGCAGCCAAGGAGCCTTGGGACTACGCGCCGGAAGACCATTCCGCCGAAGAAGCCAAGGTTCGCGAGCTGGTCGGTGACGACATTGCCAAGGCCTACACCATCGTTGAGAAAACCGAGCGTTATGCGGCGGTTGGCGAAGCGAAGGAAAAGGCTGTCGCAGCCCTGCTTCAGACCGAAGACAATCCGGATGGCATCGGCGAGACCGTTCTCAAGGACGTGCTCAAATCTGTTGAAGCCTCCGTTGTTCGCGGCGGCATCATCAAGACGGGCAAGCGTATCGACGGTCGTTCGCTCGACCAGGTTCGTTCCATCGTCTCCGAGGCCGGCATCCTGCCGCGGACACACGGTTCTGCCCTGTTCACCCGTGGTGAAACCCAGGCCATGGTCGTTGCGACCCTTGGCACGGGTGACGACGAGCAGTTCATCGATGATCTGACGGGAACGTACAAGGAGCGCTTCATGCTCCACTACAACTTCCCGCCTTACTCTGTCGGCGAAACCTCGTTCCGCCTGGCACCAGGTCGTCGTGAAATTGGTCACGGCAAGCTGGCCTGGCGCGCTGTTCGTGCGGTCATCCCGACCGGCGAAGACTTCCCGTACACAATCCGCCTCGTGTCCGAGATCACCGAGTCCAATGGTTCGTCCTCCATGGCGACAGTTTGTGGTGCATCCCTGGCCATGATGGATGCGGGTGTCCCGATCACGCGTCCGGTGTCCGGTATCGCCATGGGTCTGATCAAGGATCCGGAGGGCGTTGCTGTCCTGTCTGATATCCTGGGTGATGAAGATCATCTCGGCGATATGGACTTCAAGGTTGCCGGAACCGAAGAGGGTGTCACATCGCTGCAGATGGACATCAAGATCGCCGGTATCACCAAGGACATCATGGAAACGGCTCTGGACCAGGCCAAGGGTGGGCGCATGCACATCCTGGACGAGATGGCCAAGGCGCTCGACACCGCACGTGAAGAACTCGGTGAGTTCGCACCGCGTATCGAGACCATGCAGATCCCGACCGACAAGATCCGTGACGTTATCGGTTCTGGCGGCAAGGTGATCCGCGAGATCGTTGAGACCACGGGTGCCAAGGTCGACATCAATGATGACGGCATTATCAAGATCGCATCGTCCGATGCGGCTTCGATCAAGGCGGCCCGCGACTGGATCCACGGTCTGACGGCTGAGCCTGAAGAAGGCCAGATCTACAAGGGTAAGGTCGTCAAGGTCATGGACTTTGGTGCCTTCGTGAACTTCTTCGGTCCGAAAGACGGCCTCGTGCAC
>CBFHQE010000069.1:0-15410 GCA_965657935.1 Maricaulis sp. | reverse complement strand
CGCCACTGCCATCACGTTCATACCAGCGAACGGCGCAATCCTCACCGGGCTGCAGCGGCAGGCCATAGGGTGCACGTTGCGCGTCGGCAGCGGCGGTTACGGCCAGGGCGGCGAGGGCAGCAGCGAGGATTTTCATGACTTAGCTCCGTCGTTTCGAACCTCTTTCTAGGCGAGGCCGGCTGAGCCAAGTCTGAGGACGCCGTTCATCCCGCTGTCAGCCAGGCGGATCTCTTTCTATCCCAGCAAAACCCGCGGGTTCATGATGCCTTTCGGATCCAGCGCTGACTTGATCGCTTTCATCACCTTCACATCCACCGGCTTGCGCGTCGCCAATTCCTCGCGCTTGAGGATGCCGATGCCGTGCTCGGCCGAGATGGAGCCGTCGAATTCGGCGACGGTGTCATAGACGATGCCGGAAATGCCGGCTGCATGGGTCATGAATTCATCCGCCTGGCCCGGGCTGGGGGAGGCGAAGTTGAAATGCACATTGCCGTCGCCGACATGCCCAAAACAGAAGACCACGGCCTGGGGATAGGCTCGTGTCACCCGTTCGCTGCCCAGCTGGATGAACTCGGCCATGCGGGAGACCGGGATGGAGACATCATGTTTGACCGAGCGGCCATAGGCGCGTTCGGCCTCGGCGATGCTTTCACGCAGGCGCCAGAAATCGCGGGCCTGGGTCTCGTTCTCGGCGATGGCGCCATCCTTGATGAGGCCCTGTTCAAAGCCTTCGCCCAGTGTCTCTTCAAGCGTTTCGCGGGCGCCGTCGGCGCGGCCGAAGCTGAGTTCGCACAGCACATACCAGGCCTGCTGGCTTACCAGCGGGTCGCGGGTGCCGGGCACGTGTTCCAGCACGCGTTCCAGCGCGATGCGTGGCAGGATTTCAAAGGCGGTCACGGCATTGCCGGACAGGCGTTTGGCCAGACCCAGGAAAGTCACCGCGTCCTCGACACTGTCCATGCCCACAAGGGCCAGTTCCGTACGCGCCGGGCGCGGGAAGAGTTTCAGCGTGGCCGCTGTGATAATGCCCAGCGTGCCTTCGGCGCCGATCAGCAATTGCTTGAGATCATAGCCGGTATTGTCCTTGCGCAGACCTGTCAGCCCAGACCAGATCGTGCCGTCGGGCAAAACCGCCTCGAGGCCCAGAACCAGCTCCCGCGTCATGCCGTAACGCAGCACCTGCACACCGCCGGCATTGGTCGAGATCAGCCCGCCGATCATCGCCGAGCCCTGCGATCCCAGTGCCAACGGGAAGAGCCGGTCCGCATCAGCCGCGATGTTCTGGAGGTTCTCCAGCACGCAACCGGCCTCGATTGTCATCGAGTCATTGCCGACGTCGATTTCGCGGACCCGTGTCATGCGCTTGAGCGAGATCAGCACTTCGCCCTGCGGGGTCGCGGCACCGCACAGCGAGGTATTGCCGCCCTGAGGCGTAATGGCGATGCCGGCATCGGCGCAGATCTTGACCGCAGCGGCGACCTCTTCGGTTGAGCCCGGCTTGAGCAGGATCGGCGTTGAGCCCTGATACCGTCCGCGCCAGTCCTCGACATGTGGGGCGAGTTCGTTGGCGTCATCGCTCCAGCCCTTCGGGCCAAGTGCGTCCTTGAGGGCTTGGCGGATCTCGTCGGTCAATTGCGTCATCAGCTGTCTCTCGGTGCTGCTGCGCGTTGCAGCCGGTCATTGATGGCCTCGCCCAGGCCGATTTCGGGAATGGGCGCCACGGCGATGCTCGCCGCGCCACTGGCATCAAGCTGTCTCAGCGCGGCGAAGAGGCCGGTGGCCGCTTCCGCTAGGTCGCCGGTCGCAGACAGGTTGAGATCGCCTGTAATCTCGCCAAAGCCCAGCAGGACTTCATCATCGCGAGCTTCGTTCGCATGGAGGCGGACTTTCGCGCCCGGTGCGTAATGGCTTTTCAGCATGCCGGGGCTGGCGGGCGTCGCGCTGTCCTCGATCCGGGCCAGAGGGCCGGTAAGGGGTTCAATGGCACCGCGATCAAGACCACCGGGCCGCAACAGGCTGGCTGTCTCGTCCTCAACCATGACCACCGTGGATTCAACTCCGACCGGGCAGGCGCCGCCATCCAGGATGAGATCAATCTTGTGACCCAGGCCTTCCAGAACATGTTGCGCCGTGGTCGGGCTGACAGAGCCGGACGGATTGGCGCTGGGCGCCACCAGTGGCCGGTCGACGGCCCGGATCAGCGCCTGCGCGGCCGGATGGGCCGGCGCGCGGATAGCGACACTGTCCAGGCCGGCATTGGCCAGATCGCAGATCGGGGCCGTGGCCTTTTTTGGCAGCACCAGCGTCAGCGGGCCGGGCCAGAAAGCCTGCATCAATCCGCGCGCCAGGTCAGGAAGGTGCGCCAAACGTGCGGCCATTTCGACGTCGGTGACATGCGCGATCAGCGGGTTGAAACGCGGGCGGCCCTTGGCTTCATACAGCCGGGCCACAGCATCCGCGTCCGCGGCATTGGCCGCCAGGCCATAGACCGTCTCTGTGGGCATGGCCACAAGCCCGCCGCCGCGCAGGATTTCTGCGGCGCGCGCGATGGCCTCGTCATGGCTGGCGGGGATGATGTCGGCACTCATGACGTACAGCTAGCGTTATGCTGCACTGCAACGCAAGCCTAGTCGATGGCATCCGCTTCGATATGCAGCACAATTGTGACGTTCGCGGCGGTATCACCCCATCCGCTGGCACCCACGCCATAATCGGTGCGGGCGATTTCAAGCTCGGCGTCGGCAATCGCGCGTGTGCCGTCAATAGCCAGTGAAAACGGCAGGACAACAGCCTGCTCGGTGTCGCGAATGCTGAGCGTGCCGTGGGCTTCATACCCGGTGTCGGTCGCACGGATATCTTCGGACAGGAAACGGGCCGTCGCGTGGCTTTGCGGCGCCAGACCGTCTTCGCCCAGCATGGAGTCATCGAGCTGGCCATTGCCGGTCGAGCCGCTGGCCGTGCCGACACGGGCTTCGATCCGGGCATTGGCGAGATCGGACGGATCCAGCCTGATCGCGGCCTCGTAATCGGTGAATTCACCTTCGACCGATCCACCAAAGGCTTCGGTTACGAAGCCGACACGGCTGGCCTCTGTGTCGATGGTCCAGTCCTGTGCTGCAGCCGGGGAAGCAAGAAACACGGCGGCGAGGGGGAGAAGGGTACGCAACATCGCGGTCTATCCTTTGAGGAAGGGGATCATGCGGGCCAGGAGATTGTCCCGGTCCAGGAATTGGTGTTTCAGCGCGGCCGCCGCGTGCAGACCAACCAGAACAAGGATCACCCAGCCACCGGCACCGTGGGCAGAGCCCATCGTATCGGCAAAGGCTTCGGTCTGTGGGACCGGCAGGCGCGGCAAGGTCAGGCCCGGATTGTTGAACAGATAGGACGGAAAGGGCGAAGCGGAAGAGGCCATCCAGCCGCCAACCGGCATGCCGATCATGATGGCGTAGAAAGTCATGTGGGTGCCGTGGGCGACCGTCTTCTCCCAGGGCTTCATGCCCTCGGGCATGGCCGGAACCGGGTGGGTGAAGCGCCAGCCCAGACGGAGCAGGCTGAGCACCAGAACGAGGATGCCGGTCGTCTTGTGCATGTTGTAGGCGGTCTGGACCTCGGTCAGCGTCGTACCGCCGCCGGCCTGCGCGTCCTCCAGCAGGCCTTCCATGTACCAGCCAAAAAACACCATGCTGACCAGCAGGATGGCGAGTAGCCAGTGAAGAATGATCGCAACGGTGGAATAACGTGCCTCAGTCATCGAGTGCTCCTGTCCTCAGAAATTCGGCTTCGATCTCAATAAGCACATTCGGCCCGACAATGGATTGTGGCAAATTGCCGATGCCGAACGCGGTCCGGTCAATCTGCAGGCTCGCCGAGAACCCAAGGGCGCGACGTTGTTCGAACGGGTTTATCACTCCGCCGTGAAATTCGATCTGCATCACGGTCTCGATCTCGCGGCCATTGAGGAAAAGCATGCCCGCCGCGCGCCCGGTCCGGTCCGAAAGCACGGTGATCTCACGACTCTCGAAGCGGATCTGTGGACTGGTGGCGGCGTTCAGCCAGCCATTGGCCAGGTCCTGGTCGAATGCGGGGTCGCCGGTGGAAATGCTGGCGGCATTGACGGTCGCGACAAGGCGCGCGGTCTCTGGTTGGTCCGGGTCGAATTCGAGACTGGCGTCCATTTCGTCGAACCGTCCGATATACCAGGATATGCCCATATGCCGGGCGCGCCAGGAGACGCTGGTGTGGCTGGCATCGAGCTCCCAGCTGCCCGCTGGCAGGCGTGCAGGCTCAGTCACCGGGGTTATGCAGGCGCTTAGAAACAGCGCGGCAAAAGGTATCAGCTGACGTAGACGCATGGCTTCAATCTATAATCAGGACTGCAGAATGAAACCGTTCTTGGCGTGAAAGCTGAGAAAATCAGTTTTTCCAGTCTCGCATGTTTCATTTTGCGCGCTATGTTCGGCCAGCTGGTTGGAGGACTTCATGACATATCAGGCACCCGTCGATGAATTGCGTTTCACGCTCGAGGAAGTTGCTGCCGTCGGGGCGGTAAAGTCCGGTGGCGCGTTTGCCGAATTCTCTGAAGACCTGACTTTCGCCATTCTGGAAGAGGCGGCCAAGCTGGCTGGCGGGGTTCTGGCGCCGCTCAATCGCCCGGGCGATATGGAAGGCTGCACGCTGAAGGATGGCGTCGTCACGACGCCCACGGGTTTCAAGGACGCCTATGCCCAGTTCGTCGAGGGCGGCTGGCAGGGGCTGCAATTCCCGGCCGAGGTTGGCGGCATGGGCCTGCCGCGCGCGTTGGGCGTGGCGGTGCTGGAAATGATCCAGTCCGCGAACATGGCCTTTGGCCTGGGCCCGATGCTGACCTATGGCGCGATCGAGGCCCTGCTCGCGCATGGGACCCAGGAGCAACGTGACCAATACCTGCCCAAACTGCTCACAGGTGAGTGGACGGCGACGATGAACCTGACCGAGCCTCAGGCCGGTTCGGACGTTGGCGCGCTGCGCACCAAGGCGGAACCCAATCCGGACGGGTCCTGGTCCATCACCGGTCAGAAAATCTACATCACCTGGGGTGAACACGACTGCACCGACAATATCATTCACCTGGTGCTGGCGCGCACGCCCGGTTCGCCGGATGGAACCAAGGGTATCTCGCTCTTCATTGTGCCGAAAATCCTGGAAGACGGCACGCGAAACACCGCGACCGCGATCGGGCTGGAGCACAAGCTGGGCATTCACGGTTCGCCGACCTGTACCATGGACTATGCCGGGGCCAAGGGCTGGCTGATCGGCGGCGAGAATGCCGGCATGCGTTGCATGTTCACCATGATGAACTCAGCCCGCCTCAATGTCGGCGTTCAGGGCGTGGGGATTGCCGAGCGGGCTTATCAACAGGCGCTGGCCTATGCCAGGGATCGCAAGCAGGGCACGGCCATCGAGGCTGATGGTCCGGGTCCGCATGCCATCATCGAACATCCCGATATCCAGCGAACACTGGCCATGATGCGCGCCAAGATCGCGGCGTCCCGGGCCATTTGTTTCGCGACGGCTGTTGCCGCTGACCTGTCCGAACACGCCGAGGACGAGGAAGAGCGCGCCGTCGCCAAGCGCCGTGAGGAATTGCTGACCCCGATTGCCAAGGCCTGGTCGACGGATATCGGTGTCGAAGTCTCGTCCATGGGCATCCAGATCCATGGCGGCATGGGTTTCATCGAGGAAACCGGCGCTGCCCAGCATTTCCGTGATGCGCGTATCGCTCCGATTTATGAGGGCACCAATGCCATCCAGGCGATGGATCTGGCCGGTCGCAAACTCTCCATGGCCGGTGGGGCCGCGTTTGAAGAGCTGTTTGTTGATATCGAGCAGACGATCGAGTCCTGTTCCACCTCGTCACACCCGGACCTGCCGCCACTGGCCGAACGCCTCGAGGATGGTCTCGATGCGCTGAAGGAAGCGGCGGGCTGGCTCAAGACGTCCGACCCGGCTGACCGTCTGTCCGGCGCCTCGCCCTTCCTGACGCTTGCAGGCGAGGTGATCGGGGGCTGGATGTTGTGTCTTGGCGCGGTCGCGGTCCGTCGTCGCCAGAAAGAGAATATCGGTGACCCGAAATTCGCCGCTGAACGCATCGCCCTGGCCAATTTCTACGCCGAAGCGGTCCTCGCCCTGTCGCCGTCACGTGTCGACGATATCACCATCGGTTATGACATGATCACGGAACTGGGTTTCGAAGCGGGCTAGTTCGTGCGTTCTGGTCACGGGATCGCCTGTCTGTCTGGCGACCCCCGGTTCGACGTCCGTTCTCGGGGGCGATTTTCGCACCAGAGCCGGACTAGACCCACATCGTCGAGGCATTGCCCACGCCGCGGCCGTCCAGCAGTCGGATGAAGCCGACGACATTGCGGATCAGGACCCACAGCCAGATCGCGGCAAAACCGAGAAAGCCAAAGGGCGACAGGATGATGGTCACGACCATGATCGAACAGGCGATGACGCCGATGAGCGCGGCCCAGAAAGTCCGGATCTGGAACTCATAGTGGGAGTGCAGCCAGTTGGGCGCCTGGTCCTTGCGGGCATAGCCGATGATCACGGCAATGATTGACGAAACACCGATGATATTGCCCAGCAACATGAGCACATAGCCGAGCCCGGCAAACAGCTTGTCGCCGCGGTCTGCTGCCTTGTTGGACGGGGCTTCGTAAATCGTGTCCTTCATCAGGGTCTCCTTTAGTGTCAATCTACCCGACTTGAATCGGAAGGGCAGGGGGAACCGGGATCGGATGATCCCCTGCGACTCTGTCGCCACGCTGCGGCAAATTCTGGTCGCGTAGACGATGAAGGGGTTTCTTGTGGCCGGGTTTCGATCTACCCATGTCGCCGGGGAGCCCTTGTGGGTAAACGGGAGATTGGCGCGTGCGCTTGGACTGGATCAAGACCAACCGGAATTTGCTGCAGTTTGTGACGGGCCTGACGGGTCTGCTCATTATGATCTTGATGTATCTTTTGTTCGGGATCGGCCTCGACTGGTCCTGGTCGCTGATGGTTCTGGTTTGTCCGGCCTTGATCGCGATGTCCCTGGCAGAACAATACCTGGCAGCCGAGCGGCTGTATGAACAGGAAACGAGCGAGGAGAGTGCGCAATGATCGTCACCATGTCTGACCACGTACCGGGACACGAAATCGACAGCGTTATCGGATTGGCGCGCGGCAATGTGGTCCGGGCGCGTTTCTTTGGCCGCGATTTCATCGCCGGCCTTCGCAATCTGGTTGGCGGTGAAGTCCCCGAATACACCAAGCTGCTTTCGGAAAGCCGTGAACAGGCCATGGATCGCATGGTCAAACACGCCGAACAGCTGGGCGCGGATGCGGTTATCACTTTCCGCCTGTCGACCGCGACTGTTATGGATGGCTCAGCAGAAATCCTGGCCTACGGAACGGCGGTAAAACTGAAATGAATCCTCTTGTGCAGCGATTGATGGATCGGGCGGCTGGTGAAGTGCTCGAAATCGTTCGGTTTCTCGGCGGCGTCATTGCCGTCTGGCTGGTGCTTGTGACCTTTATCTTCGCCGCCTTCCACATTCCTTCGGGCTCCATGCAGCCGACTCTGGAAGTCGGCGATCGCGTGCTTGTGTCCAAATGGGCCTATGGCTATTCGCGTCACTCCCTGCCGCTTGGCATCGGCTATCTTCTGCCCAGCAGCTGGAATGGGCGTCTTGCCTGGGCTGATCCGCAGCGTGGTGATGTTGTCGTCTTCCGGGACGAGCGGCAGGCTGATGGTCGTCCGCGCAATCTGATCAAGCGCGTCATGGGCGTGGCCGGCGATCGCATCGAGATGCGCGATGGCCGCCTGTATCTCAATGGCGAGGCTGTGCCGCGTGTGCTCGATGCCGTTCTGACCTATCGCGAGGGCCGTTCTTCGGTCTTGCGCACGGCGACGCTCTACACTGAAGTCCTGCCCGGTGATCGCGAACATGACATCTACGAACGGACGGACGATTTCGCCCTGGACGATTATGGTCCGGTGACGGTTCTGCCCGGCACGGTGTTCGTGATGGGCGATAATCGTGACGCCTCCAATGACAGCCGCGCACCGAGTGGTCCCGGCCTCGTTCCGCTGGCCAATGTTGTGGGTCGCGCTGAAACGGTGATGTTCACCATGGCCAATTGCCGCCGCGAAGAAGAGCTGCATTGTCCAACCGGTCGGGTCTGGAGAGGCCTCTAAGTCATGACGCGGACGTTTCGCTTGCTTCGACGGCTGCCGCGCTGGGTGCGCTCCGGTCTGCGTGAAGGCGTCGAGACCGTACGCTTTCTGTCGGGCGTGGTGGCGATCTGGTTCGCCTGGTCGTCAATTGCCTTCGCCACCTATTACATTCCCAGCGAAAGCATGCAGCCAACGCTCGAGGTTGGTGACCGGATCATCGTGTCCAAATGGGCCTATGGCTATTCGCGTCATTCCCTGCCGCTGGGGCTGGGCGGTTTGCTGCCGGACAGCTGGGACGGTCGTGTCGGCTGGGCCGAGCCCGAGCGCGGTGATGTCATCGTCCTCCAGTCTCCGCGGGAGGACCTGGTCCTGATCAAGCGCGTGGTCGGGGTTCCCGGGGACCGTATCGAAGTGCGTGACGGCCGCCTGATCATCAATGGTGACATGGTCCTGCGTGCCCGGACCGAGGCGCGCCGTTATCGCCAGCATAATGGTTTCCCCCCCGTGGTGGATGTCATGGCGTTCGAGGAGGAATTGCCCGGTGCGCCGGCGCACTGGATCTACGAACGCACCGACCGCCACCCCCTGGATGATTTCGGTCCGATCCTGGTGCCTGCCGACCATGTCTTCCTGATGGGAGATAATCGGGACAATTCTGTCGACAGTCGTGCCGAAGGCGGTCCGGGTTTTGTACCCCTGGCCAATGTGATTGGCCGGGCCGAGACCGTGCCCTTCACCTTTGAGCGCTGCGACCGAGAACCTGAACTCCACTGTCCAACAGGCCGGGTCTGGCGCCCGCTCTGATACCGCACTAGTTTCCTGTACTCGATAAAGGGCGGGAGACAAGAATGAGCCTCAAGGACAAGACCATTTTCATCACCGGCGCCAGCCGCGGCATTGGCCTGGCAATCGCCGAGCGCTGTGCGCGGGACGGCGCCAATATCGTTATCGCCGCAAAATCCGTCACCGAGGATTCGCGGCTGGGCGGTACCATTCATTCGGCCGCTGAAGCCGTTGAGGCTGCGGGTGGTCAGGCCCTGGCGGTCCAGTGTGACATCCGCGACGAGGCCAATGTCGAAGCTGCCGTCGCCCAGGCGGTCGAGCGTTTCGGCGGGATTGATGCCGTCGTCAACAATGCCTCCGCCATTTATCCGCGGGGCACGGCTGATGTGCCGATGAAGCGTTATGACCTGATGCACGGCGTCAATGGGCGCGGCACATTCCTGGTCACCCAGAAATGCCTGCCGTATCTGGAAAAGGCTGAAAACCCGCACATTCTCGTGCTGTCGCCACCGCTGGACATGCGTCCGCTCTGGTTTGGCCCCCACGTGGCCTATACGAGCGCAAAATACCAGATGAGCCTGTGTGTGCTGGGCTGGGGAGAAGAGTTCAAGGGCCGCATTGGCGCTAATGCCATCTGGCCGCGCACCGCAGTTGCAACGGCGGCCATCTCCAACGTGCTGGCCAATGACGAGGCGATGAAAACCTGCCGCAAGCCGGAAATCCTCGCCGACACCGCGTATGCCGTGCTCAACAAGCCGGCCCGGGAGTTCACCGGTAATTTCCTCATCGACGACACCTTTCTCTATTCGGAGGGTGTGACGGATTTTGACCAGTATTCTGTTGAACCCGGTACGGACCTCCTGCCGGACTTCTTTGTTCCCGAAGAAGACGAGGCGCCGACCCCGCCCGGCGTAAAAATCATGGACCTGTCCGGACTGGCAGGCTGACAGCATGAGCGTCCTGATCGTCGACAGCCCGGCCAGTGCCGGGCATCCGGTGCCGCCGGGTTATCCCGAGCATCCCGGACGTTATGCGGCGGTCAGGCAGGCGCTCGAGCCACTCGCCGGCTGTGAGTGGGTGGAAAGTCGACCAGCAGAACGCCACGAGCTGGAACGCTTTCACACGGCCGGCCATGTCGAGCGTGTCCTGTCGGCCTGTGCCGCCGCCCAGGAAGGCCGCTGGGAAGCGCTGGACCCGGATACTCACGTCCAGCAATCTTCCGTTCAAGCCGGGCTTCACGCGGCTGGAGCGGCCCTGAAGGCTGTCGATTGTGTGGTGACGGCAGAGCCCAGACAGGCATTCTGTCTGGCGCGTCCGCCCGGCCATCATGCCGAGCCCGACCGCGCCATGGGGTTTTGTCTGTTCAACTCGGTCGCTGTCGCAGCCCTGCATGCCCTGGAGGCGCACGGCCTGGCACGCGCAGCCATCGTTGATATCGACGTTCATCATGGCAATGGCAGCCAGTGTCTCGCCGAGGTGGATGAGCGTGTCCTGTTCACCTCCCTGCATCAGGCGCCGCTTTATCCGGGCACCGGGCGGGAAGGCGAGACCGGTCTGAATGGCAATGTTCTCAATCTGACCTTTGCGGACAATTCCAGCTCGGCGCTTTGGCGTCGCCGGTTCGAGGCAGAGGTTGTGCCGGCGCTGGCCAGTTTTCGTCCGGAGATCATTCTCGTCTCGGCCGGCTTTGATGCTCATGAGGCAGATCCGCTGGGTGGGTTGAACCTGTCTGATGCGGATTACCGTTGGGTTGCCGGGCAAATTCGCGTGTGTGCGGATGAATTTGCGCATTCCCGGCTTGTTTCCGTGCTGGAGGGGGGATACGACTGCCCCGCACTTGGCCGGGCTGCAGCTGCATTTGTTGGCGGTCTGGCGAGTGCGCCGTAGTGTCACCCGCAGCCGGGGCTCCGGCTAGTGCCAACTGGATGAGCGTGAATGTCGAGCCCTGTCCCCGCCAATGCCCAAAGTGGTCCCGGACGTATTACCGTCGCCCGGCACGGCCAGCCTGACGCGAACCGCGAACAGGTTCTTGACTGGCGTGGGTATGAGGACTGGTGGGACAATACCTATCAGCCTTCCAGCCTGGTACCTGGACAGGATGCTTGCGACAATCTGAAGGCGGCTGCAGCGGCGTCTCATATCGTCTTCGCCTCAACCCTTCAGCGCGCGATCGAAACGGCACACGGCGCCGCGCCAGGGCGCGAGCTGGTGATCGATCCTGTGTTTATTGAGGCCGAATTGCCGCCGCCGCCCATGCCGGGGCGTTACATGGCCAAGACCTGGGGCGTGTTCGCGCGCTGCAGCTGGTGGTTTGGCATGTCGCGGGGCCGGGAAAGCCGACTCGAGGCTGAGGCGCGCGCCGCCATGGCTGCCGCCCGCCTGGTCGAGGCCGCGCAGCAAGGGCACGTCACCGTCTGTGCGCATGGCTGGTTCAACCGCATGATGCGCCCGTTTATCAAGCAGGCAGGCTGGAAATGTGTGCATGATGGCGGCGACAGCTACTGGTCCTATCGCCAATACGAATACCGCGGCAATTGACGCGTTGCCCGCTCGAGCGAGCGTGCCTATGGTGCGGCGTGTCTTGGAGAAAGCCTGATGCCTGAAACGCCGAATGCCGACATCGCCGCCATGAATTTCGAGCAGGCCCTGGCCGAGCTGGAACGTATCGTCCAGCAGCTTGAAAGCGGTGAGGTCGAGCTGGAGCGTTCCATCGCCATCTATGAACGGGGTGCAGCCCTGCGCGCGCATTGCGAGGGCAAGCTGAAAGATGCCGAGCTCAAGGTCGACAAGATCGTCAAGGGCGAGGATGGTTCCGTGTCGCTGGAACCTGCCCAGCTTGAACAATAAGGACCTGCCCGGGTCGCCTGTGATTTCCGAGTTGTTAGCCGCGGCCGCCTGTTGGCCGCCCCGTTGAGAGAGCCGCATGAGCGCTGAGAGCTTCGAGCAGAAACTGAATGAGACAGCTGACCGGGTGACGGTCGCGCTGGACGCCCTGCTGCCGCGTGCTGAAGGGCCCGAGGCCTCGCTCAACTCCGCCATGCGTTACGCCGCTCTTGGGCCGGGCAAACGCCTGCGGCCTTTCCTGACCCTGGAGCTGGGCAAGCTTGTGCACGGCGATGAGCGCGGAATGCTGCGTGCGGCCTGCGCTCTGGAATGTATCCACGCCTATTCCCTGATCCATGATGATCTGCCCTGTATGGATGATGACGATCTGCGTCGGGGACGTCCGACCGTGCACAAGGCCTATGACGAGGCCACGGCGGTTCTGGCCGGAGATGCGCTGCAATCCATCGCCTATGAAATTCTCGCGCATCCGGACACGCATGCGCAAGGTGCAGTGCGCGCCCGCCTGGTCGAAAAGCTGGCGCGTGCCAGTGGCGCTGCCGGCATGGTCGGCGGGCAGATGATCGACATCATTGGTGAACGCGAAACCCTCGACATATCAGTGGTTACGCGCATGCACCGGATGAAGACGGGGGCGTTGATCAATTACGCGGCCGAGGCAGTAACGACGCTGAAGGATGTGGAGGATCACATCCGCCGGGCGCTAGAAGGATTTGCACACGATCTAGGCTTGGCTTATCAGATCACGGACGACCTTCTGGATGCCACAGGGGATGTCGACGAGGCGGGCAAGGCGGTCGGCAAGGATGCCGGTCAAGGAAAAGCCACCTTTGTCACCATTCTGGGCGTAGAGGGTGCCAAGGAACGGTCGCGACACTTGGCCGCGCAAGCCAAGGAGCATCTTGATCCTTTCGGCGAACGTGCAAATTTGTTGAGAGAAGCGGTCGACTTTGTGCTGAAGCGCCGTTCGTGAAAGGCGGGTAGCCGGAATGTCTGAAAAGACACCGAATCTGGATCGAGTTGAAAAACCTGCAGATCTCAAAAATCTCGACATAAACACGCTTAAGTCGGTTGCCGACGAATTACGCGCCGAGACAATCGATGCCGTATCCGTTACCGGCGGCCATCTTGGTTCTGCCCTGGGTGTGGTGGAGCTGACCACGGCGCTGCACCATGTGTTCGACACGCCAGACGACAAGGTGATCTGGGACGTCGGGCACCAGTGTTATCCGCACAAGATTCTGACAGAACGCCGAGATCGCATCCGCACCCTGCGACAGGGTGGTGGCCTGTCGGGTTTCACCAAGCGCGCGGAGAGCGAATACGATCCGTTTGGCGCGGCGCATGCCTCGACGTCCATTTCCGCAGCGCTGGGCTTTGCCGTTGCGCGCGACCTCAAGGACGAGCAGCGCAATGTGATTGCCGTCATCGGCGATGGTTCGATGACGGCGGGCATGGCCTATGAGGCGATGAACAATGCGGGGGATCTCAATTCTCGCCTGATCGTCATCCTCAATGACAACGACATGTCCATCGCGCCTCCGGTCGGCGCCATGAGCCATTACTTCTCGCGGCTGGTGTCCAGCCAGGGTTATCGAAACATCCGCAAACTGGGCAAAGGCGTCGCCAAGGCGTTCCATGTCAAGGAAGCTGCGCGCCGGGCCGAGGAATACATGCGTGGCATGGCCATGGGTGGCACGCTGTTCGAGGAAATGGGCTTTCGTTATGTCGGCCCGATCGATGGTCATGACATGGACCAGCTGGTTCCCGTCCTGCGCAATGTGCGTGATGGCGAGGAAGGCCCGGTCCTGATCCATGTCGTCACCCAGAAGGGCAAGGGCTACGCCCCGGCCGAGGCAGCGGCAGACAAGTATCACGGCGTCGCCAAATTCAATGTGGTCACTGGCGAACAGCAAAAGTCCAAGCCTGGCGCCCCGTCCTACACCGGCGTGTTTGCCCACCAGCTGATCAAGGAAGCGCAGGCCGATGAGCGCGTTGTCGGTGTCACAGCCGCCATGCCCGGGGGCACGGGGCTCGACAAGTTCGGCCAGCATTTTCCCGATCGCATGTTTGATGTCGGTATCGCCGAACAGCATGCGGTGACGTTCGCGGCCGGGCTCGCTGCGGACGGGATGAAACCCTTTTGCGCGCTGTATTCCACTTTCCTGCAGCGCGGGTATGACCAGGTCGTGCACGATGTGGCCATCCAGAAACTTCCCGTCCGGTTCGCTATCGACCGGGCCGGACTTGTCGGTGCTGACGGTTGTACCCATGCCGGTTCCTTTGACGTCGGTTATCTGGGCGCGCTGCCGGGCATGGTTGTGATGGCCGCGGCCGACGAAGCAGAGCTCTGTCACATGGTCGCAACGGCGAACCAGATCGACGACCGTCCATCCGCCTTCCGCTATCCGCGCGGCAATGGCACCGGCGTTGACCTGCCCGAGATCGCCGAAGTGCTCGAGATCGGCAAGGGCCGCATTGTGCGCGAAGGCGCGTCCATCGCGATCCTCTCGCTGGGGACACGTCTGGACGAGGCGCTGAAGGCCGCTGACGAGCTCGCAGCCAAAGGCTTCCCGGCGACGGTCGCTGATGCCCGTTTCGCCAAGCCGCTGGATGAAGAGCTGATCCTGCGGCTCGCTCGCGAGCACGAAGTTCTGATCACGGTGGAAGAGGGCGCTGTGGGCGGTTTCGGAGCCTTTGTCCTGCACATGCTCGCCGATCGCGGCGCGCTGGATCGCGGCCTGAAAATCCGCACGATGACGCTGCCGGATGTATTCCAGGACCAGGACACGCCATTCAACATGTACGAAACCGCCGGCCTCAACGCCCGCCACATCGCGGCCAAGGCGCTTGAAGCGTTGGGCCGCGAACAGGATGCGGCGCAAGTCATGGCAGCGGGCGTGCAGGCTGAGTAGAGCCGGGTGCGTGCCGACAAATATCTCGTTGAGAACGGCTATTTCGACACCCGGGCACGCGCGCAGCAGGCGATCGATGCCGGGCTGGTGCTGCTGGATGGTGTGCCGCTGCGCAAGGCCTCCCAGAAAATCCCGGCCGGAGCGACGATCAAAGCGCAGGCCCTACATCCCTATGTCAGCCGTGCGGCGCTGAAACTGGTGGGCGGGCTGGACGCATTTTCTGTGGACCCGACGGGGCGGACCTGTCTGGATGTGGGCTCGTCCACGGGCGGTTTCACCGAGGTCCTGCTGGAACGCGGGGCGATGAAAGTCTACGCCGTTGATGTCGGCCGCGAGCAATTACACGCGCGCCTGCGCGGCGATGATCGCGTGGTCTCGATGGAAGCGACGGATGCGCGGGATCTGACAGCTGGGGATTTTGACACGCCACCCTCGCTGATCGTCTGCGATGCGAGTTTCATCTCCCTTTTGAAAGTCATCCCCGTGCCCCTGTCCCTGGCCGCGGAGCGCGCGGTCTTTGTGGGCCTGATCAAACCCCAGTTCGAGGTCGGCCGCGACGGTATTGGCCGCGGCGGGCTGGTCCGTTCCGAGGACGAGGCCCTGCGCGCGGTGGAGAGCGTCCGTGCCGCGCTGGACGGCATGGCGGGCTTCCAGGTCGAAAACGTCAT
>CBFHQE010000068.1:0-15787 GCA_965657935.1 Maricaulis sp. | reverse complement strand
GTTCGCCTGATCCTGCGAGAGACGTGTAATGGCATCCAGCCAGTGGTGTCGGGCAAAGGTTTCGCTCTTGCCGATCAATTGTTCGGCGACCGGCGCCAGGCGGTCCTGCAGCGCTGTCGGGGCCGCTTCAAGCCGGTCTGTCCAGTCACGCGGATGCAGGCCGAGCGCCAGGGCGCGTTCCGGTGACAGGGTGACGGACAGCAAGGTCTCGCCGGCCACGGGATGGAACCAGCGCGCGTCGGTGCACATGCCGAAAATATCCACCTGCGAATATCGGCCGCAATAACGCGCAACAATATTGATCTCGGCATTGGGCAGGACGTAGTGCGGTGCGTCATTGCACACGGCGTGGGACCAGCAGCGCAGGATTTCCCCGGACCCGAATTCATGCGCTACATAGCCACGCAGGCGGTGTTCGTTATGGAAAGTCCAGTTTTCACCATCCGGCATACGCTCAGCCCTCTTTCACAAGCTCGCGGGCAATCGTATATCTGCTAGCCCCTCACGTGGTATCAAAGCTTCGTCATGCCTCATTTCAGAGCCCGCCGAAAATCCGACATTCCTTTTGTCATGGCCGTTCTCAACGTCACGCCGGACAGTTTCTCCGATGGCGGGGACTTTGTTGACCAGGCGGCAGCCGTGCAGCGCGGTCTTGAAATGCTGCGCAATGGCGCTGACGTGATCGATGTTGGTGGTGAATCCACACGTCCCGGAGCTGATTCGGTGCCTGAAGCTGAAGAGCTGCGCCGGGTCATCCCCGTCATCAAGGCGCTGCGCGAACGCTCCGCGGCGCGCATCTCGGTGGATACATTCAAGCCGGCTGTCGCTCGTGCTGCGGTCGAGGCTGGCGCTGATATCTGGAATGATGTGCGGGCCCTGCAGGAACCGGGGGCGCTGGAAACGGCGGCCGAGCTGGGCGTTCCTGTCATCCTCATGCACATGTCCGGCAAGCCGAAAACCATGCAGGACCAACCGCAATATGAAGATGTGGTCGGCGAGGTTTGCGACTTCCTCACCGAACGCTCTGATATTGCCATGGCCGCCGGCGTGAACGCGGACAGTATCTGGCTCGATCCCGGTATCGGTTTCGGCAAGACACTCGATCATAATCTCGCGCTTATGCGCGATCTCGATCAGGTGATCGGGCTTGGCTATCCGGTTCTGTTTGGCGCCTCGCGCAAGCGTTTCATCGCCGCGATCGATGATGGTGCTGACGAGATGGAACGCCTGGGCGGATCACTGGCCGCCGCCATGCGCGCAGCCCAGGCGGGTGCTGCGATGGTCCGCGTGCACGATGTGCGCATGACCATGCAGGCGCTGAAGGTTCAGGCCGCGATCAAGCGCGGCAAGTCCTAGCCAAACGGATCGTCGATCGACTTGCTGGGCTGGGTGAACCATCGTGGTCCGTCGGCCGTCATGTAGAAATGGTCTTCCAGGCGAATGCCGAACTCGCCCGGTACACAGATCATCGGCTCGTTGGAAAAACACATGCCGATATCCAGCGGTGTCCCGTCATTGCCCACCAGATACGGGCCTTCATGAATGTCCAGGCCTATGCCATGGCCGGTGCGGTGCGGCGTGCCCGGCAGCTGATAGCCCGGGCCGAAACCGTGGCGCTCGCCCTCTGCCCGCGCTGAATCATCCGCGGCTGAACAGGGCTGACCCAGCTGAGCAGCATCGAAGGCGGCGATCTGGCAGGCTTTTTCCGCGTCCCAGACTCGGCGCTGATCTGCCGTTGGTTCCCCGAACACATAGGAGCGAGTGATGTCGGACTGATAGCCGTGGATGGCGCAGCCGGTATCGATCAGCACCATGTCACCGGCTTCCAGCGCCTTGGGCGTTGAAACGCCGTGCGGAAAGGCGCTGTCCGGTCCGAACAGGACGATGCAGAAGGTCGATCCACCGGGGGCGCCGACTTTCTTGTGAGCCGCGTGAATGAATTCGGTCACTTCCTGCGTGGTGATGCCGTCCCGCAGGATGCGCGCGGCTGCCTTGTGAACTTCCAGCGTGGCAGTCTTGGTCGCCTGCATCAGCGCCAGCTCGTTCTCTGATTTTCGGGCCCGGCCGAACAGGACAACGTCGCCGGCATCGACCAGTTCGCCAGCGCAGGCTGCCTTCAGACCGGTGACGCGGAAGAGCGGCATGGAGGGGTCCAGCCCGACCTTGCCGCAGCCTTCCAGCAGGCGCGCGGTGAGCGTGTAGGGATCCTCGTGTTCCTCCCAGCCCTCCAGTCGCGCCTCCACGGTCATGAAATCGCGGATCGTACCATCCTCGAACGCCGGGCCGACATAGGTGATCGGGCCGCTGGCCGGTATGACAGCGCCCATCAGGCGCTCGGTCTGATACCATTTGGTGCCCGTGTAATAGGTCAGATTGCTGCCGGCATCGATATAGACAGCATCCAGTCCCGCGACGGACATGCGCGCCTGGAGGGCCGAGATGCGGTCCTTGTGCTCCTCGACCGGGATGGGCTGACAATCGCCGAGCATAGTGTCCAGCCGGGCCAGCTCTGCCTCGGCTGTCGAGCCGCCAACGCCGCGTGTCATGGTCATCGTCATCCTGGTCTCTCCCGGGGCGGTCTGTTACCGATTATTGGATCCAATCTCCACATCGGGCGGTCAGATGCAAGGGGAGAGACTAACTGATCACAGCCGTTCCAGGAATTTTTCCAGACGTTGCATGTCCTTCGGCATCTCTGCCTCGAACCGCATTTGCTCGCCGGTCACCGGGTGTTCAAAGCCCAGAATGGCGGCGTGCAGGGCCTGGCGGCGGAATTCCTTGAGCTCGCGGCCATTATCGCTGGCGGCGACAATGCCGCCCCGGCGACTGCCATAGACCGGGTCGCCCAGCAAAGGACAGCCGATATGCGCCATGTGCACGCGAATCTGGTGTGTGCGGCCCGTTTCCAGGCGACATTCCACCTTGGCAGCCAGGCCTGTACCGATGGCGGCATTGGGGGCCTGTCCGAAACGCGCCAGCGTCTGGTAATTGGTGATCGCGTGTTTGCCGGCCTCGCTGTAGGGGTCGTGCGGAACCTCGAATTTCTTGCGATCCTTGGATGAACGCACCAGCTGGGTCTCGATACGCCCGGCCTTGGTCTTGGGCATGCCCTTGGTGAAGGCGATATAGGCGCGCTCGACCGAGTGCCTGGCGAATTGGGCGGTGAGGCCCTGGTGCGCCGCATCGGATTTGGCCACGACCATCACGCCGGATGTGTCCATGTCGAGCCGGTGCACGATACCCGGTCGTTCCACGCCCCCGATTCCGGAGAGGGAACCGGCGCAGTGATAGAGCAGCCCGTGCACCAGTGTACCGGTCCAATGGCCCGCTGCCGGGTGCACGGTCAGGCCGGACGGTTTCATGATGACGATCAGATCCGCATCCTCGTGCAGGATATTCAGATCCATTTTTTCCGGGATTGGTTTGTCCGGCCGCGGCGCCGGGATGGTCAGTGCGTAGGTGGACCCTGCCTGTACCTTGGCAGACGGGTCTTTCAGCATCGCGCCATCAACGGTCAGATGTTCCTCCTCGATCAACGCCTTGATGCGTGACCGGGAGAGTTCTTCCCAGCTATTGGCCAGCCATCGATCCAGCCGCTGACCCTGGTGTTCGGCCTCGGCTTCGATCTCGCGGATAGTGTTTTCTGTATCGCTCATTGCAAAGCGACTAGCCTTGCTGTCGCTCAGGCGCAATATTCAGCGTCAAGAAGATGCGTGATTTGTGCAGGGGAAGATGATGGAAAAGATCAAACTGACGCGCCGTGGCGCGCTTTTGGGGGCAGCGGGCGCCGGTCTGGCGGTCGGGGCCTGCTCAGAGCGTATCGACCGTTTCGAACCGCCCACGCAAGGTCATTTCCGTCATGGCGTGGCCTCTGGCGACCCTGATCAGACCAGTGTGATGCTGTGGACGGCGCTCACAGATGATGCAGGCGGTTACCGCGGCGTCGAGTTGGCGCGCGATCCGGAGTTCCAGGATATCATCTTCGAGCAGGGCGAGACGATCATGTATGTCACGCCGCAGCCGCTTGGTACGCTGAAAGTCCTGGCAGACGGCTTGTTGCCGGGCATGACCTATTTTTATCGTTTCCGGCTGGAAGATGATTATTCGCCAGTGGGCGTTACCCGCACCCTGCCAGCAGGCAATGTCGACCGGTATCGCATTGGCATTTTCTCCTGCTCCAACTTCCCGGCCGGGCATTTCAACGTTTATCGAGAAGCCGCCGAGAATGACGCGTTTGATCTCGTCCTGCACCTTGGTGACTATATTTATGAATATCCGGCAGATGGATATGCCTCGGGCAAGTCGGTAGAGCTCAACCGTGTCTCGGATCCGGTGCATGAAATCGTTGAGTATGCCGACTATGTGACCCGTCACGCCCAGTACAAGTCCGACCCGGACCTGCAAGCCCTGCATGCGGCGGCGCCGTGGATCATGGTCTGGGATGATCATGAAACTGCCAATGACAGCTATGCCACCGGAGCCGAAAACCACGATGCCAGTGAAGGCGACTGGTATGAGCGCCGCGATGCCGCCGTGCGTGCCTGGTACGACTGGACGCCTTCCCGCGAACCGGAAAACCTGATCGACCGCCGTGGTGTGTTCGAGATCGGGGATCTGGCCACGCTATGCATGCTGGAAACCCGCCTGACCGCGCGCTCCGAGGTTATGGATTACGAGGATTTTCCCATCGATCCGAATTCGGACATCACCGAAGAAAACCTGGCCATCGTGGCCAACTGGAAACGTGATGAGATCGGTGCCGATGATCGCGAACTGATGGGCGCACAGCAGATCGCTGATGTGCAGGCTGCCTGTGCGGCCTCCGTCGCGGCCGGCAAGCCGTGGCGTATCCTGGGCAATCAGGTGATCATGAGCCGGGTCAATTTCCCGGACTTCACCACCGAAATGCCAGGCTGGCTGCGCTGGGTTGCCACGCGGGACAATGAGTTCGCGCGTCGCTTCATCAACTCCACCCGTTTCGGAATTCCGTTCAATCTGGACATGTGGGACGGTTTCCCGGCCGAGCGCGAACGCCTGTTCGCCGCCCTGCGCGCAGTAGATGCCGATGTGGTCACGGTGACCGGCGATGTGCATTCCTTCTGGACCAATGACCTGGCAGACAATGATGGCAATCGCGTGGGCACCGAGTTTGTCACTGCCTCCGTCACGAGCCCGTCACCCTTCTCCAGCTTTGCGGCGCCGGGTGTGGACTATGGCGAGATGATGCGAGAAGCCAACGCCGCCGTCAGCCACTGCAACATGACTGATCACGGCTATATCCGCATGACGCTGACGCCGCAGACTGTGGACGCGGAATATATCGGTGTGTCGACGATCATGACCCGGGACTATTCGGCGAAGACCGAGAGCGCCTGGCGATTGACGCGAGATGGGAGCGGCGCCCCGGAGCTGGAGCGCGTCAGCTAGGCGTGCCGGGGGCTGCTGCGTTTGCGGAAGTGAAAGACTGCGAGCGCCCCTCTCCACCGTCACCCCGATCTTCATCGGGGTGACGGTGGAGAGGCGGGACGAGCGTGCAAACAAAAAGGGCGGCTCGATGGAGCCGCCCTTGTTTTTTGCGTGAGGTCGAAGCCTCTAGGCCTTTTCAACCAGGCGCAGGAAGCGGTTGCGCAGGTCCGCATCGGTCTTGAATTCACCGGTGAACGTCGTCGTGATTGTCGAGACGTTGGCGTGGTGGACGCCGCGCGTCGTCATGCACTGGTGCTTGGCGTCGACATAGACGGCCACACCGAGCGGCGCCATGGCGTCCATCAACGCATCGGCGATCTGGGCGGTCATGGTCTCCTGCGTTTGCAGGCGCTTGGCGAAAATCTCCACAACACGGGCGATCTTGGAGATGCCGACAACGGCCTTGGTTGGCAGATAGGCGACATGCGCCACGCCCAAGATCGGTGCAATATGGTGTTCGCAGTGGGACTCGACGTCGATATTGGTCAGCATGACCATGTCGTCATAGCCCTGAACATCCTCGAACTTTTTTCCGAGCAGGGCCGCCGGATCATCGCGATAGCCGGAGAACCATTCTTCATAGGCCTTGACCACGCGCTTGGGCGTTTCGATCAGGCCTTCACGGTCCGGGTCATCCCCTGCCCAGGAGATCAGCGTGCGGACAGCCGCTTCGGCTTCCGCTCGGGTCGGGCGAATTTTTTCTTCCGCAGCGATGCGGGCATCTTCAGGTGTCATGGCGTCCATCTGAATGGATCCTTTCGTTGACGGGTCGGCAGCCTCTATACGTTGCAGCCGTAGTTCCGGTTTCCGGATCGAGGGCGGGCTCGTGACTTTTTGCAGTCCGGGCCTGAAATCCTCCGGTTTCGCGTTCTCACGCTTCAGGCTATGTAGGGCCTCTTTGCTGCAAATCCAATCGCATCGCCGCATTATGCCTATTTATTTTTCAGTCCACGACGGATTTCCCTATGACCGCGCTGACCCTGTATGACACGCTGAGCCGCCACAAACGGCCTTTCGAACCCATCGACCCGGAGCGTGTGACCCTCTATGTCTGTGGTCCAACCGTTTATAACTACGCGCATATTGGCAATGCGCGTCCGGCCGTCGTGTTTGATGTTCTCGCCAGTGCCCTGCGCCATATCTATGGTGAGGACAAGGTGATCTATGCCCGCAACATCACCGATGTGGACGACAAGATCATCGCCTCCTCCAAGGAGACCGGTGAGCCGATCGAGGCGATCACGACGCGTTATGCCGAGATTTATCGCCAGGATATGGGCGCTGTCGGCGTGGCCATGCCGGATATCGAGCCGCATGCCACCCAGCATATTCCGCAAATGGTCGAGATGGCGGGCAAGCTGATCGAGGACGGTTTCGCTTATGAGGCCGAGGGCCACGTGCTTTTCTCCGTCGGGGCCTATGAGGGCTATGGAAAGCTCTCCCGCCGCTCGCTGGATGACATGATCGCCGGCGCGCGTGTCGAAGTGGCGCCGTACAAGAAAGACGCGGGTGATTTTGTTCTCTGGAAGCCTGCGGCTGATGACGAGCCCGGCTGGGACAGTCCCTGGGGTCGCGGTCGTCCGGGCTGGCACCTGGAGTGTTCCGCAATGACGGCGGAGCATCTGGGCGAAACCTTTGACATCCACGGTGGTGGCGTAGATCTGGTCTTCCCGCACCATGAAAACGAAATCGCGCAATCGGTTTGTGCCCACGGCGGCAAGCCGATGGCGAATTACTGGCTGCACAATGGCTTTTTGACCATGGGGACCGACAAGATGTCGAAATCCCTTGGCAATGTTCAGCTTGTGCATGACCTGGTGCAGGAGCATCCGGGCGAGGTGCTGCGTTATGCGCTCCTGACCGCGCACTATCGGGCCCCGCTGACCTGGACGAGTGACCTTCTGGCGAAGACCCGTCGTTCGCTGGACCGGATCTATGGTGTCCTGCGTCGTCTGACCGGTGTCGAGGCGGCGGAAGTCTCGGCGCCGCAGGACTTCCTGGAGCAGTTGTTCGATGATCTCAACACGCCCAAGGCCCTGTCTGTCCTGTTCCAGATTGCGTCCCGCGCCAACAAGGCCGAGACCGAGGAAGAGCGCGCCCGGGCCAAGGGTGAGCTGCTGGCTGCCGGCGCCCTGCTGGGCCTGGGCCAGGGGGATCCGGACGCCTGGTTTGGTTTGACCGATATCGACCCGGCCGAACGCGAACAGATCGATGGCCTCATCGCCGCACGCAACCAGGCCCGCGCCGACAAGGACTGGACAAGGGCCGACGCCGTCCGTGACGAGCTCAACGCCTTGAAGGTCCAGGTCGATGACGGCCCGGAAGGCTCGACCTGGCGGAAATTGGGGTAAGTCATGTCGCTTTCTGGGTTCAACGTCATGGTACAGGCCGAGGACGCCGTGGGCGCCTGTTTCATCACGTTTGGCGTTATTGCTGGCGATGAGCAGCAGGCGGGCATGCTGGCGGCCGGTTCTGCGCAAGCGGAAGGCTATTGGTCGGTCGAGGTCGAGGAAGTCTGGACACCGGACGATGTCGATCCTGCCGATATCGGCGATGTTGCTGAAGTGCTCGGTCGCACAGAGCCGGTCTATCTGGACGAGGAAGAGATCGCCGATTGATGCGGGGCGCTGCATCGATCGCAAGCCCTAAAAAGCGTTGGTCGTTTTAAAGAACCGGGCTAGTTCTTGAGCTATGGTGTGAGGGGTTGTCTGATGACTGTCTTCGATGTCTTGCTCACTGGTGCTGATGAAAAGGGCCGGTTCAACGCAATCTATCGCGCGATGTCCTTTGACGACGCCAGCCCGATCACGCTCTGCCGGGCCTCAGCGGCGCTGGCAGATTATGCGGTGCTTGATGCGGCCATCCACGCTCGTGACCTGCCCTTGCCGGAAGGCCCGACCGACTTCCCGCGTGTGCTCAGTCACGGTCAGCGGGAATACATTTCGCTGAACTGATAGCCATGGGCGCGTTCCTCGACTAAATAATCCTCATGATCGACGATCTTTATTCCAGTGATGTACTGCGGTTGGCCGCAGACATTCCGCATATCGGCCGGCTCGAAGAGGCGGGTGCGCGCGTACGACGGGTCTCCCGCCTGTGTGGGTCCGAGCTGGAACTGGATCTGGTCGTTCGCGACGGCGTCGTTGCCGATCACGCCCTGCGGGTGAAGGCCTGTGCGCTGGGGCAGGCCTCTGCTGCTGTGCTTTCTGCCAACCTGCGAGGTTCCAGCCTGGGCGAGGTTGAGGCAGCGCGCGACGCGCTGTTGGCCATGCTGAAGTCCGACGGCCCGGTGCCCGAGGGGCGGTTTGAGGCGCTCGCCGCCCTGGAAGGTGCACGCGATTATCCGGCGCGGCACCAGTCGGTGATGCTGGCGTTTGAAGCCGCCTTGGAGGCTTTCACGACAGCGACCGAAACGTCCACCCGGTTGACTGGTTAGGGCTGTTCGTCCCGGCCGTGCCGGCAGGGAGAGCGAACGGTCCGAAACGGCAAAATCATCACAGGAAAAACAGTGGCAATTCGCGCCCGAAACAGGTCTAGAGTGGACAGGGCGCACATCAGCGTTAAAAGGCTTGAAATCAAATGTGTTCGCACGCACGGACCAAGTCTGCCAAAGGGCCGGTGAGCTGGCTCATGATCGTCGCCTTGCGCGTCTATCAGCTGACGCTCTCGCCCGTGTTCTACGCGATCGGCATTCGCTGTCGACATGAGCCGACCTGTTCGGCCTATTCGATGCAGTCGATCCGGGAGCAGGGGCCATGGCGCGGTTTCTGGCTGACGTTTGGTCGGCTCGGCCGGTGTCGCCCTGGCGGCACGTTCGGCTTTGATCCGGCCCCGGTGGAACGAACAGATACACCCTGGTGGAAAGTCTGGACCTTCCGGACAGCCCCACCAAATTCGAGACCCGAGACGCTGCATTCGGCTGGCCACGCCGAGCATGAGGACAAAGAGAAATGATCAAGATCACGCTTCCCGACGGCTCTGTACGCGAGCTTGAAGATGGCGCCTCACCGCTGGACCTGGCCCTGGGAATTTCCAAATCCCTGGCCAAGGCGTCCCTCTATGCCAAGGTCAATGGCGAAGAGTGGGACCTTAAACGCCCGTTCGACGGCGACAGCGACGTCGCGCTGATCACCCGGAAGGACGAGGCGGAGGCTCTGGAGCTGGTCCGCCACGATACGGCACATATTCTGGCCCAGGCGGTTCAGGAGCTTTTCCCTGGCACGCAGGTCACGATTGGCCCGGCGATCGAGGACGGCTTCTATTATGATTTCGCCCGCGATGAACCTTTCTCGACGGAAGATTTTGAAGCGATCGAAAAGCGCATGCGCCAGATCGTTGATGCCGACCTGCCGTTCGAGCGCGAAGTCTGGGATCGTAATGCCGCGATCGCCAGGTTCAAGGAAATGGGCGAGGCCTTCAAGGCAGAGCTGATTGAGGACCTTCCCGAAAGCGAGACAATCACGATCTACCGCCAGGGCGAGTGGTTCGACCTGTGCCGTGGCCCGCACCTGCCGTCCACGGGCAAGATCGGCAAGGCGTTCAAGCTGATGAAGGTGGCCGGCGCCTATTGGCGCGGTGATCACCGCAATGCCCAGCTGCAGCGCATCTATGGTACGGCCTGGCTGGACGACAAACAGCTCAAGGCGCACCTGCACCGTCTGGAAGAGGCCGAGAAGCGCGACCACCGCCGCCTCGGCAAACAGATGGAGCTGTTTCACTTTCAGGAAGAGGCTCAGGGCCAGGTTTTCTGGCACCCCAATGGCTGGACGCTGTATCGCGCGGTCGAGAACTATATGCGCCGCCGTCTGGAAGACAGCGGTTATGTCGAGATCAAGACGCCGCAGCTGATGGATCGCAAGTTCTGGGAGGCCTCAGGCCACTGGGACAAGTACCGCGAAAACATGTTCATCTCCTCCATCGACCAGGAAGAGAAAGTCCTGGCGGTCAAGCCGATGAACTGTCCGTGTCACGTCCAGGTCTTCAACCAGGGTCAAAAATCCTATCGCGATCTGCCCTTGCGACTGGCGGAGTTCGGTTCCTGTCACCGCTACGAGCCCTCCGGCTCGCTGCACGGCCTGATGCGGGTACGCGGTTTTGTGCAGGATGATGCGCACATCTTCTGCACGGTCGACCAGATCACCGCGGAAGTGACGGCCTTCTGTGAGCTCCTGAAATCCGTCTACGAGGATTTCGGCTTTGAAGAGCCTCGGATCAAATTCTCTGACCGACCTGAAATGCGCGTCGGCTCGGACGATGTCTGGGACAAAGCGGAAGCCGCGCTGGTTGCCGCGGCTGAAGCGTCAGGCCTGGATTACGAACACAATCCGGGTGATGGCGCCTTTTATGGCCCCAAACTCGACTTCGTGGTGAAGGACGCCATCGGTCGGGAATGGCAGACGGGCACGATCCAGTGTGACTTCAACCTGCCGGAGCGCCTTGACGCAGTCTTTGTCGGCGAGGATTCCGAAAAGCATCGTCCAGTCATGCTGCACCGTGCGATTCTGGGCTCGCTGGAGCGGTTCCTGGGCGTGCTGATCGAGAACTATTCCGGCAAGCTGCCCTTCTGGCTGGCCCCGCGTCAGATCGTCGTTGCGACGATCACGTCCGATGCAGACGCGTATGCCGAGGAGGTTCGCCAGGCCATGTCGGACGCTGGACTGCGCGTGGAAACGGATTTCCGGAACGAGAAGATCAATTACAAGGTCCGCGAACACTCGGTCGGCAAAGTGCCGGTCATCGCCGTGGTTGGTCGCAAGGAAGCCGAGGAGGGCGCTGTGGCCCTGCGTTTCCTGGGCGAGGAAGGCCGCACGCAGGAAGTCATATCGTTGGCGGATGCCATCGCTCAGTTGAGCGACAAGGCGACCCCGCCGGATCTGAAGCGCTAGACCGGCGAGCGGAACGGCGAACCTCATGAAACAAGACGAAGCCCGGGTAGGTATTGTTGGATGTGCCATGTTCATCCTGGCCTACCCGGCCGTCATGGCCAGCGGGCTGTTGATCGCGCCATTGATGGCGTTGGCGGGGATGGTGATTGCACCCTTGCGCCTGCACTCCTGGCGCCGTATTCGTTGGCCCTGGGTCGTCATCCCGGCCGGCCTGTTTCTGGTCTGGACGTCGATCAGCTTCCTCTGGTCGCCGCACGATGACCCGCAACAGATACCGAAATTTCTGTTTGGCGTGCCGCTCTACATTCTGTTCGCCTATCGGATCGGGCAACAGACGGGGCGATGGCGCGCTCGCATTGAAGCGTCTTTGATTTTCTTCGTTTTTGCGGCGTCGCTGTTTTTCTTCCTCGAAGCAATGACGAATGGAAGCGCAACCTTGGCCTTCAAGGTTAAAAATGAAGACCTTGAAGCCACTACTCGGGATACGCTTTTCGTGGTCAACCGCTCGCTAGGGCATGGCGTGGCGCCATTACTTCTAGTTAGTGGGCCTGCCATCCTGTTGAGCTGGAAAAAGGGTGGGCCCTTGCTGGGCGGAATCCTGTCCGGACTGATCTTGCTGGCCGCGCTGAGTTTCGACATGCAGGTCAACGCTGCTGCGCTGTTTCTTGGAGCAATCGGCATGGCCTGCGCCTGGTACTTTCCACGGCAGGCCGTCGCGGCGACATTCGGTGGTTTGGCGGGCGCGGTTCTGGTCATGCCGATCGCGCTTCCCGGCTTGATACAGCTTATTCCAGATGGCCTCCGCGATAGTCTTCCCTTGTCCTGGATCTGGCGTTTGGAGATCTGGACTTACGTCTCTGATGAGATCTGGCAGTCGCCCTGGATCGGACAGGGTCTCGATGCCGCGCGAAGCGTTCAGTCAGATATTGAGATCCCGGGCTTCACTGTTGAAGCACTGCCCCTTCATCCCCACAATGCGGCGCTGCATGTCTGGCTGGAAACCGGCGTTGTGGGTGTACTTTTGTTGGCGGTTACGCTCATCGGTCTGGGCGAGCGGCTGAATGCTGCGAAATCGCTGACGAAATTTCAGGCTATGGCAACTGTCTGGGTTGTTTGGGTCTATGCAAGCCTACTGCTTTTCTCGTATGGTGCCTGGCAGGAATGGCATCAGGGGGCAGTCGCACTGGCGGCTACGGCGGTTCTGTTGCTGCGCTCAGGAAAGTCAGTGTAATGGTCGGCGAACAGCGACTTAGCGTTGTTACCGTGTCCTGGAGAACGGGCAAACGGTTGATGGATTCGGTAAAGTCCGTGCTTGCGGCGCCGAATGTAGACGAGTTTGTTCTCGTCAATCATGACAACCCGGTCGAAACTGTCGCGGAGTTGCGTGACCTCGCTGCGGAAAATCCGAAATTTACCCTCGTGGAAACCGGCGCCAATCTGGGTTTCGGCAAGGGGTGCAATCTCGGTGCTGAAGCGGCGACTGGTGACCTTCTTCTTTTCCTCAATCCCGACGCGGTTCTGGTGCCTTCGACGGCTGCGCGCCTCAAGGAGAGCGCGCGCCGCATGAATGGAGGCGACTGGGTTATCGGTGGCCGCATTCTCAACAGTGATGGCACAGAGCAGCGTGGTGCGCGTCGCGGCGAACTCACGCCGATTACCGCGGCCAGCAGTTTCATGGGCCTGGACCGCGTTTCAGTCGGGCCGCACTCCATTCATTGGGAAAAGGACCCGCTGCCTGACGACATGATCGTTGTTCCGGCAGTGTCCGGTGCTGCGATGATGATGCGCCGCGATGTGTTCGACAAGATTGGCGGCTTCGACGAGCGCTATTTCCTGCACGTGGAAGATATCGATCTGTGCCGCACCGTTCGCGAGCAGGGCGGCGAGGTCTGGTTCGAACCGCGTGCCGATATCCTGCATTATGGCGGCACCAGCGAGAGCAGCCCCTGGAAAGTGGAGACCCACAAAGCCTCCGGTTTTGTGAAGTATTTCTGGAAATTCTATCCTGGGCCGCTGCAACGTATTGCCACGCTTCTGCTCAGTGGGCCGATTTTCCTGGCGATCTGGACGCGGGTTCTGTTGATGGATATCCGCAACAAGCTTGGCGCTGTGTTCGGTAAGGCTGAAAAGCCTGCAGATGACGAGCGTCCCAACCAGGCCGCCGAATAGGCGCGGTTACGGTTTCGGAAAACCGCCAGCGCGCGAAAGCGCACTCTCGACCGGGTGTTTCAGCCCGTCTGTTTCCAGCCATTTTGCCGTCGCGATCAGCTTGTCGAGATCGAGACCCGTCTCGATACCGGAACGGTCGAGCATGTAGACGACGTCTTCCGTGGCCACATTGCCGGTTGCAGCGGGCGCGAACGGACAGCCGCCAATGCCCCCAACCGAGGCATCGATAACATCGACGCCGGCTTCGATCGCGGCATAGATATTGGCCATGGCCGTGTTGCGGGTGTTGTGGAAATGCATGCGGATGCGCATGTCTCCGGACTGCGCCTTGACGATATCCAGCGCCCGGCGCACGGACCAGGGATCGGCAACACCGATGGTGTCACCCAGCGCCAACTCGACGGCTCCGGCAGCGCGGGCCCGGCCTGCGAGTTCGCCGAGGATCTGCGGCTCAACCTCGCCATCAAACGGGTCACCAAAGGCCACTGAAACCGTAACCGAGACCGGTACGCCATCGTCGTGGGCCAGCACCGCGATCTGGTCGAACAGGTCGGCGGTCTGCTGCGGCGTGGCGTTCTGGTTTTTCAGCCCGAAACCGGGTGAGGCCACCATGACGTAGTTGACCTCGTCACACTGACTGTCGAGGGCGCGGCGCATGCCTTTTTCGTTGAGGGCAAGGCCGATGTATTTGACACCATCAACGCGCGGCACCTGTTGCATCACCTCGGCACTGTCGGCCATGGCCGGGACGAGTTTGGGATGCACGAAACTGGCCGCTTCCATGCGTTTCACACCGGCATCGATCAGGCGTTCCACGAACTCGATCTTGACGTCCGTCGGCATGAGAACCGGATCATTCTGCAGCCCGTCTCGCGGACCAACTTCAACGATTTCAATCTTGCGGGTCATTGGGGGAGTCCTGGGAAGGTGGGTAAGACCAGTGTTCAGTGCCACCAGCGATGCGCGGTTCGGGATAGAGGCCGCCATTGTCGTCGGCGCATCGGGTATACATGATCACCAATACGGTCTCGTCGCCTCGGGAATAGTTTGTGCCACTGGCGAGGCTTTGACTGCAGATGTCGAGTGTATGGAGCTGACTGGCCAACTGCAGATCGGAACGGATCCGTTCAAGCAAGACAGCCAAAGATGTCGCCGATTGGGTGTCGCCGACACCGGTAAACCGGCGCCGCAAATCGGCATCCCGCGACAGATCCAGCACAATCATCGTCGGCTCCTCGCGGCTTTCCGCAAAGGCTAGAACCTCTTCGGTCGTCCCCAGCACCGTGTCTGAGCCGAGCGAGAAGACCAGGCTCGGCTCGGTATAGCTCGACGCCGTGAGGATTTCGCCGGCGGGCACGCCTGTAATCGTTTCGGAATATTCCCGTGCTGCTCGGACCTGGTCCGCCAGGCGAACCGCATACGCACTGGGCAGGGCGACGCCGCGGGCGGCGACTTGCCAGGCGAGGCCGGAGGCGACCACAAGAGTGAGAACCAGTACGCTGTTGCGCAATCGTTCGCTGAGCAGGGTCGCGCCCACCAGGGCCGCGAAAACCCCGCTCGTGAGGACCACTATCGCCCCGACTGTGGGATCCGTCGCCAGGTCGAACCCGCCCTGGAAACCGGCCAGGGACAGGCGTACCGCGTCCCAGCTGGCATTGTTGCCATAGATCAGGAAGGCGGTCGGAATAACGATGGCAAAGACCAGTCCGGCAAAGGCAAAGAGGCCCCAGCTGACCCAGCGCTGCCAATTGGCAGCCTTGCCGATCTCGACAAAGGCCCAGCCCGCCATCAGCGCCAGTGCCGGATAGGCCGGCAGCACATAGTGCGGCAGCTTGGTCGGCAGCAGCTCGAAGACCAGCCAGGTCGGTACGGCCCAGCAGACGAGGAAACGCGCGATCGACGCCGCGCGGTCATCCTTGCCCCGCACCGCGCCGACAATCCGCGCGATGCCCGGGACCAGGAACAGCACCGCCGGGAAAAAGAGCAGGGGCGTCAGCAGCAGGTGATATCCGATCGGACCGCCATGGCGTTCATGACTGGAGACCAGTTTCGGACCCAGATCATCGCCCAGCGCCTCGCGCAGGAAATTGCCGTCGGTGGCGATCTGGATACTGATCAGCCAGGGCAGGACCATGGCGACGGCCAGAATTGGCCCCCACCAGACAGCGAGCGGTTTCAGCCAGGCTAGCTTTCTTTCCCAGGCAAACAGCGCGATGATGGCCAGTCCGGCGACCATGGGCGTGACCGGACCCTTGATCAGCGTGCCC
>CBFHQE010000067.1:0-15844 GCA_965657935.1 Maricaulis sp. | reverse complement strand
CGCGTAGTGACGGTTTTCCGTCTCATACTCAACGTGAGCCGTGGAAATCGTAATGCCACGTGCCTTCTCTTCAGGCGCGCTGTCGATCTCGTCATAGCCCTTGGCTTCACCACCGGAAGCCTCAGCCAGAACCATCGTGATAGCAGCCGTCAGCGTGGTCTTGCCATGGTCAACGTGACCAATCGTACCAATATTCGCGTGCGGCTTTGTGCGCTCAAACTTTTCTTTAGCCATCGATCTCTCTCCGAAATCTCAATCTGCGTTGTTTCCGTTCGAAGAAGCCGCTTATGCGGACTTCTCGATGATTTCCTGCTCAACCGCTTTAGGCACAGCCTCATAGTGGTCGAACTGCATGGTGAACTGGGCACGACCCTGAGTGGCCGAGCGCAGGTTGTTCACGTAGCCAAACATGTTGGCGAGCGGGACCATTGCGTTCACAACCGTAGCGTTGCCACGCATCTCCTGACCCGCGATCTGGCCGCGGCGGGAGTTCAGGTCACCAATGACACCACCGGTGTACTCGTCCGGCGTCACGACCTCGACCTTCATGATAGGCTCGAGAAGCTTCGGAGCACACTCGTGTTTCGCTTCGCGGAACGCTGCACGCGCAGCGATCTCGAAGGCGAGAACAGAGGAGTCAACATCGTGGTAGGCACCATCCATCAACGTCGCCTTGACGTCGATGACCGGGAAGCCCGCGAGCAGACCATTGTCCATGACAGACTTGAGGCCCTTCTCAACACCCGGGATGTATTCCTTCGGCACGTTACCGCCGACAATCTTGGATTCGAACTCAAAACCTGCACCAGCTTCGTTCGGCGAAAACTCGATCTTGACGCGCGCGAACTGGCCGGAACCACCGGACTGTTTCTTGTGCGTGTAATCGACGAGACCGGCCTGGCTGAGGCTCTCGCGGTATGCCACCTGCGGCGCACCGATGTTCGCTTCAACGTTGAACTCGCGCTTCATGCGATCAACCAGGATGTCGAGGTGAAGCTCGCCCATACCCGCGATGATGGTCTGACCGGATTCTTCGTCGGACTTGGTGCGGAAAGACGGGTCTTCTGCGGCCAGACGCTGCAGCGCGATACCCAGCTTCTCCTGGTCGGCCTTCGATTTCGGCTCAATTGCCAGCTCGATAACCGGATCCGGGAACTCCATACGCTCGAGGATAACCGGCTTGAGGGGATCAGACAGGGTGTCGCCCGTCGTCGTATCCTTCAGGCCCGCAATCGCGACGATGTCGCCGGCATAACATTCCTTGATGTCTTCACGGGAGTTGGAGTGCATCAGCAACATGCGACCGATACGCTCTTTCTTGTCCTTGACCGTATTGAGCAGGGACGAACCCGTTTCCAGGTGACCGGAATACATGCGAGCAAACGTCAACGTGCCGACAAACGGGTCGTTCATGATCTTGAACGCCAGCAGTGAAGTCGGCTCATCATCAGAAGCGGGACGCGTGGTGTCCTCGTCAGTCTTGACGTCGATACCCTTGATGGCCGGAATTTCGACCGGGCTCGGCAGGAAGTCGACAACAGCATCCAGCAGCGGCTGGACACCCTTGTTCTTGAACGCCGTACCACACAGGATCGGAATAAAGGTGAGATTGATCGTGCCCTGACGAATGAGAGACTTCAGCTTCTCTTCGGAAGGCTCCTCGCCCTCCAGATAAGCTTCCATCGCCGCTTCGTCCTGCTCGACAGCCGTCTCGACCAGTTGTTCGCGATACTCAGCAGCCTTGTCAGCGAGCTCAGCGCGAATCTCGCGCTCTTCCCAGGTCGCACCCAGGTTTTCACCCTGCCAGACGAGCTCTTTCATCTTGACCAGATCGATCAGACCCTCGAACTCGGACTCCGAACCGATCGGAAGCTGGACCGGAAGCGGGTTGGAACCCAGACGATCCGTGACCATGCCCACGCAGTTGTAGAAATCAGCGCCAAGCTTGTCCATCTTGTTGACGAAGATCATGCGCGGAACCTGGTACTTGTCAGCCTGACGCCAGACCGTTTCGGTCTGCGGCTCAACACCGGCATTCGCATCAAGACAGCAAACCGCACCATCAAGGACGCGCAAGGAACGCTCAACCTCAATGGTGAAATCCACGTGGCCCGGGGTGTCGATGATGTTCAGACGCTTGCCGTTCCAGAAACAGGTCGTTGCAGCAGAGGTAATCGTGATGCCACGCTCCTGCTCCTGCTCCATCCAGTCCATGGTGGCAGCACCATCGTGTACTTCACCGATCTTGTGGGACTTACCGGTGTAGTAGAGGATCCGTTCGGTCGTCGTCGTCTTACCAGCATCAATGTGAGCCATGATGCCGAAGTTACGATAGTCCTCAATCTTGTATTCGCGGGCCATTGTCGGGGTCCTTGATGCGAGCTTAGTCGTTTACCAGCGATAGTGAGCAAAGGCGCGGTTCGCCTCTGCCATACGGTGCGTGTCTTCGCGCTTCTTGACGGCCGTGCCACGGTTGGCGGCAGCATCCATCAGTTCAGCAGCAAGACGCTCACGCATCGTGTTCTCATTGCGACCGCGTGCAGCAGCCGTCAGCCAACGAATGGCCAGGGCTTTCTTGCGGTCTTGGCGGACCTCAACCGGAACCTGATAGGTCGCACCACCAACACGGCGAGAGCGAACCTCAACTTCCGGAGAAACATTGCCGAGGGCATCATGGAAAACGCTGATAGGCTCACGCTTGAGCTTGCCCTCAACGATATCCAGCGCACCGTAAACGATACGCTCTGCAACGGACTTCTTTCCGTCCAGCATGATGTAGTTCATGAATTTTGTGAGATCGCGATCCCCGAATTTCGGGTCCGGGTGGATCTCACGTTTTTCTGCGCGATGGCGACGTGACATTTCCGTCTCCCTTACTTCGGACGCTTAGCGCCGTACTTAGAACGACGCTGCTTACGATCTTTGACACCCTGGGTGTCGAGCACGCCGCGAAGAATGTGATAGCGAACACCCGGAAGGTCCTTCACACGACCGCCGCGGATCAGCACGACAGAGTGTTCCTGAAGGTTGTGCCCTTCACCCGGGATGTAGCTCACGACTTCGTGGCCATTGGTCAGGCGTACTTTCGCGACCTTCCGGAGAGCCGAGTTCGGCTTCTTCGGGGTCGTCGTGTACACGCGCGTGCAAACGCCGCGGCGCTGCGGACAGGCCTCAAGGGCCGGTACTTTGTTGCGCTTCGGCTTGTCTTTTCGCGGCTTGCGAATGAGCTGGTTGATTGTCGGCATCCCGCTCTAATCCGTTTCTATCTCAATAGCGACACCCATCAGCGCGGTCAGGCACTGCTGGGTGCAAGTGACGGCCCCGCCGTTCGAGCAAAATGCCCGCGCGTCGGAACCAAGGGTTTTTCCGTTACCGTGAGCGTCGTTTAATCCAATGGATTACGGCCCGCCCTTAAAACGAGCGCGGAAACTACGCACGCGACTCGCATCCGTCAAGCACCGCTACAGACTTTTTCTCCAGCCCTTATGGTTAAGCGATGCACGGACAAAAAAAGGCCACCGGAAATCCGGCGGCCTTTCCTTGTCTATCAGGCGATTAGCGCCCTATTCAGGCGCTTTTTCAGAGGCCGCTTCCGCAGCGGCTGCTTCTGCGATTTCCGCCGGAAGCCCCTCTTCCTCGATCGCCTGCTCGCGTTCAGCGAGCATTACGTCGTCACGATCATCCGCCAGTTTCTGGTACTGGCGCATCATGGCGCCGGTTCCAGCTGGAATCAGTCGACCAACAATGACGTTCTCCTTCAGGCCTTCCAGCGTATCTTCCTTACCCTGGACAGAAGCCTCGGTCAGGACACGCGTCGTCTCCTGGAATGAGGCCGCAGAGATGAAGGAGCGGGTCTGCAGCGACGCCTTGGTAATACCAAGGAGGACAGGGTCCCCGGAAGCCATCCGCTTGCCCTCGGCCTCCAGACGCTCATTGGTCTCGATATACTCGATCTTGTCGACCTGTTCGCCGGCAAGGAAGGTACTCTCACCCGGATCCTTGATCTCGACCTTCTGCAGCATCTGACGGACAATCGTCTCGATGTGCTTGTCGTTAATCGGAACACCCTGCAGACGGTAAACTTCCTGGATCTCATCGATCAGGTAGTTGGCCAGAGCCGGAACGCCCAGGATTGCCAGGATATCGTGTGGCGCCGGGTGTCCGTCGAGCAGGTACTCGCCCTTCTGGATGATGTCGTTTTCCTGGACCGTCAGGTGTTTGCCCTTCGGAACCAGATACTCGACACGTCCCTCTTCCGGATTCTCCTCCGGAATAATGGCGATACGACGCTTGTTCTTGTAGTCCCGGCCGAATTCAACACGACCGGTGATCTCGGCGATCACGGCGTGGTCCTTCGGACGACGGGCTTCGAACAGTTCGGCGACCCGCGGCAGACCACCGGTGATGTCACGCGTCTTGGCACCTTCAGTCGGGATACGCGCGATCACATCACCCGGGCGCACCTCGTCTCCGTCATTGACGGAGAGAATAGCGCCAACGGCGAGCATGTAGCTCGCGGTCGACCCGGAGGACAGCTTGATCGGCTCACCCTGATCGTCCTGGATAACCAGGGCGGGCTGGATGGAAGACGATTTGGTACCGGAGCGCCAGTCGATGATCACCTTGGCGGCGATACCGGTGGCTTCATCGGTTTCCTCTTTAACGGAAACACCGTCCATGATGTCGACGAAGCGGACTTTGCCACCGACTTCCGAAACGATCGGAGCAGTATACGGATCCCACTCGGCCAGGCGCTGACCGCGCTCCGCCTTGTCGCCCTCTTTCACACGCAGCTTGGTACCATAACCCAGCTTGTGCGCCTCACGTTCCTTGCCTTCACCATCAACGATGCAAACCTGCATGTTACGGCTCATGACGATCAGGTCGCCATCGGCATTGGTCACGGTCGACGGATTGGTGAAGGCAATCTTGCCCTCATTCGTCGCTTCCACGAAGGACTGCTCGGAAACCTGCGCCGTACCACCGATGTGGAAGGTACGCATGGTGAGCTGGGTACCCGGCTCACCAATGGACTGCGCGGCGATGACACCGACGGCCTCTCCGATATTGACGCGCGTGCCCCGGGCGAGGTCACGACCGTAACACGTCGCACAGACACCCACGCGGGTTTCACAGGTCAGCGGCGAGCGCGCCCGAACGCTGATAACGCCAGCCGCGTCGATTTCAGTGGCCAGATCTTCGTCAACATAGGTGTCGGCACCACAGATGGTCTCGCCCGTTACCGGGTTCTTGACCTCTTCTGCCGTGGTCCGGCCCAGTAAACGCTGATCGAGCGAGACGATGATTTCACCACCGTCCACAACAGCATCAATCTCGATGGACTCCGACGTGCCGCAATCCTCTTCGGTGATGATGCAGTCCTGGGCAACGTCAACAAGACGACGTGTCAGGTAACCCGAGTTCGCGGTCTTCAGGGCGGTATCCGCCAGACCCTTACGGGCACCGTGGGTGGAGTTGAAGTATTCGAGGACGGTCAGGCCTTCCTTGAAGTTCGAGACAATCGGCGTCTCGATGATCTCGCCGGACGGCTTGGCCATCAGGCCACGCATACCTGCCAGCTGCTTCATCTGGTTCTTGGAACCACGCGCACCGGAGTGGGCCATCATGTAGACCGAGTTGACCTCGTCGATGCGGCCGTCTTCGCCGATCGTCGTCTTGGCGATTTCGTCCATCATGGCATCAGCCACATTGTCGGTACACTTCGCCCAGGCGTCGACCACCTTGTTGTACTTCTCACCCTTGGTGATCAGACCATCGACATATTGCTGCTCGTATTCAGAAACCAGCTGGCGCGTTTCACCAACCAGAACAGCCTTGGCGTCCGGGATGAGCATGTCATCCTTGCCGAAGGAGATGCCGGCCTTGGCCGCTTCCTTGAAGCCGAGCCCCATGATCTGGTCACAGAAGATGACCGTCGCCTTCTGGCCACAGTGACGATAGACGTTGTCGATCAACGCACCGACCGCCTTCTTGGTCAGAAGCTCACTCACCATTTCCGGCTGGATCTTCTCGTGACGCGGCAGCAGGTCGATGATCATCTTGCGACCCGGTGTCGTTTCGATGACCTTGGTGACTTGCTGGCCATCGGAATCGATGCCTTCCCAGCGTGCCTTGACCTTCGCGTGAAGGCTCGATGCACCGGTTTCCAGCGCCGCTTCCATTTCCGCGCGGCTGCCAAAGGCCATGCCCTCGCCCGGCTCGTTCTCTTTCTCGATGGAAAGATAGTAGAGACCCAGAACGATATCCTGGGACGGAACGATGATCGGCTTGCCGTTGGCTGGCGACAGGATGTTGTTCGTCGACATCATCAACGTCCGGGCTTCCAGCTGGGCTTCCAGCGACAGCGGAACGTGGACAGCCATCTGGTCACCATCAAAGTCAGCGTTGAACGCTGCACAGACGAGCGGGTGAAGCTGGATAGCCTTGCCTTCGATGAGTTTCGGTTCGAAGGCCTGGATGCCGAGGCGGTGAAGCGTCGGCGCCCGGTTCAGCATGACCGGGTGCTCACGGATGACCTCGTCAAGCACGTCCCAGACTTCCGGACGCTCTTTCTCGACTAGCTTCTTGGACTGTTTGACGGTACCCGAAAGGCCCTTGGCATCAAGTCGCGCATAAATGAACGGCTTGAACAGCTCGAGCGCCATCTTTTTAGGCAGACCGCATTCGTGCAGTTTGAGATCCGGACCCACCACGATCACGGAACGACCGGAATAGTCGACACGCTTTCCGAGCAGGTTTTGACGGAAGCGACCCTGCTTGCCCTTGAGCATGTCGGACAGGGACTTCAGCGGACGCTTGTTGGCGCCGGTGATGACACGACCGCGGCGGCCATTGTCAAACAGGGCGTCAACGGATTCCTGCAACATCCGCTTCTCGTTCCGGATAATGATATCCGGCGCGCGCAGCTCGATGAGGCGCTTGAGACGATTATTGCGGTTGATCACACGACGATAGAGATCATTGAGGTCAGACGTTGCGAAACGGCCGCCATCCAGCGGGACCAGCGGACGCAGTTCCGGCGGAATGACCGGAATAACCGTCAGGATCATCCACTCCGGGCGATTGCCGGAGGTCATGAAGTTCTCGAGCAGCTTGAGACGCTTGGCGTATTTCTTCAGCTTCAGCTCGGAGCCGGTTTCCTTCATGTCTTCACGGATCTTGGCGCATTCGCCTTCCATATCCATGTTGATCAGGATTTCCCGGACCGCTTCAGCACCGATACCGGCCGTGAAAGCGTCTTCGCCATACTCGTCCTGCGCGTCCATATATTCTTCTTCGGAAAGAAGCTGGAACGGCTGCAGCGGTGTCAGGCCCGGCTCGATGACGACGTAATTCTCGAAATAGAGAACCCGCTCAACATCCTTCAGGGCCATGTCCAGGATCATGGCGATCCGCGACGGCAGGGATTTCAGGAACCAGATGTGCGCAACCGGCGCGGCCAGCTCGATATGCCCCATGCGCTCACGACGAACGCGTGCCAGGGTCACTTCAACGCCGCACTTCTCGCAGACGATGCCCTTGTACTTGATACGCTTGTACTTGCCGCACAGACATTCGTAATCCTTCACAGGACCAAAGATGCGCGCGCAGAACAGGCCATCACGTTCCGGCTTGAATGTCCGGTAGTTGATGGTTTCCGGCTTCTTCACTTCACCGAAGGACCAGGAGAGAATTTTCTCCGGGCTGGCGAGTGCGATGCGGATCCGGTCGAAAGACGGGCCTTCGGCAGCCGGATTGAAGATGTTCATGACGTCGTTGTTCATGTCATCACTCCCATAAGGGGTTTGCGGGACGGCTCACCGCCCCGCGAAATTGATTGCCTTAGCCGTTCTTCAGTTCGACGTTGAGGCCGAGCGAACGCATTTCCTTGACGAGAACGTTGAAGCTCTCCGGAACACCAGCCTCGAAGGTATCATCACCACGGACGATTGCCTCGTAGACCTTGGTTCGGCCAGCCACGTCGTCCGATTTCACCGTCAGCATTTCCTGCAGCGTATAGGCTGCACCGTATGCCTCGAGTGCCCAGACCTCCATCTCACCAAAGCGCTGACCACCGAACTGCGCCTTACCACCCAGCGGCTGCTGGGTAACGAGGGAGTACGGCCCGATCGAGCGAGCGTGGATCTTGTCGTCGACCAGGTGGTGCAGCTTGAGCAGGTGCTTGACGCCAACCGTGACCTTGCGGCGGAACGGCTCACCGGTCTGACCATCATAGAGGGTCGACTGACCGGAACGATCAAAACCAGCCAGCTCCAGCATGTCAGCCACATCCGGCTCACGAGCACCGTCGAAGACCGGCGTTGCGATCGGAACACCGTTTTTAAGGTTCTGGCCAAGCTCGGCCAGCTCTGCTTCGGTTTCCGGCAGCTCGGCATCTTCGCCATAAGCACGCTTGAGTTCTGTCGTCAGCGTCTGGACATTGCCATCTCGCTTGTAGGCCTCATAGGCCTCACCGATCTGGGCACCCAGACCCTTACAGGCCCAGCCCATATGGGTCTCAAGGATCTGACCGACATTCATCCGCGACGGAACACCCAGCGGGTTCAGAACGATATCGACAGCCTCACCATTGGCCAGGAACGGCATGTCTTCGGTCGGGTTGATCTTGGAAATCACACCCTTGTTACCGTGACGACCCGCCATCTTGTCGCCCGGCTGAAGCTTGCGCTTCACGGCAACAAAGACCTTGACCATTTTCATCACGCCCGGAGGCATTTCATCGCCGCGCTGCAGCTTGTCGACCTTGTCCTCGAAACGACGGTCCAGGCGAGCCTTGGAGTCTTCGTACTGCTTTTGCAGCGCTTCGACTTCGCCCATCGCCTTCTCATCGTCCAGACCAATACGCCACCACTGGCTGCGCGGGGTCTCGTCGAGAGCATCAACGGTGACTTCGCCCTTGGCAAAACCGCGCGGTCCGGAAACCGCCGCCTTGCCCAGCAGCAAATCGCCGAGACGCTGGTAGATATTGCGTTCCAGGATGAAGAGCTCGTCGTCGCGGTCCTTGCCGAGACGTTCGATTTCCTCACGCTCGATCGAGATCGCGCGCTCGTCCTTGTCGACGCCGTGACGGTTGAAGACACGCACCTCGACGACCGTACCGGTGGCACCGGACGGCATGCGCAGGGATGTGTCACGAACGTCGGACGCCTTCTCACCGAAAATGGCACGCAGAAGCTTTTCTTCCGGTGTCATCGGGCTTTCGCCCTTCGGTGTGACCTTGCCAACCAGAATATCGCCGGCCGCGACCTCGGCGCCGACGGCAACAATGCCGGCCTCGTCGAGATTGCGCAGGGCTTCCTCACCGACATTCGGAATGTCGCGAGTAATTTCTTCCGGTCCCAGCTTGGTGTCGCGAGCAGCGATCTCGAACTCCTCGAGGTGAATCGAGGTGAAGACATCGTCACGTACAATACGCTCGGAGATGAGGATGGAGTCCTCAAAATTGTAGCCGTTCCAGGGCATGAAGGCGACGACCACGTTACGGCCGAGCGCCAGATCACCCAGATCCGTTGACGGGCCGTCAGCAATAATGTCGCCGGCACGGACCGCATCACCCACACGCACAATCGGACGCTGGTTGATACAGGTGGACTGGTTGGAACGCTGGAACTTGGACAGGCGGTAGATATCGACGCCGGACTGGGCCGCTTCGAGATCTTCCGTCGCGCGAACAACGATACGTGTCGCGTCTACCTGCTCGACAACACCGGCGCGCTTGGCCGCGATGGCCGCCCCGGAGTCGCGGGCCACAACAGCCTCCATGCCGGTGCCGACGAGCGGCGCTTCCGCCTTCACCAGCGGCACGGCCTGGCGTTGCATGTTCGATCCCATCAGAGCGCGGTTGGCGTCATCATTCTCGAGGAAGGGGATCAACGCGGCTGCAACGGAGACAACCTGTTTCGGCGACACGTCGATGAAATCGACTTCATCGCGCGAGGTCAGGGTGACGTCACGGACCGCGCCAACACGGCAATTGACAAACTCATTGTCCAGGCCGCCATCCGTATTCACGTGAGCGTTCGCCTGGGCGATGGAGTAACGCGCTTCCTGCATGGCGGAGAGATACTGGATATCTTCCGTCAGCTTGCCTTCCTCGACCTTGCGGTACGGACTTTCAATAAAGCCGTACTTGTTCACACGGGCGAAAGTGGACAGCGAGTTGATCAGACCGATGTTCGGGCCTTCCGGCGTCTCAATCGGGCAAATCCGGCCATAGTGCGTCGGGTGTACGTCGCGGACCTCGAAGCCTGCACGTTCACGTGTCAGACCACCCGGCCCAAGCGCAGACAGGCGGCGCTTGTGAGTGACTTCAGACAGCGGGTTGGTCTGGTCCATGAATTGCGACAGCTGTGAAGAGCCGAAGAATTCGCGAACCGCGGCCGCGGCGGGCTTGGCGTTGACCAGATCGTGCGGCATGACGGTCTCGATATCGACCGAGCTCATGCGCTCCTTGATGGCACGCTCCATACGCAGAAGACCGATGCGATACTGGTTTTCCATCAGCTCGCCAACAGAACGAACACGACGATTGCCCAGGTTATCGATGTCATCGATATCGCCACGACCATCGCGCAGATCGACCAGCGTCTTCAGGACCGACAGGATGTCTTCCTTGCGCAGGGTACGCATGTCATCAGGCGCATCCAGGTCGAGGCGCATGTTCATTTTCACACGGCCGACCGCGGACAGGTCGTAACGCTCGCTGTCAAAGAACAGGCCCTGGAACATCGCTTCAGCGGTTTCCGGGGTCGGCGGCTCACCCGGACGCATGACGCGATAAATATCGACGAGCGCCTGCTCCCGGCTTTCATTCTTGTCGACGGACAGGGTCGAGCGAACATATGGGCCGATACCCATGGCAGGATCGATGTTCAGCACACCAATCGCCTTGGTGCCCATCTCCTTCAGCTCAACCAGCAGCTCTTCGGTGATCTCGTCGCCGGCTTCGGCAAAGATCTCACCGGTTTCCATGTTGACCATGTCTTCCGACAGGAAGGTCCCGACCAGCTGGTCATCGCCAACCAGAAGGTTGGCCAGGCCATCATCGGCCAGCTTGTTGGCGGCACGCGCAGACATCTTCTTGCCGGCTTCGGCAACAACATCGCCCGTCTTGGCGTCCACGAGGTCACGCCGGGGCTTAACACCGCGCCAGCGTTCCTTCACGAACGGTACGCTCCAGCCCTTCTTGGTCAGCTTGTATTCGACAGCCGAATAGAAGGTGGAGAGAATTTCTTCCTTATCCAGGCCCAGCGCATACAGCAGGGTCGTCGCCGGCAGTTTGCGGCGACGGTCGAGGCGCATGTGAACCACGTCCTTGGCATCGAACTCGAAGTCCAGCCAGGAGCCGCGATACGGGATAATGCGCGCTGCGAACAGGTATTTGCCGGAGGAGTGCGTCTTGCCACGGTCATGATCAAAGAACACGCCAGGAGAACGGTGCATCTGGGAAACGATGACACGCTCGGTACCATTGACGATGAAGGTACCCTTGTCCGTCATGAGCGGGATATCGCCCATATAGACGTCCTGCTCCTTGATGTCCTTGACCGAACGGGCGCCGGTTTCTTCGTCCACATCGAAAACGATCAGACGCATCTTCACTTTCAGAGGCGCAGCATAGGTCATGTCCCGCTGCTGGCACTCCTCGGTGTCAAACTTCGGAGGCTCGAACTCGTAAGACACGAAGTCGAGAACCGCACGCTCAGCGAAGTCCTTGATCGGGAAAACCGATTTGAAGACCGCTTGCAGACCCGTATCGGTCCGCTCGCTGGAATGCACGTCCTTCATCAGGAAGTGTTCGTAAGAACTCTTCTGGACTTCGATCAGGTTCGGCATCGCGACCGTTTCCGGAATGCGACCGAAAGATTTGCGAATGCGCTTTTTGCCGGTGAACGACAGACCCATGTCGGCTCCCTTCGCAGATAGCACTGCATAGATGCGGAGAGGATGCTCCGCGCCCTTTGCCCCTAGATCCAGACGGGCGCCTGGATCTGCTCGACGAAACACCTCGGGGCGGGCGGGTGTTTCGTTATCATTCCAAGACGGGCTAACGGACGCGCAGGAAATCCCACGCGCCCGCAGCACATCTCAATCACGCCGTAGCGCGATTACTTAAGCTCGACAGAAGCGCCTGCAGCTTCGAGCTTAGCTTTGATTTCTTCAGCCTCAGCCTTGGCAGCGCCTTCTTTGACGGCCTTCGGTGCGCTTTCAACCATGTCCTTGGCTTCTTTCAGGCCAAGACCGGTGATTGCGCGGACTTCTTTAATCACGTTGATTTTCTTGTCGCCAGCGGCGGTCAGAACAACGTCAAACTCGTCCTTCTCAGCAGCAGCTTCGCCGCCGCCGTCACCGGCAGGGCCAGCAGCAACTGCAACAGCAGCAGCGGCCTTGATGCCTTTTTCTTCGAGAAGGTCGTTAAGTTCCTTGGCTTCCATGATGGTGAGGGCCAGGAGTTCGTCACAGAGTTTAGCTACATCAGCCATTTCTATAGTTCCTTAAAGTCGTAGTCGTGTCAGTTCGATAGCGGAGAATGACGTTAGGCTTCGGCCTTCTCGCCGATGACCTCGATGGCGCCAGCCAGACCCTGACCCGGAGCAGCGAGGCGCTGACCGATCTGAGACGCCTGACCAAGCAGACGTGCGGCAATGGTACCAATGAGCTCTTCGCGGGACGGCATCTTGGAGAGCGCCTCGATACCGGTGGCATCGAAGATTTCCTCTTCCATGAATCCACCAAGGATGACGAACTTGTCATTGCCCTTGGCGTAGTCGACAACGGCCTTCGGTGCCGACACAAAGTCGTCCGAGTATGCGATGGCGACCGGACCCTTGAAAAGGTCGGCTGCGCCCTCACCCGGCTTGCCTTTGAGTGCGATCTTCGCGAGGCGGTTGCGAACAACCTTGAACGTGCCACCCAGCTCGCGGAGCTTGGCGCGCAGTTCCGTCATTTCCGCAACGGTCATGCCCGTATAATGAGCCATGACCACGGATCCGCTCTCATCGAAGATGCCGTTGAGCTCTTCGACAGAAGCTTCTTTTTGATTGCGATCCATTTGCGGACTCCCTGCAAGGCTCACCCACCGTGGGTGAGCCGGTGAAACACCACATTGATGAAACCTGCAGATCTCATCATTGCGATGGTTCCTGTCCCAGGGCTCGAACCAACTCGACCTTGGCAACCAAGGTCACATTGTTCTCGCTCTGTCTCACACAGGGCCTTCTGTGATTAAGACCGGACAAAACCGGTCCCCTGTGATCTCGGACAGGTGGTCTGCCCAGGTGCAAAACGCACACCCAAACAGGCCGACCAGCCCGGCTGGATATATCCAGCCGGGCTGAAACTCAATAGCTTAAACAGAAATTGCTTCAGCCATGTCGATCTTGACGCCCGGACCCATCGTGGAGCTAAGCGAAATACGCTTTACATACGCACCTTTAGCACCCGACGGCTTGGCCTTGACGATTGCATTCACGAGCGCACGAACATTTTCCGCGATCGCAGCTTCAGTGAAGCTGGCCTTGCCGATTCCGGCGTGAACGATTCCCGTCTTCTCGACGCGGAACTCGACAGCGCCGCCCTTGGAGTCGTTGACCGCCTTGGTCACGTCCATGGTGACGGTACCGACCTTCGGGTTCGGCATCATGCCGCGCGGGCCAAGCACCTTACCCAGACGACCGACGATCGGCATCATGTCCGGGGTGGCGATGACCTTGTCAAAATTGATGTTGCCAGCCTGGACCTGTTCCATCAGATCCTCAGCGCCGACCACGTCAGCGCCGGCAGCTGTTGCTTCCTCAGCTTTCGGGCCCCGCGCGAAAACAGCGACACGGACCGTACGGCCGGTGCCGTTCGGCAGGTTGCAAACGCCGCGGACCATCTGGTCAGCGTGGCGCGGATCAACACCGAGATTCATGGACAGCTCGATGGTCTCATCGAACTTGGCCGTGGCATTGGATTTCACCAGGGCAGACGCCTGGTCGATCGTGTAGACAGCGTCGCGGTCGACAGTCTCGCGAGCAGCGGCGGTACGCTTTCCGAGTTTAGCCATGATCTTACTCCGTCACTTCCAGACCCATGGAACGAGCGGAACCGGCGATGATTTTTGTCGCCTGGTCGAGATCGTTCGCATTGAGGTCCTTGAATTTCGCTTCAGCGATCTCGCGGCACTGGGCCGTCGTGACCGAACCGGCAACTGCAGAACCCGGGGTTTGAGAACCCTTCTGGACCTTGGCAGCCTTCTTCAAATAGAAGCTTGCGGGCGGCGTCGCGATGACGAAAGTGAATGATTTGTCGCTGAAGACCGTGATGGTGGTCGGGATTGGCATCCCCTTTTCCATCTCCTGGGTCTTAGCGTTGAACGCCTTGCAGAACTCCATGATGTTCACGCCGCGCTGACCCAGAGCCGGGCCGATCGGCGGGGACGGGTTGGCAGCACCTGCAGGCACTTGCAGCTTGATATAGCCGTCAATCTTCTTGGCCATGTTCCCACTCCATTATCGGGGCACGCCAATCGCACCCCTGAAGGTTTGCGGTACGGCCCGGCATGGTCTTTTCGCCGGCACCTCCCGCAGATTTACGCCTAGGCCGTCTTTTCGACCTGGGCGTATTCCAGCTCGACCGGGGTTGCCCGGCCGAAAATATTGATTGCCACTTTCAGGCGACCATCGATGTCGTCGACTTCCTCGACCACACCGGTGAAACTCTGGAAGTGACCGTCGATGACGTTGACCGTCTCGCCAATCTCGTAGCTGACCGTCGGACGCGGACGCTCGGCGTCCTCTTCCATCTGGCCGAGGATGCGCTTGACTTCGTTTTCGGAGACCGGGATCGGCTTCTTGCCGGATCCCAGGAAGCCCGTCACTTTCGGCGTCGACGTCACCAGGTGATAGGCTTGGTCTGTCATGTCCATTTTCACGAGCACATAGCCCGGGAAATACTTCCGCTCTGCGTTGATCTTGCGACCTTTGCGAACCTCGACAACCTCTTCGGTCGGAACGAGGACCTCTTCGAACTTGTCCTCAAGCCCCTTGATCGCCGCTTCGGCGCGGATAGCCTCTGCCACCTTCTTTTCGAAGTTGGAATAGGCGTGCACGATGTACCACTTGGCAGCCATACAGCGCCTCCTTAACCGAGCGAGAGCAGGAATTGGATGATCAACTGGAGCAGACTGTCCAAGCCCCAGAAGAAAAGCATCGCAATTATAGTCAGAACAACGACCATGATCGTGGACACCCAGGTTTCATTCCAGGTGGTCCAGGTCACTTTGCGCGCTTCCTGACGGACCTGCGCGAGATACTGAAACGGGTTTGCCCGCTTCTTTTTCTGTGCGCTGTCCTGAGCTGCCATCTTCTTATCCTTAGAATTCTGCGCCATTCGCTCTCAGATGGGACCTTGGGCCCCGCATTGCAATTATCCGTCGGATTTTCGCCACCTGGCAGGGGCGGAGGGACTCGAACCCCCGACCCTCGGTTTTGGAGACCGATGCTCTACCAACTGAGCTACACCCCTGTACACAGGCGCGAAAAATTATGACGGCGTCGCCGCCGTCATCTCCGAAGCGCTGGTAACTACACGCAGTGCGCTCGTTTGAAAACAGGAAATTGCAATTTCAATCCCGCCAATTTCAGTTGTCCTGCCAAGCCACTCCGGAAGCAAACGGGGCTCCCGGCAATCCGGAAGCCCCGCAAACAGATTTCCGTCCGATGACGGAGGTCGATTACTCGATGATCTTGGAGACGACGCCGGCGCCGACCGTGCGGCCACCTTCGCGGATCGCGAAGCGCAGGCCCTGGTCCATGGCGATCGGCGTGATCAGCTCGACATT
>CBFHQE010000066.1:0-16049 GCA_965657935.1 Maricaulis sp. | reverse complement strand
GGTCGAGTTGGCTGGCAGGAGCAAGACCCAAGGCGATATCCGCTCCTGTCAACGTGCAGCAAACCCGTATCCGTGTCCTCTCGGTCAAGTGCGCTGACGTGCGGAACACGCTCTTCGATCTGAGAGCATGGCGTGCAGGGATCATTGCCGCGTGCGGGTTTTCCCATATGCTTTCCTCTGGTCGTTCGAGGGCTGCATAAGAATGGATCAGATAGCCCAAGGGCTGGAATACATCGCAGAGCTGGTCGCAGAGCGGTTGGGCGACATTTGGTCCTACCCGTTTCTGGTCGGTCCGACGGATCCGCTCTACGGCCCCTATCTGTTGATCTATCTTGGCGTCGGTGTGGCGCTGTACCTGTGGGTGTCCGCGAGGGCAGGCGGGGTTTTCTCAGATCCTCTGGCTTTCCTGTTTCCGCGGGATGTGTATCAGACGCGCTCAGCCTGGACAGATCTCAAACTCTATCTCTTCAACCGGGTCTTCGGGAAACTTCTGAGCTTGGGTCTGGTGCTGTCCGCAGCGATCTGGGTGGGCACGTCGCTGTCCGGTATTCTGGCCGGACTTATTGGCGAGGTCGGGGAGATCCATGATCCGGGGCGCCGCCGTCTTGTTGAATTCGGTTATACGCTCAGCATTTTTGTTGCTTCCAATTTTGCGTTTTACGTGAACCACTTCGCTTTGCACAAAATTCCACTGCTGTGGGAGTTTCACAAAACGCATCACGCTGCGGAGGGGTTGACGCCCCTGACCAATCATCGTTTCCACCCGGTCGAGGTGGTGCTGAATTCCTGTATCCAGGGGCCGATCATCGGCTTTGTCAGCGGGCTGTTTCACTTTTTCTTTTCAGGCTCGATCGGTCATTCCGAGTTTCTGGTCCTGACTGCGGCGAATATCTCCGTCTTCGCGGCATTGAGGAGTGTGGCAGACAGTCTTTACCATTCCCATTTCTGGATCGATTTCGGGCCGCGCTGGAGCCATATCTTCATGAGTCCGGCACAGCACCATATTCATCACAGCATCAAACCCGAGCATCACGACACCAATCTTGGTGCCCTGCTGTCAGTCTGGGACTGGATGTTTGGCACGCTGTATGTGCCCAAGGGGCACGAAGCGCTGGAATACGGCCTGCCGGACAATGAACACCTGGGTTTCCAGTCGGTTCGCGGCAGTCTTGTTGTGCCGCTGCTTGCTGCGTGGAAACGCCTGCGCGGCAAGGCTGTCCCAGGGGCCGGTCCCACCGGTCCGGCCCGCTAGAGGCTCAAAGAGGGGAGAGGCCCAAACAAGGCAGCGGCTCAAACAAAAACGGCTCGCCGAAGCGAGCCGTTTGATTCGAGTCTGTTCCTGTCGATCAGCGAACGCGTTCGCGCAGGCTGTCGAGCTGGTGGGCGACTTCCTGGGTCGCGGCGGTCATCTGGTCAACGGCTTCCTTGCCGCGGGCCACGGAGACACCGGAACCGCGAACACCGTCCAGGATTTCCTTTACTTCATTGTCCAGGGCCGAGATGCGGCTGGCAATGTCTTCGGTGGCCTTGGCAGTTTGGCCGGCCAGGGCTTTGACTTCACCGGCAACGACAGCGAACCCGCGACCGGCTTCGCCAGCACGGGCTGCCTCGATCGTGGCGTTCAGGGCCAGAAGATTGGTCTGACTGGCGATCGCTTCAATCGTGGACAGGATTGCGTTGATCCGCTGGGAGGCATCCGTCAGGGCCTCGACCCGGCGCTCGAGCACCTGGGAGCTCTCCTCGACCTGATTCATGGCGTCAAAAGCGACCTGTGCCGCTTCTGCACCTTGCGACGCGCGCGCCGCCGTTTCACCAACCGCCTCGGCGATCGCGTGCATGTCGGTGTTGTCAGCGGAAGTTTCCGGGTTGTCGTCGTAAGCGAAGGCGTTCATGGCGCGCGTCCTGATTAGTGAGTCGCGAAAAGATTCGCCGTAAGGATTCGTCGAAAGGTTAAAAGGAAAGGTTAACTGACTTCATTTTTCGTGACGGGCGTCACGCCACAGCACACGCATTGGTGGTATTATGCGTTTGAAGGAGAGCGCCATGACACCGATAATCAAGCCTGCCCTGTTGGTATTGAGTTTCGTGATTGCTGCGTGTGGACAGGCCGGGGCGCGTGATGCGCAGCTCATGCCCGGCCAGATTGATGAAATTTCCGGACCTCTGAGTGTTCGCCTCATGGTTGAAGGCGAGGCGGTCGAACTCCGCCTGGCCTCGCTGGTGACCCCGGTTCCCGACCGAACCGAAGCATTTTTGACGACGTTGTTGGACACGCGCAGCGTGGATGTCGAATTCCTCAACGACACCACGGATCGATACGGGCGTCGCCTGGGTACGATATGGCTGGGCGAAGCGGGCGATCGAGGCGACCTGCACGCCCTGTTGTTACGCGAGGGCCTTGTCCAGCTTTACCCTTATCCCGATGCCACCGACCATCTACCCGCATGGCGAGACGCTGAACATGCGGGGCGCGCCAACCGTGCCGGGATCTGGTCCGAAGCAGCATACGGTGTTCGTGATGTCGATCCGGATATGCTGATCCAGGATGTGGGAACGATCCAGATCGTCGAGGGACGGGTAAGCGACGCTGCGGTTCTAGGAAATGGGCGTGTCTACCTCAATTTCGGCAGTGATTACCGAACCGATTTTACCATCCGTATCGACGCCGAGTTGTCCGAGGAATTCGCGACCCGCTGGGGCGATCTCGCCGCGATGGAGGGACGACTAATCCGTGTTCGCGGCGTGATCCGGGAGGAAAACGGCCCCATGATCATTCCACCCAATCCTGAGCGGATGGAACTGCTGGACGACTAGGTCGAGGGGATCAGGCCTGAGTCGACCGGGTCACCCACGGCGCTGGTCAGCGCGTTCTTGAGCTTGCTCAAGGCTACGTTCTCGATCTGACGAACACGTTCCTTGGATATGCCCAGCGTCTTGCCGAGAGATTCCAGTGTCGATCCGTCTTCGCTGAGCCTGCGCTCTTCAATGATAAAGCGTTCCCGGTCATTGAGCGTGCCGATGGCATCGCGCAGCCAGCCGGAACGGCGCTCGCTGTCGTGGCTGTGCATGAATTCCACATCCGGGGTGTCGCGTTCGTCGGGAAGCAGGTCTTGCCACTGACCCGCATCGTCTTCTCCGACGGGCGCGTTGAGGGAGCGATCATTGGCAGCGAGCCGGTCGGCCATGGCCTCGACATCCTGCTGGCGGACACCAAGTTGTTCGGCAATCCACGTCTTGTGTTTGGGGGTCAGCGTATTGCTGTCCAGCGCGCCAATCTGCGCTTTCAGGCGTCGCAGGTTGAAGAAGAGGGATTTCTGCGCAGACGTTGTTCCGGTTCTGACGATGGACCAGTTCCGCAGGACATAGTCCTGAATGCAGGAGCGGATCCACCAGCTGACATAGGTGGAGAAACGTACATCGCGCTCCGGGTCGAAGCGTTCGACGGCCTTCATCAGGCCGATATTGCCCTCCTGGATCAGGTCGGCATAGGGAAGGCCGTAACGCCGGTACTTGGCGGCCAGCGCGATAACGAGGCGCATGTGCGCCTCGGTCAGCCGGTGCATGGCGCGTTCATCCCGATCTTCCTTCCAGCGACGGGCCAGATCCATTTCTTCTTCGCGAGACAGCAAGTCGTGTTTCATCGCGGTCTTGATGAAACGTTGCTGGCTCAATTCAGGAGAGCCGGAAGCAGTGGTGCGAGGAGTAGATGAAACAGCCATGACAGGATCCTTTCACACTGTCATACGCTTTATGATCTGTGGTGGATCACTGGCTTGTGTGAAAACGCAATATTGGGGCTGAAACGAAAAACGCCCGGCTGGGCCGGGCGTTCTCGAAACGGTTTGACTGGAGCTTTAAGCGGCTTTCTTTAGCAGCGACTCCGACAGCATTTCGCGTGCTGCATCGTGTTCGATATTCTCGACAGCTGCGAGTTCGCGAACCATGCGGTCCAGGGCACTCTCATAGAGCTGACGTTCGGAGTAGGACTGCTCCGGCTGGTCTTCTGCACGGTGCAGGTCGCGCACGACTTCTGCAATCATGATCAGGTCACCGGAATTGATCTTGGCTTCATACTCCTGAGCGCGACGGCTCCACATGGTGCGCTTGACGCGGGCCTTGCCCTTCAGCGTCTTCAGGGCGTCCTTGACGATCTTGTCGCTGGACAGCGGTCGCATGCCTGATGCGTCTGCCTTGGCGGTGGGAACGCGCAGTGTCATCTTGTCTTGTTCGAAGGTGACGACATAAACCTCGATGTCGAACCCTGCGACGGAATCTTTCTCAACGCCTGTGACCTGGCCGACGCCATGTGCCGGGTACACGATGAAATCACCATGTTTGAATGATTTGTTGTCGTTGGCGGTTTTCTTCGTCATTGATGCTCTCTCTCCGGGCCTTTTCGGGGCGACAACAAAACAACACTGATCGTTCATCAAGAGCTGGCTCGGCCGAGCTCCAGAACGGCAATTTCAGTGCACAGGTCACCACGTAGAAAAGGGGGCCGTGCCACCCGCACAGCCCATCAATGTGTCATGTATAACACATTAATCGGAAAAATTCAAATTGGATCGATTTCCCGAAGGAAACAGGCTAGTTTCCTTCGCCCGGCTTTTCCGAGAAGTACTGATCGAACTTGTCGCTCTTCTCAGCCATCGCATCAGCGTCAGCCGGCGGATCCTTGCGCAGCGTGATATTCGGCCAGATCTCGGCGAACTTGGAGTTCACCGCGAGCCACTTGCCGTCCTTGTCATCTTCCGTGTCCGGTTTGATCGCCTCGACAGGGCATTCCGGTTCACACACACCACAATCGATACATTCATCTGGATGGATAACGAGGAAATTCTCACCCTCGTAGAAACAATCCACGGGGCAAACCTCGACACAGTCGGTGTATTTGCAGCGAACGCAGGCGTCGGTGACGATATAGGTCATGGGCGGAGGACTTCAGTGGGAGAAAACAATGCGGGCGCGACATGGGACGTCGCGGCCGCTTTGTCAACGGGCCCGTGCTTTGGCTTCTGCTCGGGAACGCGCAAAAACCCGCTCGCGATCATCGATTCCGAGCAGCGGTGCGATACGGCGAACAAAAGCGTCTTCGAACGGCGATTTTTCGCCGTCAGCGAGGGCGACCATCCACAATTCCTCGATCAATGCGACACGTTCCTGTTCGCTCAAACAGGTCTTCACGACTTTGGTGAAGCGGTGATGGTCGACCGCCGTTTCGGCGAGTTCCTCGGCCTTGTCCAGAATGATCTTGGCCTCGTCACCTTCAAGCTTGAAGGCGGCGCCGAGGGTTTCGAGGATCTGGTCCTGCTCGCAATCGGCATAAATGCCGTCGGCCAGTGCGGCTTCGACCAGCAGGGCCGTGGCGGCCACATGTGGATTGATCTCGGGATTGCTGCTGGTCGCCTTGGCGCCGAAGATTTTTTTCAGAAAGCTCATTTCGCCCCCAATTGCCGCACGGCTCAGTCCTCGTCGAGCATTTCGAACAGGGTCTGTGCCTCGCTGGCCGGTCCACGTCGCGTGGACAGGGCCAGAATTCTGATGCGAACAATCTTCCCATTCCTCGGGAAGGTCAATTCATCCGCGACGGCCAGGGTTGCCGAGGCCTTGGAAATGCGCCGGGTCTGGCCTGTACGAACCAGGCGCACGCGGCCATTGGCCACGACCCGGCTGGCCAGGGTGCGGGTTTTGTAAAAGCGGGCATGCCACAGCCAGACATCAATGCGCTGGGCGTCAGTGCCGCCCTCACTCATTCCGGAGTGCTGGGTGCGCTTGTCGCAGGGGCCGTTGTTTCCGCGACGGCTGTCTCGGTGACCGCTTCGGAGGCGACGGTCTCGACAGCTGCCGCTTGCGCCGCGACGTCCACCTCGGTGGGAGTCTCGACAGGCGAAGCGGTGCTCGTACCGGCGTCCGGTCCGGCTGGTTTCTTTTTCTTCCGCCGACGAGGTTTCTTTTTCGGCGCAGCCTCGTCCTTGACCGGTTTGAGAGCCGCAAGGGCGGCAAAGGGATTGTCCGGATCGATTGGCGCGGAGGTCGGAGCAGGCCTGGCCTGTTTTTTAGGTGGCGCGGCGGCCGGTCGACGGCCGGGCTTTGCCCCCCAGATTTCGCCCTCTGCCTTTTCCGGGTCAGGGCCCTTCTGATAACGCTTGTATCCCAGTGCAGAGAGTACGCCGCGTGCATCTTCGACGGAGCAACCCATCAGAGCCATGATATTGGCCGTCAGCGGGAAACGCCCCTTTTCCAGTGTCTTGCGGGCTTCGCGAATCTCGTCGGCCAGGCGCTCAAGCATGTCAAAACGCACGGCGCGGGATCCACAGGGATAAAATCCGACAGCGGCATAGTCTGCGCGGGAATGCGCGCGATCATTGACCACCGAGGTCAGGCCGGGCGCTGGCAGCCAGCTGAGATCGGAATCGTTGTTGAACACGCCACGCAGCAGGGCGAACAGGCGTGATGGTGCCGGTTTGACCAGCATCGGCATGTAAATCATGTGCTGACCAATGCGCACGCCGAGTTGTCGCAGGGCGCGGCGCGCGTCCTGGTCCAGCGCCGCGATGTCGTCAGCGATTTCCGATCGCACGATCGCTCCACCGGCTTCATACATCCGCCAGGCCACACCGCGCGCTGCGCCCGGTATGTCATCGCGGTCAGACGCGCCGCGGAGATCAAACAGGGGCTTGAGCGTCTCGCGTATCTTCATGTCGACCGCGTCGCGCAATGCCGCCTTGGCGGCAGCCTGGTTCTCGGCCGAGCCCAGCTCTCCGCCAAGGCTTTTGATGCCCGGCTGCAGCAGGTCGGATCCCGTGATCAGCTTGCCGATGACATCGTCACCGGTTTTCAGGTGGCCGTCCTCTTCGATGGAGAGGTTTACGGCGATCGTATTCGTCAGTTCACTCAATCGTCTGTCCATTTCCGGTCGCAGGGCCCGCAGAACTGCGGAACGCAAGGCTCGTGCGCTGAGGTCCTTTCCCTGCGCGTCGGGCTCAAAGGTAAGACCCTTTAGCCGACCCACATAGTGTCCCTCAACCGTTACCTCTCCGCTGGCTGATACCCCGGCAAGCAGGTGTTTGTCATCCCGTAAACCCTTGACCAGGGCCTGGGTGCGTCGATCCACAAAGCGCTGCATCAGTCTTTCATGCAAGGCATCGGACAGGCGATCCTCCACCTGACGCGCGCGATCACGCCAGTATTCCGGCTTTTCTGTCCAGTCCGATCGGTGTGCGGCATAAGCCCAGGTGCGCACAAATGTCAGGCGGGAGGCGAGGGCGTCGACACCGCCAGCGGTCTTGTCGAGGCGATCAAACTGCGCCTGCATCCAGCTGTTGGGCAGGCGGCCATTTCCCTGGCTCAGGTGCATGTAGATGGATTTTACCAGACGGGCATGCGCATCAATGGTCGCCTTGCGAAAGTCGGGTAGCCGACAGACATCCCACAGACGCGCGACCAAGCCGGGTGAGCGGGCCCGATCCGTGATGTCCTTGTCCACGGCCAGGATGTTCAGCGCGCGCTCGTCACTGGCCTCGCGCACCCGCTCGAGAACCGGATTGTAGGCCGGCTTGTTCAGCGTGTACTGCAGGCGATCAATGCTGGATGTATCCAGATCCGGATTGCGCCACTGCAGGCGTTCAACCGGGCCGAAGCTGTGGTTTTCCACGGCGCTGACGATATCCGGGTCAAACTCCAGGCACTCAGCGGTTTCGCCAAATGTGCCATCGGTTCGAAAACGCCCGGCGCGCCCGGCGATCTGTCCCAGTTCGGCTGGGCTCAGGCGGCGGTGTTTTACACCATCAAACTTGCGGCTCTCGGCAAAGGCGACGTGCTCGATCTCCATGTTCAGTCCCATGCCGATGGCATCGGTGGCGACCATGAAGTCCACCTCCCCGGACTGGTAGAGTTCGACCTGGGCGTTGCGTGTGCGCGGCGACAGTCCGCCCATGACCACCGCAGCACCGCCGCGGCGACGGCGCATCAGTTCGGCGATGGCGTAAACGGACTCCGAGGAGAAGGCGACGATGGCGGAGCGCCGGGGCAGGCGTGTCAGTTTGGCGGGGCCGGTATAACTGAGCTGCGAAAACCGTTCACGCTCGACATGTTCGGCATCCGGCACGAGCGAGCGGATCATGCCGCTCATCGTGTCCGACCCCAGCAGCATGGTCTCCTGGCTGCCGCGAGCATAAAGCATGCGATCGGTGAAAACGTGGCCACGTTCGCGATCCGCGCCCAGCTGGACCTCATCAATGGCGACAAACTCCACCTGGCGGGTCATCGGCATGGATTCGACCGTGCAGACGAAATAACGCGCGGTGCGCGGGACGATCTTCTCCTCGCCCGTGATCAGGGCGGCCAGACCTGCGCCCTTTGCAGCGACGACACGATCATAAATCTCCCGCGCAAGCAGACGCAGGGGCAGGCCGATCATGCCGGAACCATAGGCCAGCATGCGTTCGACCGCGAGGTGCGTCTTGCCCGTATTGGTCGGCCCAAGCGCGGCAGTGATATTTTCCGGCGCGCCAGATCTCATGGCCATCTCGCCATCCCTTTTTGATCATTGCCTATCTAGGGCCAGTGACCGGATTTTGCGAGGTCGGCAGCCAGTCCTGTAGTGCGCCTGGCTTCTAATGCGCCTGGATCGAGCGAGCCGTAATCGTGGCGCCACCAAAGCCGGCATTGGTGCGGATGCGGACCGGGACGTGGATATTGGTGCCTTCGACCGGGGCGAACCACATGGTGATGGGCTCGGCGATCACGTCATCGGATGGGAACTCGTCCTCCTCATAGCCGGAGATTGGCTCGTAATAGGCGTGGCAGACCTGGGCATCGCCACGCCAGGCGCGGGTGCGGATGCGGTCCTCGCCGCCATATTCAAAACGAAGATTGTAACGCGCGCGACCATCAAAGATGGGCAGGGTGCCGGCGCAACGGCCATTCTCGTCGGCGACAGAGCCCAGGCCCACGCTCAACAGAGCCGAGAGCGGGTCAGCGGCGCCCGAGCGTTCCTCGGCACTGGCGGGCGGTTCACCCATATTTCCAAAGGGCGGATTGATATCCGGGGTGGCAACGCCTTCCGGAAAGTCGATGCCGACGATTCGATTCTTCGAGCTGGCATGGTTCAGGTGACTGTAGCGCCAGGGCTGCAGACGCGGTCCTTCGCGATAGCCGCTGACACCGGCCTCGATATCCGCATCGGTGAACAGAGCCGCCAGGCCCGCGGCGGTGAAACGGGCGGAAGCCTGATATGTCTCTTCCTGGAACGTGCTGGAAATGACGATATTGGCGACCTGGAAAATCATGACCGAGCCAGCGTATTGCACCGTCACGCCTTCGCCTGCGGTGTTGGTGATTTCTGCCGCATCGTCAGCGCCCGCCGGCATCGCACTTGTCGCAAGTGCCAGTCCGGTCGCTAGAATCATTGCCTTTTTCACGCTTTACTCTCCTCAAGTCCGGCCCCGCCGGCCCTTTTACATGTCCGCCCAACTGCAATAATACCTTAAAACCGACTGCAAGATGAACGCCATGAGCTTGACGCAGCCGGTCCACTCCGTTATCTCGCCCGCTCCCGCTTTGGCTGCAAGGCCTCTGCGCAAAGAATATAATTGTTTGAAAGGTGCGACTATGGCGCGTCGCTGCGATTTGACCGGTACGGGTGTTATGACGGGAAACAATGTTTCCCACGCGAACAACAGAACCCGCCGCCGTTTTCTGCCGAACCTGTGCGATGTCACCCTGACGTCTGACAAGCTGGGTCGCGGTTTCAAACTGCGTATTGCTGCTAAAGCACTGCGCAGCGTCGACCATGTCGGCGGTCTGGACGCCTTCCTTCTGAAAGCTCGCGATGAGCAGCTTTCCGATCGCGCGCTCAAGATCAAGCGCGAACTGAAGAAGGCCAACGAGGCTTAACAGTTTTCCGGAAACGGAATTATCAACGCCCGCTGCTTGCAGCGGGCGTTGTTGTTTGTGCGCGTGAGGGCTAGCTTGCCTCCCGACACTGGGGAGGGAACACCATGCGTTTGTCTGTTTGGCTGGCATCGGCCGCTGCGATTTCACTGGCTGCCTGTGGGCAAGCCCCGACGGAAACCCCCGCCGAGCCGCAAAATTCGGCTCAGCCAACCAGCGGAACAGCGCCGTCTGCCGCACAGACAGGCGCGCTGATCGAGCCGGGAGACCTGATTTTCTGGGGCGGTGAGATCTATACCGCCAATGATGATCAGCGCCGGGCCGAGGCTGTGGTGACCCGCGATGGCCGCATCGTCTATGTTGGCGATGAGGCTCAGGCGCAGCAGTATCTCGGCGACAATACCCGCATCGTCGACCTGAATGGTGGTGCCCTGTATCCAGGTTTCACCGACAGTCATGTGCACGTTCTTGGCGTTGGCTCACGCGAGCGCACGCTGAACCTTGATGCCGTGACCTCGATCGAAGAACTGGTGCAGCGAGTTTCCGAAACAGTTGCCGATGCGGATGCGGGCACGGTCGTCTTTGGTCGCGGCTGGATCGAAACCCACTGGCCGGAGGCGCGGTTCCCCAATCGCGAGGACCTCGACGCGGTATCCCCTGACAACCCTGTGATTCTTGTTCGTGCCGACGGCCATGCCCTGGTCGCCAATTCGGCCGCTCTGGACGCTGGCGCCATTACCCGGGACAGTGTCGCGCCTGAGGGCGGTGAGATACTGTTTGACGACGACGGAGAGCCGACCGGCATGTTGATCGATACCGCTATGTATCCGGTCAGTAGCCTCGTTTCGGCGCCCACAGGTGATGTACGCGCAGATATCTATGCCGAGGGATCGCAACGTCTGGCCAGCCTGGGCTGGGCCGGGGCACATGACATGTCGGTCCCCTATGCCGATGTCGAGATGATCGAGGGTCTGGCCGAAGCGGATCGCCTGTCCACTCGCGTCTATGTCTCCATTAATCCGGGCGGATTTGCCGAGCTGGCGCGGGAAGTGCCGCGCATTGCCGATGATGGCATGGTGATTACCCGCGCGGTGAAGCTCTACATGGACGGAGCACTGGGCTCACGCGGTGCGGCCTTGCTGTCGCCCTACAGTGATCGCCCGGATACGGCTGGCCTGAACATCGCCGAACCGGACGAGACGGTGGGCGTCTTCATCGAGGCCCTGCGCAATGGCATCCAGATGAATGTCCATGCGATCGGTGACCGCGGCAATCGCCTCTTGCTGGATTGGGTCGAGGAAGCCCAAGCCCAGGTCCCGGCCGATGAACGGGCTCTTCCAGACCATCGCTGGCGCGATGAACATACCCAGATCGTCCACCCGGATGATTTCGCGCGTTTTGCCGAGCTGGGTGTGATCGCCTCCATGCAGCCCTCACACGCCATTGGTGACTTGCATTTCGCACCCGCCCGTCTGGGCGAGGACCGTCTTGATGGTGCCTATGCCTGGCAGACCCTGCTGGATCATGGTGCCCACTTGACCGGCGGATCCGACGCGCCGGTCGAACAGGGCGATCCGCGGATCGAGTTCTATGCCGCCGTGGCCCGCGCCGATCTGTCCGGCTTCCAGGGCGAGAACTGGCGTCCAGAAGAGGCGCTGTCACGCGATGACGCGCTCAAACTCTTCACCCTCTGGCCGGCCTATGCCTCCTTCCGCGAGGACGAGCTCGGCTCGATCGAGGAAGGCAAGCGCGCCGACTTCAGCATTTTCTCCGGCGATATCATGACCATCGAATACGCTGACATCCTGACGGTGACACCGTGGATGACGGTCGTGGATGGTGAGGTGACCTGGGAACATCCCGACAGCTTCCACCAATGTCCGGGGTGTTAGTGGAGCGTAGATCCTCCCCCCTCCGGGGAAGATGGGTCGTGTGCACCGCGACGACACACCGCAGACATAGTGCCCATCCGCCCATGTATGGAAATCTTCGATAGGATCCGCCGCGATCCTTGTTGGAGGCGCCCATGCTCAGTTTGATCGCTGCAGTCCTGCTTGTTCTCGTTGGTCTGTTTCACTCCGTTATTGGCGGCAAACGCCTGATCGCGCCGATCGTGGTGCGGGAGGACCTGCCAACTATTCTGGGCAGTCGTACGATGAGCCGGGTGACGCTTAAGGCGGGCTGGCATCTACTGACTGTGATGTGGTTTGCCCTGGCCGCTGTGCTGGTACTGGATGGGTTGGCTATCGCGGAGTTCCGCCAGCTGACGCTTGTCGTATTCGGTGGCACTTTTGTGTTCTGTGGCGTGATCGCGCTGATACTGAGCCGAGGCAAACATTTGTCCTGGGCGTTCTTCTTTCCGATCGGCGGGATCCTGTTCTGGATGGCGCTTGGCGGGTAACGGCCCCGTGATCGATCTCTCAGCCTTTTAAGGCCGCGCTGGCAGGATCGGGCTATCCTGCGAACCGGGATCGGGCGTTTATAGAACAGGGGGCTGTCATGTTTTTCGGCATGCTTGCAGCTATTCTTGTCCAGGACGCACTGGTTCTGGACCCGGTCGAACTTCCACTCACCCATCAGGTCACCTGGTCCTCGCAGAGCCTCGAGGGCGATCGCCAGATCTATCTTGCGGGACCGATCCGTCAGGTTCCGGACGGTGAAGCCCTTCCGCTGGTCATCGTCATGGATGGCGACATCATGTTTGGTCTCACTTCGGATACGGCGCGCCTGATGTCGTTCGAGAACAGTGCGCCGCCGCTTGTCGTGGCCGGTATCGGCTATGGTTCGCTCAACGGATGGATGGCCGGCCGCAATGCCGATTACAGTCCGCAGGACGGTGGAGCCGGGCTCGCGGAATTCACACGCGCTGTTGTCGCCGAAGCCTTGCCCTTGATCCGCGAGACAGTCCCGTTTGAGCTGGGAGAGGTATTTGTTTATGGCCATTCTTCCGGTGGTCGTGTGGCGCTGGAAGCGGCCCGCTACGAGGAAGTCGATGGCGTCATCGACTCCAGCCCGTCGATGGAGGAAGAGGTGGAATGGGCCAGCGCCCTGGCCGGGGCCTATGCAGCCCAGCGTCCTCCAGCGGAGATTTTCATCGCGGTCGGGTCAGAGGAAAGTGCGACGCGCGAAGCGATCGACACCTTCCTGTCTGACAGCGGTCTGGACAGCGAGGTCACACCCATCGTCGTTCCCAATGCCACGCACATGCAGGTCATCCCGACGATCTATGCAGAGGGATTGCGTCGCGTGGTGGCGGAGGACTAGATCGTGCTAGACGCGCCCGGCGATGGAGGAGAAATCCACCTTCTTCATCGCCGGAGCCGCGCCGCCGGAGAAGCTGGGCGTTGGTCCACCATCCTCGTCAAACAGGGCGGCCAGCTGGTCGGTGATGGCACCGCCGAGCTGGTCAACATCATTGATGGTGACGGCGCGGCGATACCAGCGGGTGACATCGTGGCCGATGCCAATGGCGAGCAGTTCTACTTCGGAGCGTTTCTCGATCATGGTGATCGTTTCGCGCAGGTGTTTCTCCAGATATCCGGCCGAGTTGGCGGACTGGGTGCCGTCATCAACGGGTGCGCCATCGGAAATCACCATCATGATGCGGCGTTGTTCCGGGCGTGTGGCCAGGCGTTTCCAGGCCCACAAGAGGGCCTCGCCATCGATGTTTTCCTTGAGGAGACCTTCGCGCATCATCAGGCCAAGGTTCGACCGGGCGCGGCGCCACGGCGTGTCGGCGGCCTTGTAGATGATGTGACGCAGGTCATTGAGGCGGCCGGGTTGGGATGGTTTGCCGTCCTTGAGCCATCTCTCCTTGGATTGGCCGCCTTTCCAGGCCTTGGTGGTGAAGCCGAGGATTTCGGTCTTCACACCGCAACGCTCCAGCGTGCGAGCCAGAATGTCGGCACAGGCTGCGGCGACAGTGATCGGACGACCGCGCATGGAGCCGGAATTGTCGATCAACAGCGTGACAATGGTGTCGCGGAACTCGGTATCGCTTTCCAGCTTGTAGGACAGCGGCAGGGTCGGATCGGCGATCACACGGGCCAGCCTTGACCCGTCGAGCACGCCCTCTTCAAGATCGAACTTCCAGGCGCGTTCCTGCTGGGCCATCAGGCGGCGCTGCAGGCGGTTGGCAAGGCGGCCGACGACCTGGTCTAGGCCTTTCAGCGTGTTGTCGAGATAACGACGCAGGCGTTCCAGCTCCTCCGTGTCGCACATGTCGGTGGCGTGGACGACTTCGTCGAACTCGCGTGTGAAGACCTTGTAGGCCTTGGCATTCCTATCGTCTGACGGGCGCCAGTTGGGGCGCATGGTTGTCTGGGCGGCGCCATCATCATCCATCGCCTCGACCCGTGTATCGAGGTCATCGGTGTCCGCCGTGATCTCGTCCTCGTCAGCCGCGGTGCCGGAGGCATCAGGCGTATCGGGATCGCCGCCATCATCGCCATCGGGCTGTTCGTCCTCGCCCGTGCGCTGTTCCCGATCGACGCCTTCATCCTCGTCGTCAGGATTTTCACTTTCTTCCGGGTCCCCACCCAGCTCGTCGGCCAGGTCGAGATCCTGGATCACCGTGCGCAGGGCAGTCGCGAAAGCTTCCTGATCATTGGCATTGCCCGCCAGCGCATCGAGGGAGAGGCCGGCGAGGTTTTCCAGTTGATCGCGCCAGGCTGTCATCAAGCCGAGCGCCTCGACCGGGGCCGGGCGGCCGGAAATGCGTTCGCGTATCAGCATCGCGATGGCTTCTTCCATCGGCGCGCCGTGGCGGTCTTCGACCCGCTGCCAGCCTTTCTGCTTGCAGCGCTGGATCAGTGAGGCGTCCAGGTTCTGTGCGACGCCGGCCATCTCCCGGGCTCCGATGCCTTCAACGCGCGCCTGCTCGGCAGCGTGGAAGATGGCTCGGGCTGTCGCGCCGGGTGGCAGGGATTTGACGTGTTCCGTTTCGTTGTGATGGGCCAGGCGGAGGGCCAGCGCATCGGCCCGACCCCGCACGGCCGCCGCGGCCCGCGGGGAGGGTTCATTGCCGGGGTTGGGCAGGACGATGCGTCCACCACTCAGCCCGGCAACATCACCGCCAAAACGCACATCGATATCTTTCTCCCCCGCGATGGCGCGGGTGGTAATGGAGAGGGCGCGTTTGAACGCGTCGGGATCAGCAGGCGGCTTGCTCATACTGGCAAACTAGCGGTTTTGCTGACGATTGCGAGGGGGCAAGACTCTTCAAATGCATCAACCTTCCGCTAACCCTGTTTCGGCACACTGAAGGCTGGCACCCGTATAAGCGGGGCCAGACATCCGACCGGAAAACCGGCGGATACCGTAGGTGGCGAGAGTAGGCTGGATGGGCTTTTCGGTTCATTCCATGGCCGAAACAAATGCAGCGTTGCAGCATATCGATCGTCTGACCCGAGACACGCTCGAGGTCCAGACGCGTATTGCAACGGGGCTGAAGGTCGGCAGTGCCAAGGATAATGGCACGATCTGGGCGTTGGCCCAGGGCATGCGTGCGTCCAATGGTGGGCGCGAAACGGCCATGCGCTCCATGGATGCTGCCAGCGGCGTTGTTGAAGTCGCGCTCGCTGCGGCCACCGGTATTTCCGACATCATGATTGAAATGAAGAGCAAGCTGATCGCTGCCACCGATACCAGTCTTGACGAGGCCAGCTGGCGCAATCTTATGGGCGAATATGTGTCACTGGGCAATGAAATGACCCGCCTGGTGGAGGCTGCATCCTTCAACGGCATCAATATCCTTGAAACCGGAGCGGATGATCTGAAAGTCGTCACCGGACCGGCGCCGGGTGATACGATGACTATTGCGGCGGAAGACATGAGCGATGGCGGCGGTATCGTTGATGTCGCCCTGACGGGAACGCTGCCCTATCCCGACACCGCCCACATACTGACCCAGCCGGATCAGGCCATGATCAACACGTTTGATACGTCGATGACGGATGTGAACGCTGCCGTTTCGCGCCTGGGAACGTCGCTGCGGACACTGGAAGTGCAAAAGGTGCTGGTCCAGAAACAGGCCGACGTCACAGAGGCCAGCATCGGCCATCTGGTCGACGCGGATCTCGGCGAGGAGAGTGCCAAGCTGAATGCCCTGATGGTGCGTCAGCAGCTGGGTGTACAGGCGCTGAGCATTGCCAATG
>CBFHQE010000065.1:0-16233 GCA_965657935.1 Maricaulis sp. | reverse complement strand
TGTTCCGCCTGGCGCGCTTCTTCCAACATTCTCTGGGTCGCACCGGCGAAGGCCATCACGCACACCAGTCCAAGAATGGTTGTCGTGGAGAGCAGGATGAAGCTGGCCACACGTTCCGCATCTGCAGAATAGGGCGTGGGCGTAACGATTCCGGAGCCGTCCAGATATAACAGAAGTCCGAGCAGCCCGACCGCCGTCGCGGCAAAGAACATCGAGGACCGTAGCGACAGGAAATACCCCGCGGCCATCGGCGCGATAATCAGGAATGGGGTGACATAGCCCACGATACCGCCATTGGTCAGCGCTGCTGCGAAGGCCATCAGCTCGGCGAGGCCAATGAACAGGTGTCCGCAAACTGAATAGGCAATGCCGCGCCAGGCGATGACGGCGATGACCAGGAAGCTGGAGGCGGCGACAAGCCCGGCGATCTTGGCCGGAGACCAGCCCGGCATCGTCAGCGAAACCAGGCCGAGATAGACCAGCAAGACAATTCAGAACGCCCCACAGGTGCGTGCGAGAATCCGGCCTTTCAGGGCTTGTGAAATCGTGTGGTCGTTGACCATGCAGAGCCTGTCTGTCCACCTTGCGTCGAAGACTAGGCTGGTTCTCTAACAAATCCAGCTTTCAGATTCGCTAAGAATTGCACTGGTTTGCCTATGTATTTGTGGGGCCGGGTGCAGGGGCGTGGCAGCACCGCTTGCCATGATTTAGCGAACAGTGTTCACTATTCGAAAGAAGCCCGGCGTAGCGGGCAGGGAGGAAGCATGTCCGAAGCATTCTCGCCGTCTCAAACGGTCGATGTTCTCATCGTCGGTGCAGGCGTGTCCGGTATTGGCGCTGCGCATCATCTGACGACGCGATGTCCTGACCAGAGTTTTGCGGTTCTAGAAGCCCGGGACGACATCGGGGGAACCTGGGACTTGTTCAAATATCCCGGTATTCGTTCCGACAGCGACATGCATACATTCGGTTATGCGTTCAAACCCTGGGAAGACGGTCAGGTCTTTGCCGACGGGCCGAATATCAAGCGTTACGTCACCGAGGCTGCTGATGAGGCCGGAATAACGCCGCACATCCGTTTCAAACACCGGGTCATCGAGTCCAACTGGAACAGTGCGAGCGCGCGCTGGGAGGTGACGGCCAAGCGGACCGACACAGGCGAGCGTGTTCGCTTTGAGTGTCGCTTCTTGATGATGTGCTCTGGTTATTACCGGTATGATCACGGCCATGTCGTCAATTTCGAGGGTGAAAAGGACTTCAAGGGCGATATTGTTCATCCCCAGCTTTGGCCGGAAAACTTTGACTATTCTGGCAAGAAAGTGGTGATTATCGGCTCCGGCGCAACGGCTGTGACTCTGGTTCCGGCCATGGCGGACAGGGCCGGGCATGTCACGATGCTGCAAAGGTCACCGACTTATATCGCGCCGCGCCCGGCCCGGGATCCGGTTGCCAACTTCCTCGGAAAAATCTTGCCAAGACGTGCGGCCTATTCCGCCACCCGGATCAAGAACGTTCTGATTTCCATCATCTTTTTTGAGCTGGCGAAACGCCACCCACAGATGATCCGCAATATGGTGATGAAACACATCCGCGCCGAGCTTGGCGACAAGATGGATGTCGAGAAACATTTTACGCCCAAATATAATCCCTGGGACGAGCGTTTCTGCGCGGCGCCTGATGGCGATTTCTTCGACGTGATCAAGAATGACCAGGCCTCTGTCGTAACAGATCATATCGAGCGTTTCACCGAGACGGGGGTCCAGTTGAAATCCGGTGAGCATCTTGAAGCGGATGTGATCATACCGGCAACCGGGCTGGAAATGCTGCTCGCGGGCGGGATGGAATTCAATCTGGATGGTCAGCCGGTCGATCCGCACCAGTCGATCAGCTATCGCGGCATGATGCTCAGCCCGATCCCGAACATGGCGATCGCCTTTGGTTATACAAACGCGTCCTGGACGCTGAAGATTGACCTGACATGTGAGCGGGTTTGCCGCCTGATCAAGCATATGCAGAAGAAGGGCTATGATTACTGCGTACCGGAACCGCCGGCGGATCTGGAGACGATGCCGCTGTTGAACCTGAAATCTGGCTATATCAAGCGCGCCGAGGCCTATCTGCCGCGTCAGGGCACCAAGCCGCCCTGGCGGACTTATCAGAACTATATCAAGGACATGATGGCCATCCGTTACGGCCGGCTGGAGGATGGTGCGCTGAAATTCGGGCGTGTTGATGCAGCGCAGGTTTCGCCAAGCACTGAAACCGCGGCAGCGGCAGAATGAGTCGACGTCTGGAGTTTGCCGGCAAGACTGCGGTGATCACCGGTGCCGCAAGTGGAATTGGACGTGCGCTTGCTGTCGACCTGGCCGAGCGGGGCTGCAATCTGGCGCTGGCGGATATCAATGAGGACGCGCTGACCGAGGTCGCAAACGCGCTTGCCAGCAATGAGCGCAAGGTCACCGCGACGCGGCTTGATGTGGGTCGGCGCGGCGACATCGCCGATTTTGCCGACAAGGTTCGCGTTGAACATGGCGAGGCGCATCTGCTCTTTAACAATGCCGGCGTCGCGGCGGGCGGTACGTTTGAACAGCTGTCCGAGGAAAATTTTGAATGGCTGGTCAGCATAAATTTCTGGGGACCGATCCGCATGACACGGGCCTTCCTGCCCTTGATGCATGAAAGCGGCGGCGGGCATATCACCAATATCTCCAGTATTTTTGGCGTCATCGCCCCCGCCGGACAGACGGCCTACAGTGCCAGCAAATTTGGTGTTCGCGGCTTTTCCGATGCCCTGCGTCACGAAATGGCGGGGTCGGATATATCTGTCACGACAGTGCATCCTGGCGGCGTGAACACGAATATCGCCAAATCGGCACGTATGTCCGAAGCCGCCACTGAGGATGAAGTCGAAGCGGGGCTCAAACAGGCGGCTCAAAACCTGGTCATGCCGCCCCGCGAGGCCGCCGGCATCATTCTGCGTGGCGTGGAACGCCGCAAGCCTCGCGTGCTGGTTGGCAAGGATGCCCATGTGCTGCACTGGATGGAACGTTTCATGCCCTCGAATTACTGGGCGTTGATGGCAGGTCGCCTCGGCAAGGCGAAATCGGAGGACTGAAATGGAACTGGCTCTGTCAATTCTCGGCGTGCTTTTGCTGATCGTGATGTTGGCCCTGATCGGTTTGGCGGCCTTCTCCGCCTATATTGCCGGCAAGGTGTCCAAGGCGATGACCCCGGCTGGCGCCTTTCAGGATGTCGAAGGCGGTCGCCTCCACTATGTGGAGAAGGGCGAGGGGCGCCCCCTGTTATTGATCCATGGTCTGGGCGGAAATCTCCACAATTTCGGTTATGCGATGATCGACCGCCTGGCTGAACGGTATCACGTCATCGCGATCGATCGACCGGGGTGCGGGCATTCCGAGCGGGATAATGACGAGCTGGCTCGCCTGCCGAACCAGGCTGAGATGATTGCGGACTTCATCCGGCGCAAGGGGATTGAAAAGCCTCTGGTGGTGGGACATTCGCTGGGGGGGGCCATTTCCCTGCGACTGGCGATTGATCATCCGGAACTGGTCGGTGGACTGGCGATGGTGTCGCCTCTGACCGCTGTGCAGGAAAGCGCTCCGGAGGTCTTCAGCGGATTGTTTGTGCCGAACCCGGCGGTGCGCGGCCTGATTGCCAACACGATTGCCGTACCCGCCTCGATCCGCAATGGTGCGGCGGTGGTGGAGGCGATTTTTGCACCGGAGCCCGTGCCAGAGGATTTCCGCACGCGCGGCGGTGGACTGTTGTCGCTGCGACCGGTGGCCTTTTATGCGGCTTCAACGGACATGCATGCCGTGCCGGTTGATATCGGTGCACAACAGGAGATGTACACACAGCTCTCCGCGCCATTGGGCATGCTTTACGGTGATGATGACGGCGTGCTGGTAGCCGATATGCATATCGATGCGATTCAGGCCGCACAGCCAGAGCTTCACCTGGTGCGGATGAGCGGTGTGGGACATATGCCGTTGGTCACCCAGCCGGACACGTGCGAGCGATTTATTGACGAAATGGCTGATCGCGTGTTTGCCGCCTGATCTCGGCTTGGCAGGCGCCCGCGAACATGTCATGTCGCTAGGCAGACAATCAGCCAGCGAGGGCGCAGCCATGAAGTTTTTCGTCGACACCGCAGACGTTTCCGAAATCCGTGATATTGCCGATGTCGGCCTTCTTGATGGCGTCACCACCAATCCCTCCTTAATCATGAAATCCGGACGCGATTTCATTGAGGTGATCACCGAGATTTGTGGTCTGGTCGACGGCCCGGTCAGTGCCGAGGTTACGGCGCTGGAAGCTGACGCGATGATCGCTGAGGGCAAGAAACTCGCGGCCGTGGCGTCCAATGTCGTCGTAAAGCTGCCGCTGACCTGGGACGGGCTCAAGGCCTGTAAGGCTTTGGTCAGCGAAGGCATCCAGACCAATGTCACTCTGTGTTTCTCGGCCAATCAGGGGCTGATGGCGGCCAAGGCTGGGGCAACTTATGTCTCGCCCTTTATCGGTCGGCTGGATGATCTGGGTGTGGATGGCATGGAGCTGATCCACGACCTGCGCATGATTTACGACAATTACGGCTTCGAGACCGAGGTCCTGGCTGCATCAATTCGCTCAGCCTCGCATGTCCAGGAATGTGCAATTGCCGGCGCCGATGTTGCGACCGTGCCGCCGTCGGTGCTCAAGAGGCTGGTCAAGCACCAGCTGACCGACAAGGGGCTCGCCGCGTTCATGGACGACTGGAAGAAGACCGGGCAGTCGCTCTAGCGCTCAGACTGCGTCTGCAACGCTGGCCTCGAGCATTGACGTCTCGGAGTTCAGGTATCGATTGAACGCATCAAGAGTACCTCTGCTCGTGGCCTCCACGGTGACTAGTTGTCGGCGAACTGTCCTGTTGTTGCTCAAGAACAAACACTCATTATTTGCGGTGTTCGTTTGATCCAACTTTGCAATAAAACGCATGACATGCTTTTGAAAGCGCAACACTTCTTCTTCCGACCGGAAGCTATGTGTTTGTGACGGCATTCGATTTCCCCCTCGAGCTCGTGTTCGCTCACTCCCCTTGTTGAGCTTTTTGCCAAGCTCATTGGTGTTGAGTTTGGGGAGCTCCGTATTGAAACGCAACCCAAAGGTCGGATCCGTCGTTTTTTTTGGATTCGGTGTGATATTTGCGCTTCGAACGGGGACCATCCTGCCGCGCGACAAATTGCCATACAGATTTTGTGGTGATGGGCGCGTACCCCGGTGTCCTGACAGGAACCACTAACCGGGGGCGTCGATGACTTCGTCGCAATCTCTCCAGCGCAGCGGGTTTGACATAAACTTGGCGGCCGTTGGTCTTATTACAATTCTGGGGGCGCTGTGGGCGCTCTTCGCTGCTGCCTTTGCGCCGGATGCTGCCATGAAAGGGCAGTCCTGGCTGATTCTCGGCGGCTTTCTCACAGGGATCTTTCTGCTGGTCGGCGCGGCTGCACGCGGTGGCGTGATCACGGACCAGTCCGAATACAACGAGGACATCGTCAAGGCCGGTGTCATCGCCTCGCTTTTCTGGGGTGCGGCAGGACTGCTGGTCGGTGTAATCATCGCCTTCCAGCTGGCCTTCCCGATCCTCAATTTCGATGATTTCGGTTTTCTCAGCTTTGGTCGCCTGCGTCCGCTGCACACGTCAGCGGTGATTTTCGCCTTCGGTGGCAATGTATTGATAGCGACATCGTTCTACGTTGTTCAGCGGACGTGCCGCACGCGCATCGCCGGCGGGATCTGGCCATGGTTCGTTTTCTGGGGTTATCAGTTCTTCATCGTCATTGCGGCGTCCGGCTATTTGATCGGCATTACCCAGGGACAGGAATACGCCGAGCCTGAATGGTATGCGGACCTGTGGCTAACCCTCGTCTGGGTTGCCTATCTCCTGGTCTTCATGGGCACGTTGATGAAGCGGAAAGAGCCGCACATCTATGTGGCGAACTGGTTTTATCTTGCCTTCATTCTGACCATCGCGGTTCTCCACGTGGTCAACAATCTGGCCATGCCGGTCGATTTCTTCGGTTCACGCAGTTACTCGCTGATGGCGGGTGTCCAGAACGCGCTGACACAATGGTGGTACGGCCACAATGCAGTCGGGTTCTTCCTGACCGCGGGTTTCCTGGGCATCATGTACTACTTCATTCCGAAGCGGGTGCAGCGTCCGGTCTATTCCTACCGCCTGTCCATCATCCACTTCTGGTCCCTGATCTTCATCTATATCTGGGCCGGCCCGCACCACCTGCACTACACGGCATTGCCGGAGTGGGCGCAGACACTGGGCATGACCTTTTCCATCATGCTCTGGATGCCGTCCTGGGGCGGCATGATCAACGGTCTGATGACGCTTTCGGGCGCCTGGGACAAGCTGCGCACTGACCCGGTTGTGCGGATGCTGGTGATGTCCGTCGCCTTCTATGGCATGTCAACCTTTGAAGGACCGGTCATGTCCGTCCGCGCCGTCAACTCGCTCTCGCACTATACGGACTGGACCATCGGTCATGTTCACTCCGGTGCTCTGGGCTGGGTCGGCTTTGTCTCCTTCGGTGCGCTTTACTGCCTGGTTCCATGGCTGTGGAAGAAGAAGGGCATGTTCTCCAAGGCACTGATCGACTGGCACTTCTGGGTCTCGACCTTCGGAATCCTGCTCTACATCACCTCGATGTGGGTTGCCGGCATCATGCAGGGTCTGATGTGGCGTGCGTATAATTCGCTCGGCTTCCTGGAATACTCCTTCGTGGAGACCGTCGAGGCCATGCACATCTCCTATATCATCCGTGCTCTGGGCGGCGTGCTCTACCTCGCTGGTGCCCTGATCATGATCTACAACGTGTATCGCACCATCCGGAGCGATGAGACCGAGACCGATGAGGCTGTCGTGCCTCAGCCGGCACTCGCGGAATAGGGGGGCGTCATGTCAGAACGCACCAGCCTCTGGAGCACTCTTCACAAAGAGTTCTTCGAGAAGAAATCGTGGTTGCTCTCGATCGGCGTCCTGGTGACGGTCAGCATCGGTGGTATCGTCGAAATCGCACCGCTCTTTTATCTCGACTCGACGATCGAGGAAGTGGAGGGCGTCCGTCCCTACACCCCGCTCGAACAGCTTGGCCGCGACATCTATATCCGCGAGGGGTGCTACAACTGCCACTCGCAGATGATCCGTCCGCTGCGCGACGAGGTCGAGCGCTACGGTCACTATTCTCTCGCGGCCGAGAGCATGTATGACCACCCCTTCCAGTGGGGCTCAAAGCGGACCGGTCCCGACCTGGCCCGTGTGGGTGGCAAGTATTCGGATGAATGGCACCGTGATCACATGCGGGCGCCGACTTCGGTCGTGCCGGAATCCATCATGCCGGCTTATCCCTTCCTGGAATCCGCCGAGCTGAACTACGAGAATGTCGCTGCCAATTTGCGCGCCCTGCGCATGGTTGGCGTGCCTTACTCGGACGAGATGCTCGACACCGCGGTGTCCGACATCACCACCCAGCTGGATCCCTTCGCCGACGACTATGATGGCTTCATGGAACGCTATCCCGGTGCTGTGGTCCGCGATTTCGACGGCAACCGGGATGTGGTGACCGAGCTCGATGCGCTCATCGCCTACATGCAGGTGCTCGGCACGATGGTGGATTTCTCCACCTACGAGGCCGAAGAAGCCGAGAATTTGAGGTAGGGCCATGTATGAGATCCTGTCCAGCTTCGCACAGACCTGGGGCCTGCTGCTCTTTGTCGTGCTCTTCCTCGGGGCGTTGATCTACGCCCTATGGCCGAAAAACCAGGCGCGCTTCGACAATGCTGCGAACGCGCCGCTCACCGAAGCCGACAAGCCCGCGAGCGATGCGGGAAGTGAGGTCTAGACCGATGTCTGATCACGAAAACGAAATCGAACGCGACGACCACACCGGCACCGCTACGACGGGGCATGAGTGGGATGGCATCAAGGAACTTGATACGCCGCTACCACGCTGGTGGTTGTGGATTTTCTACGCCACCGTGGCCTGGTCGATTGTCTACTGGGTGTTGATGCCGGCCTGGCCGGGCCTGCCCGGTATGGACGCCTCGGAGGACCACACGCGGGGTATTCGCAATCATTCCGAACGGGCCAATGTGCACGAGGCGGTTGCTGAACTTGAAGCGGCTCGTGCAGCCGGTTTCGAGGCCCTGCGCGGGACCTCGATCGATGAGATCGAGAATAATCCTGAACTGCTGAACTTCGTGCGGGCGGCGGGTGAGTCGGTCTTCGGCGACAATTGTGCGACCTGTCACGGTGCGGGTGCCCAGGGATTTGTCGGCTATCCCAACCTCAATGATGATGTCTGGCTCTGGGGCGGGAGTTATGAAGATATTCGCGCCACGATCCGCTTTGGCATTCGCGCCGAGCATGATGAGACGCGTTTCTCGCAAATGCCGGCATTTGGTCGTGACGAGCTGCTGAGCCGCTCCGAGATCGCCGATGTGTCCGACTATGTCCTCAGCCTGTCCGGTCTGGCGGAAGCCAATGCCGAAGGTCGCGAGATCTACATGATGCAGTGTGCCAGCTGTCACATGGAAGATGGCTCGGGTGATCAGTTCCAGGGCGCGCCGAATCTGGCGGACCAGGAATGGCTCTACGGCTCAAGCCGTGAGCAGGTCATCGAGATCGTGCACCGTGGTCCCTATGGCGTGATGCCGTTCTGGGAGGGTCGCCTCAACGACGCCACGATTGATGCCGTCGCAGCCTATGTCTATCTGCGCGGTGAAAGAGACTCTGCGACAGCTCGTCCCACGGGGCAGTAGGTCGCATAGTCTCCCTAGTAAAAACCGGGTTTAAAGTCGCCATGTCTGACGCATCCAAAAACAGCATGGCGGCACCCGGCGTCCGCCGGTCCAGGGCGGAGGCGGTCAATGCCGCATCCGGGCGCGACCTCTACAAGGCGCGCGAACAGATCTACCCCAAGCTGGTCTTTGGCAAGTTTCGGAGCCTGAAATGGCTCCTGATGGCCGTCACGCTGTCGATCTATTATCTCGTTCCGTTTATTCGCTGGGACCGCGGCGATGGCGCTCCGGATCAGGCCGTCCTGATCGATTTTGCCAATAGCCGTTTCTATTTTTTCTTCATCGAGATCTGGCCTCAGGAAGTCTATTACATCACCGGGCTGTTGATTCTGGGTGCGCTGGCCCTGTTCCTGGCCTCGGCCCTGTTTGGTCGGGTCTGGTGTGGGTATGCCTGTCCGCAGACCGTGTGGACGGATCTCTTCATCGCTGTCGAGCGCCTGTTCGAAGGTGACCGCAACGCCCGCATGCGCCTGGACAAGGCCCGTTGGAATTTCAACAAGGCTTGGCGCAAGGTCGGCAAACACGCGGTCTGGCTGGTCATCGCCGCGGCGACCGGTGGTGCCTGGATTCTGTATTTCCACGATGCCTTCGACCTGCTGGAGAATTTTTTCACGGGTCAGGCCGCGCTCTCTGCCTATCTCTTTGCCGGGATTTTGACCTTCACCACCTACACGCTTGCCGGCACCATGCGCGAGCAGGTCTGTACCTATATGTGCCCCTGGCCGCGTATCCAGGCGGCGATGACGGATCGCGAAGCCGTGAACGTCACTTATCGTCATGACCGGGGCGAACCCCGCGGGCGTCACAAGAAGGGCGAGCCCTGGGAAGGCCGTGGCGATTGTATCGACTGCAATCAATGTGTTGCGGTCTGCCCCATGGGCATCGATATCCGCGAAGGGCCGCAATTGGAGTGCATTCACTGCGCGTTATGCATCGATGCGTGCGACGACATCATGAAGAAGGTGGACCGTCCGACCGGGCTGATCACCTATGAGACCGACGACAATATCGACCGGATTGTTGCCGGCGAGAAGCCGCGCTACCGCTTCATTCGCGCTCGCACCATGGTTTACGCGGTGGCTTTCACGATTGTTGCTGTCGTTATGGTGTTTGCCCTGGTTAATCGCACGGAGCTGGAGCTCAACGCCCAGCGGGACCGCAACCCGAATTTCGTGACATTGTCTGATGGCTCCGTCCGTAATGGCTATAATCTCAAGGTCATCAACAAGGCCGGAGAGGCGCGCACATTCCAGCTGGTGCTGGAGGGCGATGCGCAGTTTGATGTGCGTGTTGTTGGCGCGCGAGAGGATGCGCCAATGCAGCTGTCCGTCGGACCGGACCAGACCCAGGATTTCATGATCTATCTGACCCTGCCGGCCGATGCGGTCGACAGTGACCGTGAACGCCTCGTCTTCCGGGTCACTGACCCCGTCTCCGGTGAGGATGCCGTGACCCCGACTGTTTTTGTAACTGGAGCCCGCCGATGAAATCCTGGTTTCGACCCCTGAGAGGCTGGCACGTCCTGGTGCTCATTCTTCTTTTTTTCGGCGTGACGATTGGCGTCAACGCCACTTTCGTGACTCTGGCTCTGCGCACTCATCCGGGTGAAGATGTTCCGCGATCCTACATGCAGGGCGTAAATTACAACGAGACGCTTGAACGTCGGCGCCAGCAAGCGGAAATGGGCTGGACTGCTCGGTTCAACATGACGGACGATGAATTGCTGATCGAAATGCGGGACGCGAATGACGCGCTGATTCCCGGCCTCGTGATGGCCGGCCAGCTGATCCACCAGGCGGATACCTCCCAGGACCAGGTTCTGACCTTCGCGGAGCGTCGAGACGGTCTTTATGTGGCAGTTCTGCCAGCTGTGGAAAGCGGGCAGTGGCGAGTGCGCGCGAACAATACCGGTGAGATCCCGTTCGAGCTGGAACAAGAGATATGGCTGCAATAGACGCCGCAGATATCGCGCCGCCGTCAGGTCAGGCAGATCCTCAGGCCTTTGTGCGCCATGTGGACGGCCAGTCGCATCTGGACCTGCTGGTGCGCGGGGCGACCTGTGCCGTGTGCATCGCTCGTATCGAGACCGGTCTGAAAGAGGATCCCCGTGTTGAAAAGGTTCGGCTGAACCTTTCCACCGGCCGTCTCGCCCTGGCCTGGCGCGGTGAGGACAGTGCAGCGGCGGACTTCATTTCCAAACTGACATCGCTGGGTTATCCCGCCACGGCCTATGAGCCGGAAACCGAGGCTGACCCACAGAAGGAAGAAGAGCGCAAGCTGCTTCGCGCCATGGCGGTCGCCGGGTTTGCCATGGCCAATGTCATGTTGCTTTCGGTCTCGGTCTGGGCGGGTGGACTGGAAATGACCGATGCGATGATGTCACTGATGCACCGCATTTCGGCTCTGATCGCTTTGCCCGCGGCCGCGTATGCGGGACAACCTTTTTTCCGCTCGGCGATCACTGCGCTCAAACACAAGCACGTCAATATGGATGTGCCGATTTCGCTGGCCGTATTGCTGGCCTGTGGCTTGTCGATCTACGAGACTTCCATCGGCCATGGCGAGACCTATTACGACGCTGCGGTCATGTTGCTCTTCTTTCTGTTGATCGGGCGTTTCCTCGATATGCGCCTGCGCGCTAAGGCCAGCCAGGCTGCCCGGGGTCTTGCTGCCATGCAGGCTGCCACAGCCAATCGCTTGCGCGATGATGGCTCTGTGGAAGCTGTGCCCGCTCGTGAGGTTAGAGCCGGAGATCATCTGGTTCTGGCTGCCGGTGACCGGGTTCCCGTTGATGGCTGCATTCTTGAGGGGCAAAGCGCTTTGGACGGTTCGCTGGTGAGCGGAGAAACCGCGCCCGTTGAGGCCCGCTCAGGCACGGAAGTGTTTTCCGGCATGCTCAATCTGGATGGCAAGCTGGTGCTGGAAGCGACCGCTGATCGTGACAACTCCCTGCTGGCGGAAATCACACGCCTGGTCGAGGCCGGTGAACAGTCGCGTTCGCGATATGTGCGCCTGGCTGACCGGGCGGCCAAGCTTTACGTGCCGATCGTGCACACCTTGGCGGCGCTGACCCTGGTGGGCTGGTTCCTGATTCTGGGGGAGCCCCGCCCGGCGATTATCAACGCCATTGCCGTCTTGATCATTACCTGCCCCTGTGCGCTGGCGCTGGCAGTACCGGCGGTGCAGGTCGTTGCCTCGGGGCGGCTTTACAAGGATGGCGTGCTGGTGAAGTCCGGTGATGCGATGGAGCGCCTGGCGCTGGCCGATACGATCGTGTTCGACAAAACCGGGACGCTGACCATTGGCAAGCCGCGCCTGGTCAATCGTGACGAAATCAATGACGGTGCCTTCGAGATTGCCGCTGCCCTGGCGCGCACTTCGCGACACCCGCTTTCACGCGCCATCGCCGATGCGGCTGGCATGGGGGCGGTCGCCGACAGCGTCGTTGAAACGCCAGGCGGTGGTGTTGCGGGCCAGGTGCGTGGCTTGAAGGCCCGCCTGGGCTCTGCCCGCTGGATTGGCGTTGAAGGCTCTTTCGCCCCGCATTCGGAGGCCTGGTTGGACGTTGACGGTGAGGCCCCCGTCGTTTTCCGGTTTGAAGACAAGTTGCGCCCTGAAGCGCGAGAAACCATTGATGCCCTGCATCAGCGAGGATGCCGGGTCATCCTGCTGTCCGGTGATCGCCAGGCTCCAGTGGCTGCTATCGCCGACGAGCTTGGCCTGGAGAAATGGCAGGCCGAGCTGAAACCCCAGGACAAGATCGAGCGTATCCAGGCCTTTAAAGCCCAGGGGGCCAAGGTCGCCATGGTTGGTGACGGTATCAATGATGCGCCGGCGCTCGCGGCTGCGGACGTATCGGTATCGCTGGCATCAGCCGCCGAAATCTCGCAGGCCGCCGCAGATTTTGTCCTGCAGGGCGACAAGCTGGATCGCATCGTCCGCGCCCTGGAAGTATCCCGAGGTGCCAAGCGCCGTGTTTTGGAGAATTTTGGCCTGGCCGTAGTCTATAATATGATCGCCGTTCCCCTGGCGGTGTTTGGCTTTGTCACACCCTTGATCGCGGCGATTGCCATGTCGGCATCCTCGCTTCTGGTCACGTTGAATGCATTGAGGCTCGCGCGCTGATGTCGTTTTTGATCTGGATGATCCCGCTCGCATTGCTGATGGGCCTGGCCGGTTTGATCGGCTTCATGTGGAGCCTGAAATCCGGCCAGTTTGATGACCTCGACGGCGCGGCTCATCGCATCCTCATGGATGACGACAAACCGTTGGGCGGTGAGTGAGGCAAGATTGCGACGCCCGGGAGGGCTGGGCGTTCCCCTTAATTCGATGCTGCGCTAGCCGACGGTTCCGGCCTGGGATCGAAATCCTTGTAGGCATACCAGGAGGCATGGGCGATCCAGGGGAAGGTGAAGGCCAGGCCGATGATGAAAACGGCAGAGCCGGCAATCACCATGAAGGCGATGAGCCAGGCCCAGGTGATCATCACGAAGGGCTGCGCCAGGACCGAGCGGAAGCTGGCGACTAGCGCCGTGACCGCGTCCACATCCTGATCGATGAGCATCGGGAAAGACAATACCGAGATCGTGAAAGCAAAGGCCGCCAGGATGGCCCCCGTCACCGTACCGATAATCAGGAGAGTCATGCCCTGAGGCGCTGTCAGCATGAACTCGATGAACTCAGCGGGATTATGTGGCCCGGAGGGCGCCATGACTATCAGCAGAATCTGGGCGATGTGGAACCACAACACCAGGAGCAGAACCAGGATCACGCTGAGAAAGCTGATCTGTGAAATGCGCGACGGGTATCGTGAAATCACGACCCGAAAGCGGGGTTTTTCGCCGCGTTCAAACGCGCGGCTGACCTGATAAATGCCAATCGCCAGTGCGGGGCCGATCAGGGCAAAGCCACTGAGCGCGACCGGAATGGCTTCCTCACCGCCAAAGGCCCAGAGTGTGCCGCTGATGGCCAGGCCACCCAACACGAAGATGAGGCCATAGCTGATTGAAACCAGCGGGGCACGGCGCAGATCCTCAAAGCCCAGTTTGAGCCATGTCCACGGTGCGTCCCTGCGAACCTTCTTCAAAGTGACCATGTTCTTCCTCCCCGCTCATACTCGCCTTTCGGGCGGATGAAATCTGCGCGGCATTACGCCACACGTTTTTTGTGAGTATTCCGGGACATAAGGTCGAGGCCAAGGAGAAAGAACATGCCGCCAGCCGGTCTTGCCGACCTCAGCATCCTCGGAGGGTTGCTCGCAGGCTTTGCCTCGAGCCTTCACTGCGTTGGCATGTGTAGCGGAATTGCAGCCAGTTTGATGTTCACACTGGCGCCTGATGCGACGGAGAATGAGCAGCGCGCCGTTATCCTGAAAGCGCAGTTCGGGCGCATCGCCGCGTATATGATCGCAGGAGCGATACTCGGCGCGATCGGGAGCCAGTTCTATTTCGAAGCGGATCGTGCTGAAGGGTTCTTGATCCTGCGTTGGGCGGGCGCCGTCACCCTGGTCTATATCGGACTGTCGGTCGCTGGCTGGGCGCCTGCACTGGCCGGGTTGGACCGGGTCGGGTCAGGGGTGATGCGATTGGCGCAAACCCCGTTGGGCGGAAAGCTGGGCGCAGCAACGCCGGTCATGGCCGGCTTTTTCTGGGGGCTTTTGCCGTGCGGCATGGTCTATGCTGCGCTTTTTTACGCGATGCTCTCGGGTTCGCCCGGGCAAGGCGCGGCAATCATGGCCGGCTTCGGTGTCGGCACGCTGCCAGCGGTTCTCGCGTCGGCCTTTGGTGCAGCCCGACTGATGAGTTTTGCCGCATGCCCCGGGATGCGCACGGCAACCGGGCTGGCAATTGTCGCTGTCGGTATATTGTCGGCCGCTCTGCCCTGGAAGGAAATCGCTGCCTTCTGTGGCATCCCGTTAGAATGAGCACGCAGTTGTGATGTAGCGCGAGAGGACCAGACCGCATCATCGCGCTATTTACGGACCTGCTCGGGGATAGATTTGATGATGAAGGCAAACAGCATGCTTCTCACGTTTGTTCTGGCGTCTGGTCTCGCTGCCATGGTGGCCGGCGAAGGCGACGCCCAGGTCGTCGGTTCCGCCAGCGAATTTCAAAGCACAATCCTGGGCCAGGGTACAGGCGCACTCTACGGGGTTCAGATAACCGAACGCCGCAATCGCGCCTGCCAGGTTCGCGCCTTCTTCCGAGGCGCGCCGCCACGAACCGCGCAATTCTGCGCGGGCCGTGTTGTTGGGCGCCATGTCCGCGACGCATCGGCAGCGTTGATGGGGGTGGCTGAAGAGGTCACCGGGTTGAGCGCCTGTATGGACCGCAATGAGAACATCGCTGTGGTGCGCTTGCATTCCGGCAATGGCGAGACTGCAGAGGCCAGCTTTGGCAATTGTGCGACCGACTTCCAGCGCGTCGATTGCGAAACGGGTTGGGCCGTGCAGGGCATCCAGCTCTATTTCGACGGCGCGTCCGGCACACGCTCTCACCGCAATTTACGCGGCATGCGCCCGTTGTGCACGCTGATGGCGATGCAATAGACCGGGTTTATCCCTTATGAGTTGAGCAGGTGGGGGCGTTACTGCAAGGTCTGGCCAGGAGCCACTCCATGCCGCGCAATGATGAGCCTCAATCGGAAACCTTCCTGACCACAGCCCTGGATGGACAGGTGGTGATGGTGCGTGCGACCGGAGAGCAGACGGGCCCCGGGGTCGCGTTGATGCGCCAGAAACTGGTGCGTTTTCTCGCTGAGCGCGGGTGTGAATCTGTGCTCATCGATTTACGGAACGCCAGCTATGACGAGAAACGAATTCGCGAAACCGGAGACCGGCTGGCGGCCTTGACCGCCGTCATTCCGCCCGGGCGGGTTGCCGTCTGGCATCGCAATGAAGACCCGCAGGCCTTGTCCTTCATTCTTGATGGCTTCCGGCGGGCGGGCCACCTGGCCTGGGCTGTGCAAAATCTCGATGAAGCCGCGCACTACCTGCTAGATGGCGAAGATCCTGACTTAATTGCGATCTAGCTGTGCTTGCCCCCGCTCTGCGAACGGTTCATCCTGAGCGCAACCGAGGGGGAACACCATGAAGATCAAAGCACTCGCGGCGGCGTTGGCAGCGACCGTATTTGCGCCCATTTCCATCGCCCAGGAACAGCCGGAATGGGCTCTGGTCATCCATGGCGGAGCCGGTGTGATCGAGCGCGGGCGCATGTCGGCTGAACGTGAGGCCGAGTACCGCGCCGCCATGCATGCTGCCCTAGATCGCGGCGAGGCTGTGCTGCAGGGCGGTGGCAGCGCGTTGGACGCAATCGAGGCTGTGATCCATGGCATGGAGGACGACCCGCTTTTCAATGCAGGCCG